>JAEWGR010000088.1 GCA_023388195.1 Bacillota bacterium
GCTCTACCAATGGGTTCCGCCGCTGGTTAGGCGAATTATCAATTGGCGTCATACTGCCGGCAGCACCCAGAACAGGGTCCACCAACAAGCTCTGCCCCTTTATATACAGTTGAAAAGTAGCATGTCTGAGATGCTTTATTTTCAATTCAATCCCCCCATCAGCTGATTCATATTGCTAACCAGATTATACCACATGGCAATCTCTCTCTGCAGTTGAAAAACAGGATTTTTTAAATTTACCGGTTATTGATACTATGTAAGAAATTACAATAATTTATGATGCAATAAATATAAATAAATCAGCTTGTTATAACACGCCGAAAAAAACTCCCCCGCTATCCAGAAATAGTGATTGCAGTTGCTGAAATCATCAAATCCCAAGAGCTCCCAGGCCTACCTGTCAGGCAGTACGTCCGGGAGCCATTTTATATCCATTATTAGTAGAGATAATATTGCCTGGATAACTCTTTGAACTGCCTGGCACGGTCATCCCACTGGCGCAGTATTTCAGCCAGCGGCGCCCCCCTGCGGACATTGCTGTCACCGGTATAGATATCGATGGTGGCTGTGGCCGCAGTAGCCGACTGATTAAACGTAAACTTGCCGTCACTCAGCTCATTAATAACATATAAAAGGGTAAGGCCGGTGCGCACCGGCTGATATGCCGCCTTATCAGTAACATGAAGCTGCACGCCGCCGCACAGCTGGCTCTGATATTTGACATCCGGCTGGCGGGGTGTAAAATACACCGGCCGGAACATCACTCCCGGCAAACCGGCGGCATTCATATGCCCTGCCAGTTCAGCCGCGTTAATCCAGGGAGCGCCGACAAGCTCAAAGGGACGGGTAGTGCCAATTCCTTCGGAAACATTGGTACCGCCAAAGATCCCAGTGCCGCTATAAGCCAACGCTGTATCAGGGGTCGGGATATTGGGCGAGGTCATAACCCAGGGTAAACCGGTGTCCGAAAAATGCATACTGCGCTGCCAGCCGGTCATGGGAATAACAACCAGCTCGCAGTCAATTTGATATTCCCGGTTCATCATCCTGGCCAATTCACCGATTGTCAGGCCATGACGGGCCGGAATTGGATACATACCAATAAACGACTCATACCCAGGTTGAATAATATTGCCCTCAACCGCTGTCCCGCCCACCGGATTCGGCCGGTCAAACACAACAAACGTTTTACCGTTTTCTTTAGCACTCTGCATGGCATACGCCATTGTATACATGTACGTATAAAAACGAGCCCCAATATCCTGCATATCAAAAGCCAAAACGTCAACATCAGCCAGCATGGCGGCTGTTGGCTTCTTAGTTTGCCCATAAAGGCTATAAACCGGTGTGCCTGTGCTTTCGTCAACATAGCTGCCGACCGGCGCCCCTGCCGGTACATGGCCACGAATACCGTGTTCAGGTGAAAAAAGCGCAACAAGCCGGGTCTTAGCTTTAAGCACATCAATGGTGCTTTGAAAATCGCTGGTCATCCCGGTTGAGTTGGTAATAAGACCGACCCTTTTCCCCTGAAACACAGCCAAGTACCGGTCCAGATTATCAATGCCCAGCCGGACAACAGGCTTAGGCGGTACCGCAGCCTGTTGTCCGGTAAACGGAGCAGCGCTGACGGCCGCGGCTGCCGTCAAGACCAGGGTGAAACTAAAAACAAAAATACTGAAAAATCGTTTAAAATGCACAGCAGCCTCCTAATAAGGATAATACCCTCAGTCAGCGCAGCCTAATGAGCTGCCGGTTCTGTTCGTTGCCTGCCAGCTCAAATTCATACACTACAGGGCGGGGAAACAAACCACTTGTGAGCTCAAGCGTAAAGGTACCGGTCAGCGGCTGATCAGGATTATAGCGCGTATAACGGCCGTCCTCATAGGTCTGCCAAGTCTGGCCGCCTTTTTTGACTGTATAGGCCAAATCGGCAAGCTCGCCATTTTTTACCCTGACAGTGACAAAATTCGCCCCATTGCTCATTTGCTCCAGACGGGCTGATGAGGCTTCCAGGTTAGGTCTTGTGGAAAAGGTCCATTCCTTCGTCAAGGTGGAGGTACTGCCGTCAGCCATCAGGCGTAAGGCCTCAATCTGTACAGTATAGGTCACACCGGGAGTCAGTGCTGTCCGGGGAATAAGAAATACATGTTGTTTCCAGGTACTCTCTTTGCTGGCATCAATCAGGTAAAAAGGGATTGGCAGACCGGCGGCGGTTGCCAGTCTGGCTGATAAAACCTGTAGTTCCCGGGTGGCACTGTCATGCACACTTACACTGATCGGATAGCCGACATAGGTCTCCTCCTGACCATAGGCAGCCAGGGGATTCGGAGTTTCGACGGCTTTCCAGCCAATTTTGGCGTCTGCCTGGCCGGGATAGGGATATAACACGATCCGGTCATCTGTCAGCCCCTGGGGCGCACCATAGTTAATCACAGTGCAATCCGGCCCCAGGGTAAAGCCGATACCGACCTCAGTGAAATTAGGATTAATATGCGCCAGCCGGTGATATGGGGCATCCATTAAACTCTCGACACCCTCACCGCCATAGGGAACAGCAGTGGACAAACCCTCACCAACCGGCAGATAATACCCAGCCAATTCGGCTCGGTCTTTTACGGTTACGCCGGTAAAACCGGGCTGATTTTTATCCTCATAATGGCCAAAAAGCTTGTTGCGGGCCAGATAATCGGCGTGGGCCTGAGCACTGCGGGTAAGCAGGGGCTGTTCGGTAACCGGCGGCAACGCCATTGCGGTGCGGTGTTGGTTAAGCACGCTAAGGCCCGCAGCCAGTAAAGAGGACGGAACTGTCCCGGTGATTGCCGGTTGGTACTCAGGCCTGTTATCTGCAATCATAAAGCTGCTGCTAAGCTCAACTGGCTGGTAGCCGGTAAGCACAAAAGTCAGGCGCAGGTTATGCCTGCCGGCTGTAAGTTGCTGCGGCGGACGGCCGGTAATTAAACCCAATGCCGGCTGATAAACCGCTGCTATAGCCTGACCGTCGAGATATAGCTGATACGACTCCAGATTTTCTCCCTGCAAAGTAAGCTGCACCTGTAGCTCTGGCTGCTTATTTCTAATGGTTGCCCCATCTGCCGGCGTCACCTGATAGGCAAAAGAGGCAGCATTGGCGGTGCCGCCATAATCCTTAAAAAATAAGCCGGCACCAATAGCAATACCGGCCAGTAAAATTAAACCGGAAATAAATCCCCGCCCTGCCTTGAAAGCCATTATTATGCCTCCTCGACCCGTACTCGGCTGCCCCGCCCCGCCGGTTCAGCCGGTTCCACGACCAACCGGCGCGGCAAGCGCTGTTTTAACTCCGATACATGACTGATAATACCGATAGTCAGACGCTCGATATGGAGCTTCTCCAAGGTGCTCATCGCCACATCCAGAGCATGCTGGTCAAGTGAACCAAAACCCTCATCCAGAAAAAAGAACTCGAGCGGATACTTTCCTTTAAGCTGAATTTGTGCCGATAACGCCAGCGATAGCGCCAACGCAGTCTGGAAGGTTTCACCGCCTGACAGCGTACTGACCGGCCGCCTGACACCGCCATTGGCATCATCACGGATCAGAAACCCGCCGTCTGAATTAAGCTCCAGGGCATAACGGTGCCGGGTAATCTGTTTTAAACGCGCCGATGCCTGCCTGGCTACCAATTCCATCTGTTCCTGAGCCAGAAATTCCACAAAGATATTCCCGCGCAGCAATGTTCGCAATGCGATTAGACATTCCCGCTGTTCTTTAAGTGTCAGCCGCACCGCCTCCAGTTCCGACCAGCGATGATGCTTAACCGATAAATCCCGGTATTCTTTATCAGCCTCTACCCGATCCCGGGTAGATATATTCTTTTCCTGTTCCGCCTGGGCCAGGCCCTGTTGAATTTGTTCCCAGTCGGTGTCAGTGACTAAACGGCCTTGCAGGGCTGCCAGCAGATGATCATACTGGGCATTCAGCCGCTGCTCAGTTTCCGCATAGGCCTTGAGCCGGCAGTGCCCTTCTTCCAGCCGGGGTGCCGGCAAACGGACAGCATTCATGGCGTTAGCATCGGCAAACCCTTCTTCCCGCAACCTGGTTTCCAGTTGAACCTGGATGATCTCGCGGCGCTTCACCGCCTCCAGCCAGCTGGTTTCCGCCCGGGTCCGGGCCTGTTCGGCAACGGTCAGGTCATCAGCCGCCTGTTCAGCCTGGCTTTTTGCCAGTTCTTCCTCCCGGCGCACAGCCTCCAGAGCCTGCGCGGTTCGGGCCAAAAGCTGGCTTGCAGGTATCCCCCCGGTAATGGCGGCCAGCTCCTGCTGCTTGGCTGTTACCTGCTCCTGGGCCGCGCCGGCCCTGGCAGTAATGGCTGCCAAACCGGTGACAGCCGCCTGCACGCGCTGGTGCAGCATAGAAATTTCACGCTGGCTGCCTTCATATTCCTGCCGCTGGCTGACTAGCTCCTTTGTCAGGGTTTCTGCCAGCCTATCCTGGTTACTAATATATTCGGCCAGTTTCTCCACATGCCTGATCGTATCATCAACAGGCAGCTGGCCGGCTATATTTTGATCCATAGCCTGCAAAGCCGCTAATAACTGACGGTGTACAGCACTGGCCGCAGCCCGGGCCTCACCATATTCGCTCCGGATCTTGTCAAGTTCAATACTTGCCGATGCTGACTGCTGATTAAGCGCAGCCGCGGCCGCACTGGCATCAGCCAGGTTTTGGCGCTCGTCCGCCACCTTTTTGCCAGTCTCGGCCAGAGTTTGGGTTAACTGGGCCATGCGCTTTTTCGCGGCAGTGATTTCCTGCTCAAAATGAGTATAGCCTGCCATGTCACCGGAATTTGCTTTGTTTGTTGCCGGCCAGGGATGCTTGTCAGAACCACAGACCGGGCAAGGTTGGTCAGGCGTCAGTTCACTCGCCAGCCGAACGGCCGCGGCCTTTTTTTCACCAGCCAACAGCTGGTCAAGCTGATCAGCTGCTGCCTGGAGCTGGGACTCCGCCATTTTCGCCTCCGCCGCTGTCAACACATTTAACCGCAATTCAACCTGCCGCCGGACTGCCTCCGCCTGGCTGGCAGCAGCGGCAGTCTGTTCATATTGCTGTTTGCGCACAACCCCGGCCTGCTTAATTCGCTCAGCCGCAATAAGATTTTGTCTGAGCGTTTGCGCGCCGGTAACGCATTCCTGCACTTCGGCCCGCCGGACCGCACTAATACCAGCAGTGGTTAGCTGGTGTTCAAGCTTTTTTAACTGTTCCTCTAATTGTTGGCTAGAGGCTGTCTGCCTTGCTAATGACTCGCCGGCCCCAGCAGCCACAAGCTGCTGTTGCTGCTGCTGGGCTGACAATTCGTCAGCAGCAACCTGCAGCCGGGCTACCTGTTCTTCAAGCTGACGGGCGGCTTCCAGCTTTGTCCTTTGTTCAACTAATTCCGGCTCCCGCCTGCTCCGGGTCTCTCTGGCAGCACTGTAGGCGGCATATAGCTCTTTACTGATTGCGGCCAGCCTGGCTGTCTGCTCGCCTGCCTGCTGCTTAACTGTGGCCGCTTCCTGCTCATTGGCTTTGCTTGTTGAGAACTCGTTCAAGACACTGGCTACCCGCTCTGCTTTTTCTGCCAGCTCAACGGCGGCAGCCAATTGCTGCATTTCCGGTTCCTGCAGCCGATGGGCAGTAAGTTCTGCCTGCTTCCGGGCCATTTCCCCCTGCAGGCTGTATACCGTCTTAGCTTCAGTATATCTTTCCTCGGCCAGACGGTACGACTTTAGGGCGTGTTCTTCCGCCTCGCCGGCACGGATCAAACCCGCCTGGGCCTTGGCAAGAGCGGCCGGAGAGGCATCGCCTAATCCTTTTTGCTCGCTCTCTACCTCGATATAGCCTGTTTCCGCAGTTCGTAACCTATCATTTACTTTATTAATCAGAACATTGCCATACTGCTCAAGCGAGAATAAACGCTGCAGCATTTCCCGCCGCTCTTTGCCGCCCAGATTCAAAAACTCGGCAAACTTACCTTGCGGCAGCACCACCGCCCTGGTAAAGTCTTCTTCTTTCAGTCCCAGGAGTCCGGTTATCTGCTCGGTGACCTCGCGGTCTTTATCGGCTAACACCTCTTCCTGGCCATCATGTATCAGAATCAGCCGGCTGTGGGTATTAGTAACGGCCAGTTGATCTTTGCGGGCATAACGCCGCTCCACCCGGTACAGACGGCGTTCGTTTCCTTGGCCCAGGGAAAACGAAAATACAACCTTGACATGTTTCTCAGCATGGTTTAAAATGCCCTGAGTGCGGCGCCCGGCTCTGACTACCGTGCCATATAAGGCCAGTGTCATCGCATCTAATATAGAGGATTTACCACTGCCTGTCGGCCCAAAAATACCAAAAACACCAAGCTCGGAAAGCGTTTCAAAAGGGATCTCCTGCTCTTCTCTGAAACTATGTAATCCGGCAATTTTCAGCATAATAGGCTTCATAACGGCGCCTCCCCACTGCTGTCGCTCGCTTCTGTCTCGTCCAGGATATTCTGGCTTAATTCAAGGAACAATTCGACAAGCCTGGCATCCGGTTTCAGGCCACCATGCTGCTGCTCATAAAAGCGGATGAACAATTCATTGAGCGGCATGCTGTTCAGACGAGCCGGAACCTTTGTACTGTCTGCCACTGCCTGAAATACAGGCCTGATGGTAACAAAGCCTTGATGCATAGCCCGTAATTGCTGGATTTCATCCAACGCCAGCGCCTGCGTAATTTCCAGCTCCACCTCAATCCAGGCCTCCTTATCCCGCCCGGCGTCAACCCATTCCCTAATCTGGGCCAAACCACCGGTCGCCTGCCATCGCACCAGCGGCCGGCCGGCCCTTAGCGGTAACTCTCGTATGCTGGCAGCCTGACCGGGCTGGACATCAACAATGGTTACCGACTTAGCATAACCGGTTTCGGAAAAACTGTAGGCCAGCGGCGAGCCGGCATAACGGCAGGGCGCCGGTGTCCCGCCCACATACTGGGGACGGTGCAAATGCCCAAGGGCAATATATTGGGCATCAGCCGGGAATACCATTGGATCTACGGCATAGGCCCCACCAACCTGGATCTGGTGCTCCGATTCTGATTCAATGCCGCCGCGAACATATAGATGACTTATTGCCAAATTAACAGAAGCAGGCCGGTATCTGGCATTAATTGCACTAAACAGCCCGGCAAGCCTGTTATTATAGCCCTGACGCAAATCATTGTCCTCCAGGGAGGCGGCCAGGATCTCTTTAAGCCGTCCTTCAGAGGGATAAGGCAAAGCCGCAATGACCGCAGTATGGTCGATTCCCGGCACCGCCAATTCCAGCCAGGCCTGCCCACCATTGACCCGGTATACTTTCCCGGCCCCCGGGCGGGTTGGTCCCAGTTCTTCTTTAGGCAGGCCGGCCAAGGTGATTCCTAAACGGCTGGCCAGGGGTGAGGCGGCACATAACCGGTCCGGATTATCATGGTTTCCGGCCACAATTACTACTCCCCGCCGGCCATGGTCAGCCAGTTTGTCCACCGCATAATAAAACAATTCCTCGGCTGCCGCACTAGGGTTAGGACTCTGAAAGACATCTCCGGCCACCAGTACCAGATCAATGCGTTCATCTGCGCAAATGCCTGATAGTTCCTCTACAAACGCAACCTGCTCCAGGTGCCTGTCCCGGCCTTCAATTGTTTTGCCAAAATGCCAGTCGGCTGTATGTAAAATGCGCATAATCTGCTCCTTTAATTTCTCAATACACTCTCGTGAAGGTTTTTCGCTTTACTCAGGACAAACTCCTGCACAATAAAAGACAGCCGCCTCAGGCGGTAGAAAAAAACCATGGCTGCTAAAGCCATGGTTTTTTGTTCAGTGCTATAACGTTACCAAACAGCAATTACAGAACCTTTGAAGTGTTCGTTAACAAACTTTTTTACCTCTTCGGAGTGATAGGCCTTAATTAATTTAGCAACTGCCGGATTATCTTTGTCTTTTGCTTGAACAGCAATGACATTGGCATACGGCGAATTGCCGTCTTCAATCGCCAGGGCGTCTTTATTGGGAACAAGACCGGCGGTCATGGCATAGTTGGTGTTAATAGCAGCTAAATCGACGTCTTCCAGTGAACGTGGTACCTGAGCAGCGTCAAGTTCTTTTATTTTATAACCCTTGGGATTTTCGGCAATATCAGCAGCGGCTGCTTTCAGTCCGGCTCCTGCTTTAAGTTTAATTAGGCCCTGCTTTTCCAGCAGTAATAGGGCCCGGCCCCCATTTGTCGGGTCATTAGGAATGGCAATGGTGGCGCCTGGTTTAAGCTCAGTAAGGGCTGCAACCTTTTTCGAATATATGCCCATCGGATAAATAACAGTTTTCGCTACTGACACTATATTATATTTGCGGTCTTGGACCATATTGTCCAGATACGGCTGATGTTGAAAACTGTTGACGTCAATATCACCCTGGCTTAGGGCCACATTAGGCTGGACATAATCATTGAATTCAACAACTTCAATCTTAAGGCCCTCTTTAGCGGCGGCTTGTTTAACAACATCCATGATTTCAGCATGCGGACCGGCTGTTACCCCGACCTTAATTATTTTATCTGCTGCCGGCGCCGGTGTCTGCTTACTGCAGCCAGTAATTCCGGCAATTGCGGTCATAAGGACCGTGGCCAGGGCAACTGTTTTTATGTACTTATTCATTCTCATCGCTCCCTCTTATTATATTTATTTTTTTAGCGTCAGCTTGGCCAAACGGTCGGCTGCTGCCTGCAGGGTTTCAAATTTTTTGCAAAAACAAAACCTGATTAATGTTTTACCGGCATTGCTTTCAGGGCGGAAGAAGCTTGAGCCTGGCACAACGGCCACACCAATCTCGCTGGCCAGATATTTAGCAAAGGCCACATCATCATCCCAGCCAAACGGGGTAATATCAGCCATGATATAGTAGGCCCCCTGTGGGCGAACACAGGTAAAACCAACCTTCTCCAATGCATTAAGCAAATAATCCCGCCGTTCGCTATAGAAACCGGCCAATTCCGCATAGTACTCCGGTCCAAAAGTAAAGGCTTCCGCCGAGGCTACTTGCAAGGGAGCCGCTGCTCCTACTGTGAGAAAATCATGAACTTTACGCACCGAAGCCGTGATCTCCGGCGAGGCCTGAACATAACCAATACGCCAGCCGGTGACGCTGAAGGTTTTAGATACACTGTTTACAGCAATAGTTCTGTCAGCCATGCCCGGCAATGTCCACAACGGAATATGTTCGGTATTGTCATATAAGATATGCTCGTAGATTTCATCATTAATTGCCAGTACATCATGCTTAATGCACAGTTGGGCAATGAGCTCCAGCTCTTCGCGATTAAATACTTTACCAGTTGGATTATTGGGCGTATTAATGATGATAGCTCTGGTTTTATCGGAAAATGCGGCAATGAGCTCTTCCCTGTCAAAATTAAATGCCGGTGGCGTCAAGCTGACATAGCGGGGTATCGCACCACACAGGATTACATCGGCACCATAATTTTCATAAAATGGTTCAAAGATAATAACTTCATCACCCGGGTTAACCGTAGCCAGGAGGGTGGCAATCATGCCCTCTGTGGCTCCGCAACACACGGTAAGCTGGCGTTCAGGGTCGATAATCACGCCATAATCCCGTTCCACCTTGGCGGCAATGGCATCACGCAAGCCTTTTGTACCCCAGGTTATAGCGTATTGATTATGATCCTCAGTGACGGCCCTGACTGCAGCCTGTTTAATCGCTGCCGGCGCCGGGAAATCAGGGAAACCCTGGGCAAGATTAATTGCATTATGAGCAGCAGCAATCCGGCTCATCTCTCTAATAACCGATTCGGTAAATTGACGGGCCTTGGCAGAAGCGTAGCCACCTTCACGAATATTTCGGATAATATCTTCCATGCTTACATATTCCCCCTGTAGTTCTGTTCCCATTATTAGCGTTTGTTAAGTCGCTGGGCAAAATAGTCCCCACTGGATTGGACGATCTGTACCAGCGCAATCAGGATGACGACCGTTGCCAGCATGACATCGGCTCTAAAGCGTTGATAACCATAGCGGATTGCCAAATCGCCCAAACCGCCGCCACCAATAGCACCAGCCATAGCCGAGTAGCCAATTAAACTGATCACCATTAATGTCAATCCCAACAGTATAGACGGCAGAGCTTCCGGGATAAGTACCTTCAGGATAATCTGCCGGGGCGATGCCCCCATGGCCTGAGCGGCTTCGACAAGCCCGGCGTCCACTTCCTTAAGGGCCGACTCGACAACACGGCCGACAAAGGGAATTGCCGCAATAGTGAGTGGTACGATCGCCGCATTAGTCCCAATTGAAGTACCAACAATAATCCTTGTAAAAGGTATAATTGCGACCATTAGGATAATAAAAGGAGTTGACCTGGCAGCATTAACTATTGCCCCTAGGGTCTGATTAAACACCAGGTTCTCTTTTATGTGTCCCTTACCGGTGATAACCAGAATGACTCCGAGTGGAATTCCCAATAATGCGGATACCAATGCCGAAACCGCTACCATATAGACTGTTTCACCGAAAGCCTCAGCCAGCAGCATAAGCATGTCTTGTGACATATCCAATCACCTCTGTTCCTAAATCTCTGGCCTGTAAATAAGACAACGCACTCTGAATATCCTCCTGTTTGCCTGACAGCTCTATAACCAGCGTGCCATAAGGAGTGGCTTGCAGATGGTCTATATTACCTGAAATAATGTTGACATCGATAGCAAAACGCCTGATCAGACCGGCAATAACCGGCTCATTAGTCGCCGCACCAAAGAAAGATAAGCGTACCACCAGATTGCTGCCGGCGACCGGTTGCTCTGATACAATCTCAGCCAAGGCTTCCGGCAATTTATTATTGACTACAGCTTTAATAAACTCGCGGGCTGTGTCTGACTGGGGCCTGGTAAATACATCAAATACCTTTCCTGTTTCTACAAGCTGCCCCGCTTCAATAACTGCCACTTGATCGCAAATTGCTTTAATTACATGCATTTCATGGGTAATCAGCACAATCGTCAATCCTAGTTTTCTATTGATATCTTTCAATAAAGCCAGGATAGACTCTGTCGTCTGTGGATCAAGAGCAGAAGTAGCTTCATCACATAACAGCACTTTGGGCTGACTTGCCAAAGCCCGGGCAATGCCTACCCGCTGTTTTTGGCCGCCGCTGAGCTGAGCTGGATAAACATCCTTTTTATCAGTTAATCCAACAAGCTCTAACAACGGCAATACTTTTCTGATCCGTTCCTCTCTGCCAACACCGGCAATCTCCAAGGGAAAAGCCACATTTTCTAGCACGGTGCGCGAAGACAATAGATTAAAATGCTGAAAAATCATGCCGATACTTTTTCGGGCATCACGTAATTGTTCCTCTGACAACGCTGTCATTTCCTGGCCGGCAACAAATACCTGACCGGCAGTAGGACGTTCCAATAGGTTAATGCAGCGGATAAGAGTGCTTTTACCAGCGCCGCTCTTGCCGATTATGCCATAAATCTCTCCCTGCTTTATATCCAAAGACACATTATCAAGGGCGATTACCGCACCGGAATCGCCGCTATATATCTTTTGTAATCCAGTTAGTGAAATCATAGTTATCTGCCTCCTTTGTGTTATATAAATAAGATAAGACTTGGCTTGTACCAAGTCCCTCAGGACGCCGGCAGCAGCCGCCTGGCCCTTTAGGTATAATCGTTCTTATGTCCACAGAACTTATTATAAATCTGACAGACTAAAAAAACCCCTTCGCAGTCGAAGAGGCATAATTCAAAACTATGCTATTCTTCATCTGCCAAACCCTCACGGGTTGCAGGAATTGGCACCGTTCGCCTTTGCGATGGTTGCCGCGGCTTCATAGGGCCAGTCCCTCAGCCAACTCTTGATGAAAAATACTGTATTCTTTTTTTAGTCTTGAGTAATATTACCACAGGTATATATAACTGTCAAGAATTTTTATCGGGAGCCAAATAAGTTTTCCTCACCCATTTTGGTAGACCCTTATTACATCCAGCAAAGATATAGAATGTAATAAGCAGCCTTATATTTTTCTGCCAACAGTAGCAACATAAACAGCAAACTGATTATCACCATCAATAGCTAATGCTGCATTAAGTTTATCATCATCAAAAGCAGCAATTGCACAAACACCACAGTCCACTGCGGCTGCCGCCAGGTAAAGGTTCTGACAGACATGACCGGCATCCAGATGCAAATACCGGTAACCCCGCTGCCCATAGCGATAGGTCATACGATAGGTGGCGGCTGTCCAGATAAAGGTGACAGCACTTGTCTTAACAAACTTTTGTCCCAGGCAAGCTTCCGTAATGATTTCGGCGGCACCACCTGGGGCCTCTATCTTGGCTAATTGATGATCGACCGCTAAGAACCTATATAACCCCGGTTCCAGACCCTCAACCTGATTCACTAGCAAATAAGTCTCAAAAGCATGCCTTGCCCCGGCTGAAGGTACCGTTCTGAAAGTGACCAAATGCGGTTCTATCGACTTAACCCCTTGTGTACACCACAGCAAATAGGAAAGCTCAGTTAATGACAATGCCTTGGCGGCATAAGTACGGACACTGGTCCGCCGAAGAATTGCCTGATTTAGGGAAATATCAGCCTGTCCTGAACCATGGTCTGGCAAATCAATCACAATGCCGGGGTTATCTATATCCATTTCCACCGGTGGCTGTGGCAAACCGCGGGCCTGATCAGAAGGTGTCGCAAATTTGTATTTGGTTTTCTCCATAAACTCTTTACCAATTTGACTCGTCATTTGATTAAACCTCCCTCGACTATTGCCTCACCAAACCAATTGAGAGATAATACGCAATATTAATAGTAATTATAATATATTATCCAAAATAAAAAAAGTGTCGTGACGAATTTACATAGCAAAAAGCACTCACATAAGTGAGTGCTTTTTCTAATCAGCAACTTCCTAATCTCCCAGGCCCATCCAGCCAAGTACCTTCGGCTACCTACGACCGTCCATAGCACCCCATCTACTTCGTTGTTACTGCGGGCGCCCCCTCCGACGTACTTCCAGTACGACTACGGCGACGTCCTCGCTCCGCCTCGTACCTGGGGCACTCTGAACGGTCTAAACCTTGCCTATGTACAGAGCAAAAAGCACTCACATAATGTGAGTGCTTTTTTTAAATCAGCAACTTCCTAATCTCCCAGGCCGTTTCCAGCCAAGTACCTTCGGCGTTTGTGGGCTTAACTACTGTGTTCGGTATGGGAACAGGTGGAGCCCCACAGCTATCGTCACTGAATACCAGGTGA
>JAEWGR010000134.1 GCA_023388195.1 Bacillota bacterium
GGGCATACCTCTCACTGAGCTGCCATTTCTGCTGCCATTCGGCACCGGTGGTCCGGCTGGATAAGAATTTATCCGGCTGATTGACGTCACTGGCGCCATGAATGTCATAATTAGCGGAATTATGATAAACTTTCACCATATTATCGGCACTGCCCTGGCCCCAGCGATAAGTCACATCCACATTGTTTTCCAACGTTTTTTCATAGGCGGTGGGATGATGCTGGCCATAGCCGGGAGGCATCAAACCATACCCACCCTTGCTGTCCAGGTGTTCCCAATAAAAGCTCAGGGAGCGGTTATCACCCAGGTCCTGATCCAAACGCATAGTTACCGCGTCCTGATCGATATAGCTGTTGGGCATGGTGACCACCTTGCCGGTTTTCGAGTCTTTATATTCAAAGTCGTCCTGCCGTTTGCGTTCGGCGGTTATCCGGTAGCCGAACCCGTTCTCCTTTCCTTCTGTTGTCAGCGTATAGTCGCGCCGGCCCCAGCTGCCGCCCTGCAGCGACAGACTCGTGCCGCCTTCGGCCGCCTGGCGGGTGATGATATTGATGACACCGCCGGCAGCGTCACTGCCGTACAACGCCGAAGCGGGACCGCGGACAATTTCAATCCGCTCGATATTTTTCACACTGGGCAGCTGATTCAGGTTGACCCGGGTTTTCCCCATGCCAATAAAATATTCGCGGTTGATTTTGCGCCCGTCCACCAAAATAAGCACCCGGTCGTCGCCATTGATGGTGACGGCACTGACACCGGCCGCGCCGGCCCCCATATTATCCACACTCACATTAGTCTGGGCCAGAATCTCGGCCACCCCGGTAAAGCCGCCCCGGGTAATTTGATCGGCCGTAACCACCGTCACGTTGGCAGCAGTGGCCGACAGCTTCACCGGCATACGGCTGGCTGTCACCACATATTCATCAAGACTGAATTCTGCCGGCGCGGCTTCCGGCGTCACCGCTTCCGCCGCCGTAAGCGCGGGGAAACTAAACAGCAATACCCCACTCAGCGTGACGGTCACCATTTTTTTTGATACCTTTTTCATCCTTTGATCATCACCTTCGCTTATAAATTCCCACTTAAACGATAATGGTTTTCATTGTCAATAACAATTATACGAGTAGAAAAATAGACTGGTCAATTCATTTGCCGGCGATAATACTTCCTGCATAAAAAATAATCCTTCGCGCATTGAAAATAATTATCATTTCTGTTATTATGAAACAAATGCTGCGATAATTGAAAAAATAACCAAAGCTGTAAAACATTCCAATCCGAGGTGGCGCTATGAATTTTTATTTAAATGCAACCAATCTTGATGATTTCTATCAAAAACTCAATGAAATTGGTTTCTTACATAAAAATACTGCCCATGTGCACGAATTTGAGGTATTAAAAAATTTTGGCCATGGTTACATCAAACACTATTGCTACCCGGGCGGCTTGCACATTTCCCTTGGCAGCATGACCCTGCACAAGGATCTGACCTATTCTTTTGCGGTGAACAAGTATTTTGAGATCGGCTGCATCCTGTCCGGCCATGTTGAGATTTTTGACGAGGGCCAGCAACAGCTGGAACGGGTTAATCATGGCGAACTCTTTAAATTTGTCAGCCGCAAAAGTAAGGGCTGGGCCAGGCTGCCGAAAAACGAAAAGCTCCATTTTGTTATTATCAATATCGAAGAGGAATACATCCAGGCCCTGGCGGCCAAGGGAATCGATATTACGGCCGCAATCCGCTTTTCTTGCACCTACCCGGCGGCACAAAGCCCGATAAAGCTGAGCGTCAATATGGAAACACTGCTGAATAAATTCTTCGTGTGTCCCTATGAAGAGGAAACAATTAAAAAAATGTTTTTTGAGGCCATCGTTCTGGAAATATTGTCAGAATATCTTTTTCAGTCCGTTGTCCGGGGAAATATGCCGAAACTGCCGGTGCCCCTCGATAATGCCGATGTAGAGCGGCTCTATATGGCCAAACAGGTACTCACCGAAAGAATGGCCGCGCCGCCTTCCCTTGAGGAATTATCCAAAATCGTCTGTTTAAATACCTTCAAGCTGAAAATTGGCTTTAAAGCCTTGTTTGCGCATACGGTTTACGGCTATTTGCGTCACGCCAGAATGGAAAAAGCAAAGCTGCTGCTAAAAAATACCCGGCTCGGCATCCATGATATTGCCCTGCAGCTCGGATATTGCAGCGGCAGCAACTTAACGGCGATTTTCAAAAAGAACTGCGGCCTTACGCCTAACCAGTTCCGGCACAATTAGACTATTTGCGAGGATCGGCGGCTTGTCAGACAATATAAAAACGAATACTAAAAAAGTCCTGACAACGAAACATCGCAGGACTTTTTTTACTTGTTCATTTGCGCGAGTAACCTAGCCTGACTTAACTTTACTGCGCTGATCATCTTTGCTTGCAGAAGTTTGAATACCAGCCAGGGCTGCGGGCTTTGGCGGCTGGGCGTCAATCAGCCGGGCCGGACCGATTTTCTGACTGATATCCTGCCAAACCTGGCACGCTGTCAACTGATACTGGGCCAAGGCCTGATCATTTTCCCGGGAAAGAATGGCTTCCCGAAACCGGGACAGGGAATGCGAAATACTGTCAGGCCAGTAATTGGCAAATACCTGCCTGAAGGATGCAGGCCTGAAAGGCTGCACCAGCTCTATCGTCGACAAATCCAGCAGCGGATCGGCACCCTCTGTGTCCAAAACCCCGTTTACCCTGTGGCCCACATACAGGCGCGGACTCCATAATACCAGTCCCTGCGAGTCTGTCAGCATCAAGCTGCCGCTATCTGTACCGATAACGATGCGATGGAGCAAATGCGTATAATTATCCGGGTCTGCCGGATTAATCTGGTTTTGCACCCGCAAATGTATAGGAATGCCTTTAAGCTGCCCGTGCAAGCAAGAGAATGGGTCAGTTGTACCAGGATTGGCAGCAGTAAGAAAATTCCAGGGCCTAAACCCTTCCAGTGACTGGCCTAATATATCTACAAGGGGAAAAAGCACGTGAATGCTGCAGGCAGCGTCAATATAGACGGCTTCACTCTGGCGCAAGGCCTGACGGGCCGTTACAATAAAATTGCGGACAAGTTCAAGATCGGGATAAAAACTGTTTAGACGATAGCAGCAAGCCGCTTGCCGCGCACTGCGCAGGCATTGCGCCAGCTCATCATGATGTACCGGCTGCTCCTGCAGCACATGAATTCCTTTCCGCAATAAATCGTTGGCCAGGGTGGTGCCTTTCCCGCCCACCACCGTTGACCTGACAACAACGCAGGCCAGATCGACGTTTTCTGTTGTTAGTTGCTCAACACTGGTATATAAGGGAACATTATATTCCCGGGCGCACTGTACCGCCTGGCTGCTGCCCCGGGCCAGAATTCCCACTAAGGCAAATTCATTGGCCAATTGCTTGATGCTGCGCAGATAAAACCTGCCGAAGGTCGTACCACAAACGACTACCCGCAAGGGTTTTCCCGCTCTGCTCATAGTATCCCTTCTTCCATTTCTGTTACCCTGGCCTGGTCATAGACAGGCGGAATATCAGCAACAGCAAGACTGTCCACTGCCCCGGCCGCAATCAGTTTCTCAATAACCGCTGCCGGATTCAGCAACTCAAACGCCCAATATACGCCGTCAGCCATTTTTTGTTCCAATACAGCTTCCACGGTTGCGGCAGCAACAACGCCGCTGATTCGATAGCTGCTGGTACTGCGCAATATTGCCCGTTTGCGGATGGTTTCTCCCCCTGCCCTTCCCTGAAGTTCAGCCATCAGGGTATACCAGGGTGAACTGCCGCTGGCAACCATGGCGGCGACAGCAGCCAGTTCCGCTACTGCTTCTGCCAGTACTGCCTCCCCGGCATCTGCCGCCAGGCGGGTGCAGCCTGCCGCAATAGCCTGCGCCGCCTGCCTGTCAGCCATAACGTTATGCCAATGGGCTTCCTGCAGTTTAAGGTTTTGGGCCAGGCGGGCCGTTTCACGGTTAAAAAATCTTTGTACATACACCGCTTCCTTAAAACCGGGCAGATATACCTTGGCAGAAAAATCACCGGGTTTACGAATGATCTCGCGATTGCACCAAAAAGCATCAGGAACGCCAAAACCGGCTACCGAACTTAACAACAGATCGGCAATGCCGCCGGGGGAGGCATATTCCCGGCCGCCGGCAAAGCCATACAGCAAATCCAGAACGTCAAAGCCCTGCAGGGCCAGCCATCTGGGCAAAATACCGGATAATCCCGGGAAACTGCCTGCCGCCAATGCCACAACCCCGCTTGGGGCGGCTGTGTTTTCAGCCAGCGATTTCTCCAAAAAATCCGCCCCAAAGGTGTCAATATAATGGGCACCCGCTTTCATTGCCGCCAGTGCGACCCGGTCACCGACACGGTAAGAGGGACCTGCGCAGTTAAGTATAACCTGGCAGCCCCGGCAAAAATCAGACAATGCGGCCGCGTCGTACAGATCTACCTGTACCCATTCCAAACTGTCGTTGCCTGCAGCGGCCAGGTTGTTAGGCCGGCTCCGCTGTCCCCCCCGGATTCGGCAGGACTGCCGCAGAAGGTCGCAGGCTTCCCGCCCTAAAGCCCCGCCACAACCTAAAATTCCAATCAGAGGCTTCATCCTTTTGCTCCCTTGGTCAGCAGTTCGACTACAGCAGCTGCAAAAGGCGGCTCCATGCACGACATGTGATGCCCGGCAACAGGATGTAGCTGTAAATCCCCCAGGGCAATGTCCTGCCAGAATTCCCCGCCGGCTGAATCCGCAAAAGAAAGGAAATGGGTTTCCCGGTCAAGGGCGCAGGCGGCGGAAATATCACCGGCAAACGGCAGCGGATCATACGCCGTTACGCCTCTAAAGCTATGGCAAACCAGCTGGTACAGGTTGTTAACCGCATTCGGCTGATACCCCGAAATTACACCGCTTGCCG
The DNA here is from genome assembly GCA_023388195.1 of Bacillota bacterium. GTDB lineage: Bacteria > Bacillota > Negativicutes > Sporomusales > Sporomusaceae > Sporomusa. The sequence goes on from JAEWGR010000134.1 coordinate 4,945, forward strand.
CCGGGATGGCCGAATACAGCTCGGCCAGACGCTGGGCTTGTGGCTTCGCGGCCAACTGCCGGTAGCTCTGCGCCACCACCTCCAGGGGACCGCTCAAAGAGCACCAGGCCTCGGTGGAAATAACTCCTGTTTGGGCAGCGCGGATTTCTTCCAGGGCTTTTTTCATCAATTTATCAGGAACACTATGACCGGCTTTGGTCATATCGGCGCCGACTAACTGGCCAAAAAGCCTCTCCAGGAACAATTCATCTTCAATCTGATAGGGAAAACGATTACTGTCGATAACGGTTACCGGGGCAATCGCCGCGCCTGCTTCCATCAGTGCCCTTGCGGTTTCAATGGCAATAAAACCACCCATGCAATGACCGATCAGTTCAAAGCGGCAGGCACCATGGCGCAAAAGCAAGTCAGCATATTGCTGGCCTAAGGTCACAATAAGCCTGTCACCAGGTATCGCCAGATACGCCTTCTCATCAATCAGTGTAAAACCCGCAATCGTTTCTGTCCGGTCTGGCGCATTAATTAAAGCGGGCAGTATATGGTTGTATATCGCCAGGGTGCCTGTGCCGTCATGAAAGAACACTTTCATAGCTCCCCCCGGCTGTTTTCCTTCAGCCAGGATAATGAGCGGCGTCGCCGGTTTCAGCGCGGTGCTGCCGGGAGTAACGGCGGTCACTGTTTTTTGCGAGCGTAACTGCCGCCCGATGGCGGCCACGGTCGGCATCCCCAGCATTTCCCGCATCAAACGGTCCCATTCCCAGCTTTTTGCTTCCGGCAAAACTTCCCGCATTTTAGCTACAACCTGCGTAACCAGTAAAGAGTCACCGCCGGCGGCGAAGAAATCTTCATTGCGCCCTATTGTTTCGCGATTCAAAGCAGCGGCCCAAATGCCGGCAATCCGGGTTTCCAAATCATCCTGCGCCACCTCTCCGGCAGCATGATCAGGGACAGCGCTAACCTCCAGGCGTTTCTTTAACGCCCCCCTGTCAACCTTCCCGTTGCCCGAAAGCGGGAGCTGCGGCATGATTTCGATATGGCCGGGGATCATGTATGCGGGCAATTGCTGCTGCAGATATTCCCCTATCTCCTCTTTATAGAGCGGCAAATTTTCCCCGGGGAAACCAATGATGAAAACGGTTTGCCCGGCCATGGCCAGCGGGTCTTCGACTGCCGGATAGGCGCACAGGACCTGTGCATTGGCCCCGGCAAACAGGGCTTGCCACTTGTCAAAGTCAATAAACGTACTGTCGGTGCTGGCCCTGAAATCGGTGAACCCTGTCAACCCGTCCTTAAACTCCATCGAAGTCAACAGTGTATAGGTCTCTTTGGTGGCCTCAATGACAATCAGCTTGCCGCCAGGCACTGCCAGTTCCTGCAAGGTTTTGATGATTTCAGGTGCATTGCGTGCGTTATGCAACACGTTAGCGCAGACAATTACATCATATTTGGCAGCCTCCAGACCTTGCAGCCAGTACTCTTTGTTAATATCGTACAGCCCATAGGTAACCCACGGGTATTTCTCAAACCTGTTTTTCGCTTCATTTAAGAAGAATGTTGATATATCCGTAAAATGATATTCTGCATTATACTCGGCCAAAGCGGGAATCAGCTCCAGGCTGGTGCCGCCTACGCCGGCACCCACTTCCAGGACCTGCAGGGGTCTGCTGTTGTTTGAGCGCGTACGCTCTGCCGCCAGTTGCACAACGCATTCCCTGGCCACTTGATTCAGGGCCAGGTTGACCAAATTGTCATGATAAGCAGCCAGAGCCGTATCTAAATTCCCCTGGGGGAAAAGCAAAGCAAGCGCATCCACATCGCCCCGTAATAATTCAGGCAGATGCTTATTGGACTCCCGCAGATAACTGACCAATTTAGCTCCATAGTGGACCTTGGCTTCGATCGCCTCCAGTTGCTGCCAGCAATGCTCGGCGGCCTGGGCCGGCGGCACAGTAAGCAAACGGTACTTACCGGTATTGTCTTTATGCAGGAGGTTTTCCGCGCACAGCACCTGTAGCCAGCGTCTTACCAGCTTATACAATTTAGGAATGACCCCGACTGCAGCCTGGATTTCCTCCAGGCTGTGGCTGGCTGTTTCAGCCCGGAACAGGCCGGCATCGCGCAAGGTTTTGATAATATCAAACAATGTAGTCTGGTCGGCGGCTTTCATCCATTGGGCAAACATAGCGCGATCCACAGATTTTGTTGCCTGTTGTCCAGCCTGGAAGCAGGCGTCCTGCAAAACACGGTCAGGGACAGGGGGCTGGATTTGCTGCAGCCGCTTGGGCTCCACAAAAGCATGCAGACGATATTCCTGCGGGGTATCGCCGCTGACCATAACTAGCGCGGCAGCCACGGCAGGGTGATGCTGCAATACGCTTTCAATCTCACTTAACTCAATACGGTGCCCGTGAATTTTCACTTGCGTATCCTCACGGCCGAAAAACTCAATCACTCCGTCTGGCCGGTATCTGCCTATGTCGCCGGTATCGTATAACCGCTCCCCGGTTTCCGGATGCAGGATAAACCGCTCGGCGGTGAGCTGCTCATTGCCTGAATATCCTTGGGCCAAACCGGCACCGCCAATGTATATATGGCCCACTGTCCAGTCCGGGCAGGCCTGCAGGCGGTCGTTGAGGATATAAAAGCGTTGATTGGCAAGAGGCTTTCCATAAGGGATACGTTTTGCTTCTGCCGGGACATCGGCGAAGGGATGGAAAATTGACCAGATTGCAGCTTCTGTGGCTCCCCCCAGGCTAATCCCCTCAACCCCCGGGCACTGGGCCGCAAGTGTGGCCGGCAAGCCGGACGGAATCCAGTCCCCGGACAATAATGCCAGCCGCAGGGCAGGCTTATTCAGGGAAGGATCACTTTGCAGATAAGATAAAAGCATTTGCATCTGTGCAGGTACTGAATTCCAAACCGTTATCCCGTGCCGGCAGATCAGTTCCTGCCAGTGGCTGGCATCATGCTGCCGTTGGGCATCAGGCAGGATAAGCGTTCCGCCGGCAGTCAGCAGCCCGAAAATATCATAAACGGAAAGGTCAAAACCCAGGTTCGCCAAGCCCAGTATTTTATCACGGCAATCCACCTTAAACCGGGTATTGATATCCTGGATCGTATTCATTACGGCGCAATGACTCATCACAACACCTTTGGGCTTGCCGGTACTGCCTGAGGTATAAATGATATAGGCCGGCTCGAAAGAATCTACAGGTACCGGTTCTATCACACTGTCAGGATTTATTTTCAGTTCTTCTACGGCAATGAAAGCAGGCGGCATATCGCCTGTCTGGCCGGCATGCTCGCTGCGCGTGACAATAAACAGGGTTTCCGAATCCTGCATAATTGTGGTGCGCCGGGCCTGCGGCTGCGAGACGTCAATCGGTACATAGACGCCGCCGGCCAGCAATATTCCCAAAACCGCGGCAATTTGCCAGAGGCCTTTCTCCAGCACCACGGCCACTCGGTCCCCTTTTTTGCAGCCTTTCTGCATCAGGGCCTGCTGGACGGCAACCGCATGATCCGCCAATTCCTGATAAGTAAACTGTCTGCCTTCACTGACTAAGGCGGGAGCATCCGGGCAATGTTCAACACGAACGCAGAAGCCGTCCTGTAACAAACCTGCCGGTATTGGCGCTGCGGTATTATTGATCAATTTACGTGTCGCCCGCACCTGGGCAGGCAATTGCAACGGCGCCTGGCGGTGCCAAGTATTTTCGCCGGCAGCCATTGCCTGCAGTAAATCGGCAAAAACGGCAAACGCAGCTTCTATCATCCCGGCCGGGAAAACCCCGCTTCTCACGTCCCAATTCAGATGCAGCTCGCCGCACCGTTCGGCAGCCTGACAATCAATCCATACCTGTGGCGTCTGGCTTATCCCATACGTCAGCTTGGCCCCTCTCAGCAGCGCACCTTCCTGGAGGCCGGCATCGCCTACGCCGATCATGCTTGTGTATACGACAGGAATAATAACATTCTTGTTACGCCGGCGGTTTAACTCACGCAGAACCTCAATCCCCGAAAAGGAACTGTGTTCCAGGTCCAGCCACAAGCGCTGCTGTAAGGCCTGAACCCGCTGCAAAAAGGTGCTGCCGGCCTGAGGTGCGACTTCCAAAACATTTACGGCGGTAAAGTCACCGACAATCTGATCAATCTGCGGATGCAGCTCAGGGCGGTTCAGAATGGTAATATTAATGCAAAAATCAGGCTGCCTGGCCCATAAGCCGATGATCTCGGCAAACGCGGCCAGCACGGCACTGGCAGGGGTAATTTTTTTCTGCTTGGCCTGTTGACAAATAGCGGCCCACTTGTCTTTTTCCAGGTAAAACTGATACCGTTCGAAGGCAACGCCGGCTGCCTTGTCCTTATCCTCGGCCAGCGGCAACTGGGGCGCCTCCGGCAGGTGATCCATTCTCTCCAGCCAATATTGGCGATCCCGCTCTTGCCGGGACCGGTTAAATAACTGTTTTTGCCGGGACTGCTGGAACAGCAGCAGATCCCGGTAGGTGACCGCCAGTTCGGGCAGCGGTATTTCCGGCTGATAGTACAAATGATTTAGTTCGGTTAGTATGATATTGATACTAATAAAATCGGCGATGAGCATATCAAGTGAAAAATGCAGAATGCTGTTTTCATCGGTTGTCGTCAAAAAGAGTTCATATAGAGGCCACTGATCTGGCACATATTGCCGGGTCGAGAGTTCTGCCCGCACCTTTTGTATGGCCGCTTGCGCCTGTTCAGGACTGACACCCCGCAGATCCTGTGTGCGCAGGGGCGGGAGGGGTGTTTCTGCCAGCACCTGCTGATAACCTTGCTTAAAAACCACGGCGCGCAGCATGTCATGACGCTGGATTACCGCATGCCAGGCCTTTTCCAACCGGTCTTTGTCCAACACCGGCATGGTCAATTCTGTATACCCGTGGCAGCCAACGCCCCCAAACTCATAAATATCCTCCCGGCCCAGCAGATAAGCAGCCTGTACATCTGTCAGGGGAAAGGGTGTATAACGATTGGACGGATCTGTAATGACAAAGGAATTGTATGTGCCTTTTATATGCTCAATCAAATTTTCCTTATACCCGCGCAGTTCACTCAGATGGTGCTCATTGAGCACACCGGCAGGAGCCCGGAAACGGAGTTGACCGCCCTCCAGCCAAAACTGAGCGCCTAAGGCTTCATACTTATTAACCAGCTCTGTTATCGTCATATGATTCCCTCCTCAAAAATAGGATATTGCTGTTTATGCTCTGCAGATAATGATGCCTGCAAGGTGCGGATTGTCCCGGCCAGGGCGGCAATGGTCGGCGCAATGAATAAGGTTTGCAAGGAGATGCCCGGAGGTGCAACCCGGCGTTTTTGCAATTGTCCGATCAGGCGCACCGCTTTTAAGCTGTCACCGCCGCTCAAGAAGAAATCATCATGCCGGGAAGGCTCCCGGATACCTAAAATATCTGACCAAACAGCGGCTAGGCGCCGTTCCAGGGCATCAAGGGGCGGTTCGGGCGCAGTGGCTGCTGCCGCCTGATATTGCTGCAAACTTTGCCTGACGGCATTGCGGTCCACCTTCCCGTTAGTAGTAAGGGGCAGTTGATCTACGGCGATTATTTTGTTTGGCACCATATAGGCCGGAAGTTTCCTGGCCAGAAACGCAGTAAGGTCTTCGCCGGCTTCCCGGCCGGCGTCAAGTACCACGGCCGCCGCCAGTGCAGGCGGGTCACCTGCCACGACAACGACCGCATTGCGCACCCACGGTGCGGCAGCCATTGCCGTTTCAATTTCCCCCAGTTCAATACGGTGGCCCCTGATCTTGACCTGGAGGTCTTCCCTCCCCAGAAACTCGATATTGCCATCCGGCCAGTACCGCCCCCAATCCCCGGTACGGTACAGCCGTTCCCCGGTGCAGGGGTGTTGGACAAACTTGGCTTTGGTCCTGGCCTCATCCTGCCAGTACCCTTTGGCCAGGCCCAGGCCGCCAATGTACAGCTCGCCCGGAACCCAAACAGGGCAGTCGCCCATCCATTCGTTAAGCACATAGTAGCGCTGATTGGCCAACGGACGGCCATAAGGAATACTTTTCCAGCCGGAGCTTATTGTCTGCACCGGATACAGGTTGGACCAGATCGACGCCTCCGTGGCCCCGCCCAGACCGATTACCTGAACGCCTGGAACCTGCGCCCTGATTTTATCCGGCAGTTCTAAAGGAATCCAGTCACCGCTCAGCAATACCAGCCGCAGGGATTGGGGCAGCCTCTCGTCCTGGCTGTCAGCATATTCCAACAGCATCTGCAGCAAAGCCGGCACCGTGTTCCACACCGTGACCTGCTCTTGCCGCATCCATTCCAGCCAGCAGGCCGGATCTTTGGTTTTATCCGCTGCCGGCAGGATAATAGTGCCGCCGGCGGCCAGCAATCCAAAAATGTCATAGACCGAAAGATCAAAATTCAGGTGGGAAAGAGCCAGTACCCGGTCTCCGGGACTCACGGCAAAACGCCGGTTCACAGCCAGAATAGTGTTAACAGCACCCCGGTGGTCGATCATAACCCCTTTGGGTATACCTGTCGAACCTGAGGTATAAATAACATAAGCCAAATCTTCCGGTTGAACGGTAAGGGCCGGCAGACTTTCCCCGGCAGCTGATGGCAGTTGGTCAACAAACACTCGCTCGATGCCCACAGGCCAATCTATTTTCGCTTCCAGCCAGGACTGGGTAAGCACCAGGTTGCTATCGCTATCGTCCAGAAGCTGATGGTGTCTCGCTGCGGGATGCGCCGGGTCAAGTGGCAGATATGCGGCACCGGCCTGCAAAATCCCGAGGACCGCCACCACCTGCTCCCAGCCTTTCTCCATCACCACGGCCACCAGGGTATTAGGCCGCACACCCTTGGCCCGCAAAAGATTGCCCACAACCGCGACGCGGCTGGACAGTTCCCCATAGGTCAAGCTGCCGCCGGCGGCAATCACCGCCGTCTGATCCGGCTGCCGGGCAGCCTGCCTGGCAAATAAACCGGGGAGCGTGGCCGCAGAAACCGGCGCAGCCGTATTATTGGCCGCGATTCTTGCTTCCAGCCGGGGCACTGAAATTAGACTCGGTACGATCTCATGCCAGGCCTTTTCTTCAGCGGCCAGGCGATGTAGCAGGTCGCAATAAGCGGCAAACATGTCATCAAGGAGCCCGGCCGGGAACAGTCCGGCCACAGCGTCCCAAATCAGCAGCAGGGCCCCGTCTTGCTCTGCCACTTGATGATCCAGCCACACTTGTGGCGTTTGCGTAATATTGTAGACGAGTTTGCCCAGCCATTTCTTACCCGAGCCGTCTTCGCTCCATTGGTCAACCCCCAAAACACTTGTAAAAACAACCGGCATTACCGCCCCCTGCTGTTCCCCGCGCTGTTTGGCCAATGCGCGCATTACCTCGATACCACTGACATAGGCGTGGTCTAAATCCTGCCAGAGCTGCTGCTGCAAATTACGGCTCCGTTCCAGGAAGGTCCGGCCGGCGGAATGCTCCACAGCCAGCAGGGCCAGTGATGTAAAATCCCCGACAAGGTCATTCACCTGCGGGTGCAGGGGCAGCCGGTTAAACTGGGTCAGGTTGATGGTAAACCGGGGGCGCCGGCTCCAGACAGCCAGCACTTCCGCATAGGCAGCCAGCAATAGGCCGGAAGGCGTCAGCCCGGCCTCGGCCGAGCGTTTCTTAAGCTGCTGCCAGGTTTCCTGCCCCAGCCGGGTGTCCAGACGCTGGAACCGCTGCCGGCTGAGGGCTGCCGGATTTTGCGCCAGCGGCAGTTCCGGTGCCGGCGGCAAACCGGGCAAACGGTTAAACCAATAGGCCTGATCCCGCTGATACAACGCTGACTCTTTGCTGCCCGCCAGCGCCAGGACATAGTCGCGGAAGGATAAGGCAAAAGGTGTCAAAGGGCCGTCCTGTTCATGGTAAAGCCGGGCCCATTCGCTAAAGAGATGAAACGTGCTCCACCCGTCAAAAAACAGGTTGTCAAAGCTAAGGTGAAGCCGTACGCGGTTTTCACCAAAACGGGAAACCCGCACATCAAACAAGGGCCACTCGCCGGCGTCGAATACCTGATGAGACATTTCCTCCCGTGTATTTTGCAGGCCGGCTGCAGCCGCCTCCGGACTTGCGCCCCGCCAATCGAGGACTTTAATGTGATAAGGAGGGACCTGAGCCAAAATTTGCTGCTGACCGTCAGGCAGAGCAACCGCCCTCATCATATCGTGATGCTCGATCAGACGCTGCCAGGCACTGCTGACCCGGTCAGGATCCAGCTCCGCCTCTTCCAGCTCAAAATAGCAATGAGCCGCTACATTGCCCAGGGCATAGACGCCGCTGCGGCCAACCCAGTAAGCATGCTGAATATCGGTCAGGGGGAAGGGAAGGTGCCACTGCTCAGGCACAGGCACAATCTGCGGCAGGCCGGCCGGGGCAGCGGCTGCTGCCGTTTGTTCCCCTGTCAGCGCCCGGATATGCTCAGCCAGCTCAGCAAGGGTCGGCCCGGCGAAGATGCTCCCCAGGGATAGCTCAACCGCCAGCTCTGTTCGCACCATAGTGCTCAGTTTGGTCGCAAGCAGGGAATCGCCGCCCAATTCAAAAAAGCTGTCGTTAATATCAATCTGCTCAACGCCCAGAAGCCGGCGCCAGATAGCCGCAAGCGTTACTTCCAGCGGTGTCTGTGGTGCGGCAAAGATTTTCTCCGGATGTGTATTTTGCCTATCCTCCGGGGCAGGCAGCGCTTGCCGGTCAAGCTTGCCGTTAGCCGTAAGCGGCAATTCATCCAAGGGAATGCAGACAGCAGGAACCATGTAGGCAGGCAGCTTTTGCCTTAAAAAGCCGAGCAGGTTTTCGGACTTAAAGTACTGTAGTCGTTGCGTCGGCGCCGCTAAAGCAGTCCAGGAGGCCTGGGGCAGCCCCGGCTTAGCCGGTTCTGTTGCCAAAAACAGCAAGCCGGTTTCCAGATCAGGCACCACATAGGCCACAAGATACCTATTTCCCTTGGGATCACCGGCGGCTGTGACCACTGCGTCACGTACCCCCGGATGCTGCTTCAGGACGGTTTCAATCTCACCCAGCTCAATGCGGTGCCCCCTAATCTTGACCTGAAAATCCTCACGCCCCAGGAATTCAATATTGCCATCAGGCCAATATCGCCCCAGATCACCGGTCCGGTACCACCGGGAACCCTGGCAATCCACAAAGCGTTCAGCCGTAAGTTCGGGATCGCCCCGATAGCCCTGGGCCACTCCGGCCCCGCCAATCCATAATTCTCCGGTCACCCAATCGGGGCAGTCCCGCCCTTGTTTATCAACAACCCGGTAAGCTTGGTTGGTCAGGGGGCGTCCATAGGGGATAGAGGTCCAAGCATCAGGCAAGGGCAACGACACATCAAAAAAGTTGGACCAGATGGAGGCCTCGGTAGCCCCGCCCATGGCTACCAGGTGGCAACGTTCGGCCGCCTGCTGCAGCCGCACCGGCAAATCCAGGCCAATCCAGTCGCCGGAAAGCAGCGTCAGGCGCAGCGGCAGGTTTCTTTGCTGCCCGCTTTCCGCAGCGACCAGCAGCATGTCAAGTAAAACCGGCACCGAATTCCATAGTGTAATTTGGTACTTGTCCAATAGGTTCAACCAGTGAGCGGCTTCACGCCGGTTCTCTTCCGTAATCAGCACAAGTGAGCCGCCCACGCTCAGCAGCCCGAATATATCATAGACCGAAAGATCAAAGTCCAGGGCAGAAACAGCCAAAACCCGGTCAGCCGGCCCAACACGGTAACGGCGGTTGATGTCGGCAATGGTATTCCAGGCCGCACCGTGACTGATTTCAACCCCTTTAGGTTCGCCAGTGGAGCCGGAGGTAAATATAATGTAAGCCAAACACGCCGGCGCCACTTCCCCCGGCGCGGCCAAAGGCGGCATAGCGGCCGCACCGGCAATATCAAGTACCAGGGCACCGGCCGGCCACTCGCCTGTTTGCTCCCGTTCCTTGTCGGTAAGGACGCAGCGAATGGCCGCTTTGTTATGGATACGCTCACGCCGGGTCAGAGGCTGATCCATGCTGACAGGCACATAACAAGCCCCTGCGGCCAGGATGCCGAATACGGCAATGATTTGTGCCGGTCCCCGCGGCAGGGTAACGGCGACAGGCTCGCCGGCCTTGATACCCTTTTTCCGGAGGAATGCCGCCACCTGCAAAGCGGCTGCGGCCAGTTCGCCATAGGATAAACAAGTGCCGGCAGCACTGTCAATCAGGGCTGTTGCCTGCGGGTAGGCAGCGGCAAATTCAAAGAAGGTAGTATGCAGGCAGCTGGCGGCAGGCACTGCCGGCAGAAAAACAGCGTTATCCGGTCGTTGCTGCCGGGACGGGGCCAGAATATCAGGCGAGGTCTGCCAGTTATTATTCTCAGCCGCCAGCCAGTGAAGCAGCTGTTGATAAGCGGCAAACATCCGGTCCGGCAGCTCCGCCGGGAACAGTTCGTCTATACCGTCCCAGATCAGCAGTAAGCCGCCGTCCATATCAAATAACTGAAAATCAAGCCAGACCTGCGGGGTTTGCGAAATCATATAGCCAATATTGCCAAAGGCAGCGCGGAATTCGTCATTAATCAGCGGGATACCCAGATTGCAGGAAAAAACGACAGGGGCAAACACCTTTGTCCCCTGATATAAACGCGCCAGATCGCGCTGCACCTTTACCCCCGAATAAGCCGTGTTGGCCATATCCTGATGAAATTGCTGCTGCAGCTTTTGCGTCTGCCCCAGAAAGGATTCACCGGCGCCGCAAGCCGCTTCCAATAATAACAAATTGGTAAAATCGGCAACAACGTCCTCAATTCCTTCGTCTGCTGCCTGACGGTCAAATAAAGGGATATTGATTAAGAATCTGTCCGTGGTGCTCCAGCGTTCAAGAACAAGGGCATACGCGGTTAACAGCACCATCGCCGGTGTTACCTGATATTCGGCAGACCGCTGCTTTAACCGTTCCCACACCGCTTGCCTGACAAAGTGGGTTCTCCTTTTGAATACAGGCTGCTTGATCATTTCCGGATTCTTTTTCAGCGGCAGCGCCGGTCCTGCCGGCATTGTCGACAAACGGGTCTGCCAATACGCTTTTGCTGTGGCCTGGGCTTGCTTATTCCGCTCCTCTTCCTGCCGCAGGTATTCAGCGAAATTCCAGTTTGCCGGCGCGGGGGGCAGGCAGCCGCGTACGTAGGCGGCTGCCAAATCCCGCAAAATAATCTGGAAGCTTTGCACGTCCGCCACCAGCAAGTCAATATCAAAGTGCAGGCGTGTTTTCCCTGCCGGCAGCATGCTGAGCCGCAGACCGGCAACCTCACCGTTTTCTATAGCCAGCAGCCGGTGAGACAGCTGCTGGCGGATGTTCATTAATTCCTGCTCGAGTTCTGCCTGGGCGCAGGTCCGCAAATCATGGACAATAACCTTTGCTGCCGCCGGCACGGTTAGCACCTGCTGCTGCCCGTCAGCTAAAAACCGGGTCCGCAGCATCGGATGATGCCGCAATAATTGCAGCCAGGCCATCTCCAAACGGGTCAGGTCGATCCCTTCGCCATCGACTTCCAGATAGCCATGGCAGCCTACCCCGCCCAGATATTGATCCTGACGCCGGCCGATCCAATAAGCATACTGCACATCAGTCAGGGGAAACGGCGCCTGTAAATCGGCAATTTTTGTGCTGCCCGGCTGCTCCTTATTTTTTATCTGCCCAGCTTCCCGTCTATTTTGCAATAAGGACCACCACCGCCCTAACGACGGGGCGGAAATCAGTTCGGCAAAAGTAACGGTCGCTCCCATCTTTCGCCAGGTATTTACCAGGCGCATAATCTGCAGCGAGCTAAGCCCCAGTTCCAGCAGGTTACGCTGATCATCAAATTCCACAGGTGCCGGCAACATAGCGGAAATTTGCGTTTTGATCCCGCCATAGCTCAGACCGGCTGTATCGGTTGCGGCTTTCTCCCCCGGTGGCGAATTAGTCATGCTGTCCGTCCTCCCTCTCTTCCTGACAAAATTCCCGCAATTTTTTCTTATCCACTTTACCGACATTAGTAAAAGGAAAGCAGTCGACGAGTTCAATCTGATCAGGGATTTTATAGGGGGCAACACCCAAATCATGCAAAAATTTACTAATATCGGCGGCGGTGATTGTGTCATCCCCGGTAATTAAAAAAGCGCAGGTTCGCTCCCCCAGATTTTTATCAGGTAGGCCCAGGACCGCCGCATCTTTTATACTTTTGTGCCGGCGGAGATAGGTCTCAATCTCTGCGGGAACTACATTCTCGCCGGCCCGGTTGATTTGTTCTTTTATCCGTCCGGCCAGTTGAATGTTGCCTTCCGGCGTAATTCTGGCCCTGTCGCCGGTGCAGAAAAAGCCGTCTGCGGTAAAGCACTGCCGGTTCAGCTCCGGCGCCCGGTAGTAGCCGAGAAAGGTATACGGTCCGCGCTGAATGAGTTCGCCAAATTCACCAGCCGGCACTTCCTTGCCGTTTTCGTCCACGATTTTCACTTCATCTGCTTCCGAAACCGGCCGGCCCTGACAACTGCAAACAATATCCTCCGGGTCATCAAGTGCGGTAAAACAGGTAACCCCCTCGCCCAAGCCGTAACCTTGCTGCAGCTTGCAACCCAGCCTGTCAATCAGTTGCCTGGCAACCTCCAGCTCCAGTTTGGCCGCTCCCACTAACACTACCGCCAAACTGGCAGCATTCACCGTTTCATCCCACGCCAGCGCGTCCAGCCAGAGATTGGCGATGGCCGGAACAATAGCCGTAATCGTCACTTTTTCCTGCCCGATCAGCGGGAAAGCCTCCTCATAGCTGGCTGTTTTGCTTAGTACGACTGTACCGCCGGCTAACAGTGTGCCGAGTACGCCGGGGCAGCAAAGCGGATAATCATGGGCAATCGACAACACCGCCAGATAAACGCTTGCCGCCGTCACGCCGCAGCGTTTGGCCGATGCTTTGGCATTATAGGCATAGGCGGCATGGATTTTGGGAATCAGCTTGGGTGTTCCCGTTGTTCCGCCTGACAGCAGGAAGAGGGCCGTATCTGTATAGGAGGGCGGCTGGCCCAAGGCTAGGGGCGGCCCGGTAAGAGCGGCCAGATCAACATTGCCGTTCTGCCGTCCTGCCCCTTCTGTCAGCGTGTATCGGAGCGAAGGGTGCTTTTGTCTTAAGCGTGCTGCCGTTTCTTCATAATGAAAACCAAGAAAATCTGTGGGTATGACATAGGCCACCGGCTCGGCCAGCCTGAAAATCGCATCCAGTTCCGCCTCCCGGTGGGAGGGCAAAGCCAGGATAGGCCGCGCGCCGATGCGAAACAGGGCAAAGCAAAGGGTAAGGAAAGAAATGCAATTGGGGAGCTGGACAACAATATTGTCGTTCCTGCCAAGCCCCAGGGCGGCCAGACCGGCGGCCAGCCTGTCCGCCGCCGCGTCCAGTTCCGCATAAGTAAGCCTGCGGTCACCGTCAATAACCGCAACCTTATGCTGATACTTTCCGGCCACTAATTTTAACTGCTCGCCCAGGGTTAACGGTTCCCAATAACCAAGTTGTTCATATTTGCCGGCAACCTCAGCCAACTCTGCCTGGTTTATTAGCAAATCATCCCCTCCTCATATTTCTTGGTCAGTTCCAGGACATATTCATCTGCAGGCAATTTATATTTTCTTTTAAGCACTAACCCGTTTTGGCTGAAAAGACGGTTAAACTCTGCTTCGGTGCGCTCTTTGCCGCCGCACATTGACCAAATATATAAATCACTCATATATAACTGCACGGAGTCGTCACTGTCTAATGTATTGGGCAACACCTTCTCTATCACCAGCAGGGTGGAATTCGCCGACATGGCATGGCACGTATTTGTTAAAATTTTACTCGCCTTACTATCCTCCCAGTCATGCAGTATACGCGACAAGATAAACAGATCGGCTTTGGCATTGATCTTCTCGAAAAAATTCCCCTCGGCAAACTTACATCTTTCACTCAGGTTATACATATGCAGATTGTTCCGGGCCTCATTTTTTACATGTTTCAGATCTAAGATCAAACCGTCAGCATTAGGGTAAAATCCCAAAAACCTGGCGATATTGTCACCGGCACCACCGCCGATATCAACAATCGTACGCACAGCGGTGATACTTGTTTGCTCCTTGAAGTACGGCAGTAAATCCAAATTTCTGGTTGAATTTCGCATCATGGCATTAAACGTGGCAAATTTCCTGTCATCTTCCTGCTGAGCTTCAAAAAACGGTTTTTTTTCTATGAGCAGGCAGGGTAAAGTACGAAGTTTTATGGCCTCATACATTTTGGACCAGCACCCCATGCATTCCCGGCCGCAGAATAACACCAAGCCTTGCAGGGAATTGTGCGCATCCTTTGCTAGCCTGGCCCCTAAGGGGGTGAGAGAAAAATGTCCTTTTTCTTCCTGCAGCAATCGTAACCCGACCAAAGGTCTCAATAACCGGTACAGCATTTCTTCTTCCACAGCCGTTTCCTTGCTTAATGCCGTCAAATTCATTTTTTCTTGATATAAATAATCAAATAACTTCAGTTCACAAGCCGTATACAGCAAATAGGTGGAAAACCCCTGGATCATCGACATGATCATGCGCTCCTGCGTATCCATGACGGCCTCCTCTACTTTTTCGTTATCTTTATTTAATGGTAACGATGGCATTGGTAATAGTTACCTGCGCAATCAAGATGTTAGTTTCATCCATCATTTCCATACACCAGACATGACAGCTACGGCCCTCATGCAGCAAGCGCCCCTTAGCGATAAGACAGCCTGCTGCTTTTTTGGGTTTCAGATGATGGGCCGTTACGGTTTGGCCCACCGCGGCCTGATCTGGCTTGATTTTTGCTTTTGAAGCATAACCGGCGACAGTTTCCCCAAAAGCAATAGTAGCCCCGCCATGCAGATAACCAAAGGGCTGACTGTGAAACTGGGTTATATTCATTTTCGCTTCCACTTTATCGCCCGTTATCTGCAGGTATTCAATATCCAGGCTGTCGATCAAATTCATACTTTCTTCCTCTGCCGCTTAGAAAAATTCTGTTTGATGCGCATCGCCAACCGCTCCCGCTAAATCCCTCTTTGCTATTTTACCAACGGCATTTTTGGGCAGTTCAGCCAGCTGGATGATTTTTTTCGGGAGCTTATACTTTGCCAGCTTCCGGGAAAGATGGCTGAATATTGCCGCTGCCGGCAAAGCCGAAACCACATATAGCGCAGGAACCTGCCCCCATTTTTCGTCTTGGTGGGCGACAACGGCGCATTCAACTATGCCGGGAAGCTCATACAGCACATTTTCTATCTCTTGGGGATAAATGTTTTCGCCCCCCGAGATGATGATGTTTTGCCGGCGGTCCAGAATATAGAGAAAACCATCCTCATCTATATACCCCACATCCTCTGTATTGAAATAACCGGAAATATTCTCCTGACCGATATAGCCGTCCATTAACATCGGACTTTTAATCAAAATCTCCCCGCAGCCTGTTTCGTCCGGCTTCTGAATGCTGAACTGCACACCCGCAAGCGGCAGGCCAACCGCATTAAGCTTGTCCCGATGGGCCAATACAGAAAACGTGGCTGACTGGCTGGTTGTTTCTGTCATACCAAAGGTTTTATAGACCGGTATATTTTTTTTGATACAACTTTCAACAAGGCTTGCGGGCACAAACTCGCCGCCCAGCAGTACTACCCGCAAATTATGTTTTTCTATCCGGTGGACAATTCGCTTGAGCAGGGTCGGGACAACAGACACCATATTGATGCTGCCGCCGGCAAGTAAGCTGATTACCTGCGCCTCAGTAAAACCAGGCAAAATTGTCGCCTGCGTTCCGTTGTATAAGCTGCGTAGCAAAATGGTTAACCCGCCAATATGATACATCGGTAAAACAATAAGCCAATTGTCGGCCGCCGTAATACCCAGGCTGGTTTGGGATGCCTGTACATGAGCATGAAACTGTTTCCAGCGAAGCGGGACGGATTTAAACGCACCGGTTGTCGCGCTGGTGTTCATGATCACGGCGATTTGTTCTGCATCAAATTCATATTTTAATTCGAGATTGTCCGCTTGCCCCTGGCAGACCTTATAAAAGGGTATAAACCTGTCGTCCTCGGAAAAGACAGTCTGAATATGCAGCGCCTGCAATTGCTTAGTGATTTCGTCTGCCGTTAAACGGGTGTTCAGCAGCAGCACTTCTTTGCGCAAAACCTGCAGCGCGAAAAAGAACAAAGCCATGTCGACAGAGTTATTGGCCCATAGCGCTACTCGCCGCTCATCTTGTACATAGGGATTAAGCTTTTTAGCCAACACACCAACCTGCTCGTATACGTCACGAAACGTTAGCTGATTGATAAACTTTGCCGCCGGCTTTTCAAGGTAATGTTTTTTTAACCACTCCATGTTTCACCTCGATAATGGTCAGGGAAATTGGGGAAACTGCTGAAAATCCGGCTGCCGTTTCTCTTTAAAAGCATTCCGGCCTTCTTTGGCCTCGTCAGTTGTATAAAACAACAAAGTGGCGTCGCCTGCCAGTTGCTGCAGGCCGGCCAGGCCGTCGGTATCGGCATTGAAGGCCGCTTTAAGAAACCGGAGGGCTGTAGGTGAATGCTGCAGGATTTCTTCGGCCCAGGCCACTGTCTCTGCTTCTAAATGCGCCAACGGGACTACCTTGTTTACCAAGCCCATATCGACCGCCTGGGCGGCCGTATATTGACGGCATAAGTACCATATTTCCCGCGCTTTTTTCTGGCCCACAATCCGGGCCAGATAACCGGCGCCATAGCCGGCGTCAAAGGAACCTACTCTGGGCCCGGTTTGCCCGAATTTCGCGGTTGCCGCCGCAATAGTAAGATCACACACCAGATGCAGCACATGGCCGCCGCCGATGGCGTAACCGTTGACCATGGCAATGACTGGTTTGGGAGTAACGCGAATTAGCCGCTGCAAATCCAAAACATTTAACCGGGGAATCTGGTCTTCCCCCACATAACCGCCATGCCCGCGCACCCGCTGATCCCCGCCGGAGCAGAAGGCTTCCCGCTCCTCGCCTTGGCCGTGATTGGCCCCTGTTAAAATAATGACGCCAATATCCGCATCCTCACGGGCGATGCTAAAAGCCGCAATGAGTTCCATAACCGTTTGCGGGCGGAAGGCATTACGCACTTCCGGGCGGTTAATGGTGATCTTGGCAATCCTGTTATACGTTTCATAAATAATGTCGGCAAAACTATGGGGTCCTCTCTCCCAGGGAAACCTCTCCATCTTTTCACACCATCCTTATCTTTTCTAATCTGAAAGAACCGCAGCTCTGTTTGGGGCAGGCGGCAGCCGGAAGCAGTCATGGTGCCGCCCAGCGCAAAAATGTTTTTACCACTGACAAAAAATCAGGTCCGTTTTCCAAATGGGTATTATGGCCGGCACCCTGGATTATTACATGCCTGACAGCAGGGTTTAATTCATTAAACTCCCGGCCGATGGCCTTGTATTTTTCATCGTTTTCGCCGCTGATATATAAGACAGGCATTGTCAAGCCGCCTAACCGGTTTTTCAGGCAGGGAAAAGTCCCCTGCCCACTGCCAAGCAGGGTGTTAGCGAGGGCATGGGCCGCATTCCCCAGGCGCCTCGCCCGTATGGCTTGGCTGACCGCTGCCGGCAGTTTTGTCTGGGATGCAAAAATACTCAGGCCTGACCAATATTCGTCAAACCAGTCCACGCCTTTTTCCCATATGTTCCCGGCTAATTCTGCATCACATTTTCGCCGGTTGAGGCGGTTTAGCCAGCCCCACTCCCCGTAGGAGGCGCTTTCCAGAATGAGGCTTTCCAGCTCCCGGGCATAGGCCAGGGCATAAGCCAGGGCAATACGCCCGCCCATGGAATAGCCCAGAAGGGAATACCTCCGCACTGCCAGTTGGCTAAGGAGTTTGTGCAGATGCGTGACCATTACCGGCACGCGATAATAATGGCCGGACTGAGGCTTATCGCTTTCCCCGTGGCCGATAAGATCAACCAGTATCAATTGCCGGTCTGCTAATTGAAACGATTGCCAGGTGCTTTGATTCTCCGCAAAACCATGCAAACAAACAAGCGGTTTTCCCGCTCCTCGCAGCTGCACATGATAAGTGAGTCCTTCAATTCGGCAAAACATAGGCCCCCCTACATGGTTGTGTATTGATCATGCAGCCTTTTACTCAGCTCCAAATCAATTTTCAGTTCAATCACACTGATTCCGCCTGCAGCCAGGGCCTGGTGAAAGGCAGTTGAAAAATCCTCATAACCGACTGCTTCATAATAATTGAGGCCATAGAGCGTTTCCAGTCCCGAAAACTGCAAGCCGTGCCGGGTCCGGAACAAATAGTCAAATTGTTTCTCCCCGCATTGCGGCAAGTATCTGAATATCCCGCCGCCGTCATTGTTTAATAACACAATGACCAAATTCAGGTTATGGGTTTTGCCGATGAGCAAACCGTTTAAGTCATGGTAAAAGGCTAAGTCGCCAGTCAGCAAAACCGTGGGCTTATCAGCCGTCGCCATCCCCAGCGCGGTGGACACAGTGCCGTCGATACCGTTGGTGCCGCGGTTGCATAGTATTTTGACCGCCTGCGCCCGAGCGGCAAAAAAATAATCCACATCCCGGATCGGCATGCTATTGGCAACAGCCAGCAGACTGCCCGGCGGCAGCAGGTCCTGAAGCATTTGCACTACCTTACCTTCAAACAACCCCCTTTCATCCCGGGCCTTGTTCAGGTGGCTGCGCGCCTGCTTTTGCAGGGTTAGCCACTTGTCCAGATAGCGGGAGTCTGTGTTTTCGTCCGTAATGGCAGCGGCAAACGATTTTGCCGGCGCAACAATATATTTTTTTGTCGACAGGGCCGGATTCCGGTAGGTGAAGCTGTCAGCCACCTGCAGATATAAAGCCTCCCGCTGCAGCGCCACAAACTGCTGCAGCCGCTTGGAGACCGGCACCTGGCCAAAATGAATGATATAATCAGGCGTTAAGGCCTGTTGGACTGCATCATTTTTTAAAAAGACATCATAACTGTCGATGATAATATCGGCCGCATAATTGCGGATGTTGGCCAGGGGATCAGCCAGTACGGGCGCCTTTAATCTGGCGCCCAGCGCCAGCACGGACTCCTGGTAATCGGCATAGGCGTCACCGCCGCATAGGATCAACCCCTGCTTGTCTTTGAACATTGACTGCTCAATGGTAAAGCGGCATTCGCCGGTAAGAGATTCAAACCGTTCCTGACAACGGCCCTGCGTAAAGTCCAGCTGCTGCCAGTCGGGGATGAGCGGCTCCCGGAGCGGCACATTGATATGGGCTACCCCATAGGCACCGGTTAGAACAGAGGTGTACGCCTTTTGCATCGCCACCCGCGCATATCGGCACAGGGCAACCCGATCTTCAGGCACTGCCAGTTCTTCATAATATTTTACAAAGCCGCCAAACAGCCGGTTTTGGTCAATGGTCTGCGGCGCGCCGACCTGGCGCAATTCCGGCGGACGGTCGGCTGTCAGAACAAGCAGCGGCACCTGCGAGTAGGCGGCCTCAATGACGGCCGGCAGATAATGGGCGGCAGCGGTACCTGAAGTGCAAACCAGCACGACCGGCCGGGCGCGGGCTTTGGCAATACCAAGCGCAAAAAAGCCGGCCGAGCGCTCATCAATCTGCAAAAAGGTGGTAAAACCATGCTCGCAAAACAGCAGGGACAACGGGGTGGACCTTGACCCCGGACTGATTACAACCTCCCGTACCCCCAATTGGTATAATTCGTCGACTAAGGCGGCCACATAATTTGTCATACCCTCACCCCTGCTATAAACTTTCAATGATCGTCCGCAGTTTATCATTGGTCTCGACATATTCGGCCCGTTGTTCGGACCGGTCCACCAACCCGCAGCCTGTATAGGCATAAGCCACATTGCCGTGAATGAGAGCAGAGCGTATGCCGGCCACAAAAATACCGTCCCCCCTGGCATCCATGACACCGAGCGGAGCCGCGTACATGCCGCGTTCATGTTTTTCGTATTTCCGGATCAGTTCCAGTGCCTTGTTCGGAGGATTGCCGCCCAGGGCCGGTGTGGGATGAAGCCTGGCTGCCCACTCCGGCAGCGTTCCCGCCTGATCTCTGGCATAAATAGGGGTTTGCAAATGATGTACATGGCGCAGGGTCAGAATGGAAGTTTCCGCAACCCGCACGGCCGGGGTGAACTTCTTCATAACATTGGTTATGGTATCTATCACCACCTGATGCTCATGCCGGTTTTTCTCATCATGCAGCAAGCTGGT
Source organism: Bacillota bacterium (assembly GCA_023388195.1). Lineage (GTDB taxonomy): Bacteria > Bacillota > Negativicutes > Sporomusales > Sporomusaceae > Sporomusa. The sequence goes on from JAEWGR010000134.1 coordinate 25,269, forward strand.
TCTTTCCGCTTCATCATTCCGGCCGTCCCGCAGGCTTGTCCCCGCTAACGCATAACTCAAGATTTTATGGCGTTCTTTTTGCACCAATATCTCCGGCGTTGCGCCTAAAAAGGTTTTGCCGTCTTTCGAATAGGCAAAAATAAAACTCCGGCTGTTTTGGTTTTTCTCCAGCAGATTTTGCAACATGCTTTCAACCTTAATCGCGGTATCGCATTTAATTTTTACCTCCCGGGAAATAACCACTTTATTTACTTCCCTGGCTGCTATCGCGTCATTTACCCGCGCAAACAGCTGTTGCCATTCTTCATAATCATCTTCGCCGTAGCTGTACACATGGCGGCATTTTTCTATTGGCTGGTTTTCTATTTCTACCGGTTCCCCCGCATAATAGAGGGTCTGGCTGCCGTTTTTTTCGACCAAATAATATTGAAAGGCGATGGTTTCATTCCCAAAGCCGCGCCATTTTTCGTCTTTAACAGAGTCAAAAAAAGTCATTAAGGAGAACACATACGCATACTCTTCACAGCTGTCCCGGGCAGAAAAGGTTTGCAGGCGCTTGGCGCCCAGGATGAATTCTTTTTTCAAGGGGTGATAAAAGAAAATACGTTCTTCCTCCGGGAAATGGGTCCAGAAGGAAAGCGGGTTATCCAATTTGATTCGTTTTTTCTGATACCGCAAATTAGCTACCTCCCTGTCAAGAAATTACTTGCCGGCCATTCCGGCCCTCAGTTACCTACCCAAGGCCCACCGGCAGACTGTAATAGTTAACCTGGAACAGCCCCAGGCTGTTGTTACTTTCTCACGGCAAACAGTTTTTGCCCCAAAGGCGTAAGCGGATGATCATCACCCGGCAGGATCAACACCTCTGCCGCCCCGGCTTTATAAAAAATATCCTGCCACTGTTTGACTGACATAAATGTCGTTTGCGTATTTTTTCTGTCATCCTCCGGGCGGGTGATCATGAAAACCTGGGAAACCAGAATGCCCGGAAATTCACGGGTAGGTTCTGTAATCAACAGCCAGCCGCCGGGAACCAGAAGCTGCATAAGCCAGTCTATGGTTTGGTTTGTATCATAGGCATTATTCAAGACACCAGTGGCAATGATAATGTCCGCACTTTCACCAGGTAAGCCCTGCTGCATCAGGTCTTGATCGATATCCACAATCTGAAAGCCCATTTGCGGACAGTCTCTGAACCGCTCCCGGGCGACCGCCAGCAGGAAAGAGGAAACATCTGTAAACAAGTATTCGGTTTTAAGAACAGAGGCAAAGGTTTTTAATCTCGGCCATACGACCTCGGTGGTGGCCCCTGTCCCGGCCCCCAGCTCAAGTATCTTCAGCGGCGGTTCCTCCGCTGCCGCGGACTGCAGCCTTTTCGCCATACCGATGCGGATAACCGCTTCCGCCACGGCTTTATTGAAATAACGGGCAGTGATTGTTTCCCGGTACAACGCATTGGCGTAGTCCATTTTTCCTTCGGGAAACAACAGGAACATCGCTTTCTGCTGTCCGCTCAGCAACTGTGGCAGCTGTTCCACATTGCTGATTAAATAATCCATTGCAAGCGGCGAGCCAATTTTTCCATCCCAGAGTTTCCTTACCGCTTGCCAGCTTGCTTGCAGCCTCTCCCCGGTTACGGCACCGGTGCCGCAAAAATTGTCCCCTTGCCGTTTGAGGTAGTTATTTTCGCATAAGAATTCGAGCCACCGTGGGATCAGATACTGATGCTGCGGTGCCGTATTCGCAGCAGACAAAATCTCTGCCGTACTGTAACCCTGCTCCCTGTTCGTCAGCACCCCGCTGCGCTGCAGGGTATATAGCATTGCCTTGCCCACCGCTTCGGTCATCTTCCGGACAAGCAACTCCACGCAAGCCGCCTCTATTCCGTTCAGTTCACTGTCAGCATAATCCATGCAGGCTGCAAGTGCCGGTTCCCCAAGTGAGTGTGACTTAGCCAGGTTGTGGCTCCTATTGTCACCCCCAATGCCGGCAGCGGCGGCCTGCAACAGATTGGCCGGCAGCGGCTCAGGGCCAGCGTTGGGGCTCAGAACAGGCTCCCCAATAGCGGCTTGTATTTCCTGCCATTGCAGCGAGCACAAAAGTGCTTGCTGAGTCCTCCCGGCCCCGGGGGATTCGCCTGTAATCATGGCTCTTATCAATAACAGATCCCGGGCAATGGCGCCGGGCCAATGCTGCATGAGAATGTCCCTGTAAGTGACGTCTGACGCCGGTCCCAGCATTTGTGTGCGGCTTGCCGGCAGGTAGGCCCCATAAGTGCCGGCATGCTCAATGAGGGCATGAAAGTTATCAGGTACAGGCAGACGGGGATGCCACACAACCGGTCCATGGGTATCGGTAAGCGACAGGCTTCCTCCTGCCGAACCCATGGTAATGCGGTGCAGCGAAGGAAAATAATGTTCCCGGCAGGCAGAATCGACTTCATTATGGACCCGAAAACTGACCGGAACCTTTCCCAGCATTCCTGTCAGCACCGGGAAGGGTCCCCCCTCGCCGTACACAGTGCCGATCTG
>JAEWGR010000155.1 GCA_023388195.1 Bacillota bacterium
CTGTATTCCCCTCCCCCTGTTACGCCCAAAAGCCTGCGTTCCAAGCTCGTCGAGAACTTTTTGTTCTTCTTGCAGTAACTCTTCCCGATATTGGTGTAAGCATTTTTCTTTCAGGTTGCTCACAAGCTTCCGCTGCTGCATGGCGTTTTCCAGTTCTGTCAGGCATTCCTGCCGGAAACTGGCGGCTTTAGCTACCTGTATTTGCTGATCACTGATCATCCTGTTAATTGTATCGGTGTAATCACTAAATGTCTTAAGAGTCTCGACCGGGACGCTGCCGGCAGACTGTTGCCGGCTAAATAACACAAGATTAGCAGCAAGGCTGTCTTGATACCCAACTAGCCGGGCCTGCTCCTTATGCAAGGCTTCTGTAGCTCCAGCCAGCTTGACCTGCGCCTGCTCTTCCTGCATCTGCCTGAATTTCAGCAATGTATCAAGACGGAAACGGAATTTCTTCATAGCCGACCACCTTAACGAGTTTAGGCCACAAGTTTCTTGAGTCGTTCAATGGTTTCCATAACCGGCGTGTTTTCATGCACATCTTGCTGCAGGAAACTTGTTATGCCGGCAATAACCTCAATGGCTTTATCAATATTGGCATTGCTGCCGCGGGCGTAGGCCCCAATGTTGATTAGATCTTCAGCCTCACGGTAGGTGGCCAGCAGGCTTCGCAGCCGTTGGGCACACTGGACATGCTCTTTTTCCGCAATCTCCATCATCACCCGACTGACACTGCTCAACACATCAATAGCGGGATAATGGTTTTGCGCTGCCAGGTTTCTGGATAAAACGATGTGACCGTCCAAGATACTGCGAACCGCATCGGCAATCGGTTCATTCATATCGTCTCCGTCCACAAGGACCGTATAAATGCCGGTTATTGATCCCCGGTCCCCAGTCCCTGAACGCTCCAGCAGTTTGGGCAGCATGGCAAATACCGACGGCGTATAGCCCCGGGTGGCCGGCGGCTCACCAACGGTCAGTCCGATTTCCCGCTGGGCCATAGCAAACCGGGTTACTGAATCCATCATCAACATAACATCCATGCCTTGATCCCGGAAATATTCAGCGATTGCCGTTGCTGTCATGGCTCCTTTGAGTCTGACCAAAGCCGGCTGGTCAGAGGTAGCAACAACAACGACTGCCCGTTTTAATCCCTCTTCACCTAGATCACGCTCAATAAACTCCCGCACCTCCCGGCCCCGTTCGCCAATCAGGGCAATTACACTGATATCGGCTTCTGTGTTGCGGGCGATCATCCCCAGCAACGTGCTTTTGCCAACACCACTGCCGGCCATTATGCCGACCCGCTGTCCGCGTCCCAGGGTTAAAACACTGTCAATAGAGCGTACACCTACAGCCAGTTTGTCCATAATCCGCCGCCGGTTTAGTGGCGGTGGCGGCGTCGCGTTCAGCGGGTACTGAGTACTGCTGATCAGAGGGCCCTTACCGTCGATCGGATTTCCGAGACCATCAAGCACACGGCCCAAAAGCTGCCGGCCAACATTGACCTTGAGCATTCTGTGCGCAGATACCACTTCGCAACCTGGCCCAATCCCCTGCAGTTCACCAACAGGCATCAGCAGCACACGGTTTTCTCTAAATCCCACAACCTCAGCCGGAATAGGCTCTCCCTGATTACGGGGATGAATATAACACAATTCACCCAGGTTGACATTAGGGCCCTGTGATTCAATAACCAAGCCGATAATCTGCGTAATTTTACCATTGAGTTTTATGGTATCAGCGTTATGTATAGCCGATAAATATTTGGCAGGATCAAACAATATACTCATGGCAGTGTTTCCTGAATGGCTTTATACACCATTTCCAGTTTTGTGTCCAGCTTTGCGTCAACAGTTCCCAGGGCGGTGTCAATAACACAACCGCCGGCCGCAACGATCTGGTCGGCACTGACACTGACCGCATGTTCTCTTCCCACCATAAGCTGCAAATCATGTTTAGCCATTAATACCATCTCATAATCATCAGGGTTAACGCGGATAACAATATTGTCCTGATCGCGGACTTTTGCTAAAGCCTCTTTGACTACCGGCAATATCGTTGCCGGGTTTTCTTCGATCTCCCGGGCTATTACTTTGCCGGCAACAGCGAGTGCAATCGCCACCACTTGCCGCTCGGCATCAATAATCATATGGTGTGTTTCCTGTTCTGCCACCTTTACAAGCCGGTCAGCCTTTTCCAGTGCCTGTTGCAGGGTTTGCCGCATCTCAGCCTGTGCCGCCTGCCGCCCTGCTTCCAAGCCGGCCTGATACCCCTGAGCATGCCCTTCCTCCCGGGCCGCACTGGCCAGATCCCGGGCCTGGGTCTGAGCGTCCGCCAAACACCGATCCGCCGACGCCTGCGCCTGCGCGAGGATATTGTCAGCAGCTGCCTGCACCTCCTCCAGACAGATGGCAGGGAGTACAGGCTCCGGCTCCACTTCACACACCGGCTCGGGTAATGGCGGGCGATATTTGATAATTACCGGTGCCGTTCGTTCAAATAATACACTTTTTAGTATTTTAGACAATGATCTCGTCTCCTTTACCACGCGAAACCACAATTTCGCCTGATTCTTCAAGACGACGAATATTATTGACAATCTTTTGCTGAGCTTCCTCAACATCTCTTATGCGAACCGGCCCCATATACTCAATCTCTTCACGGAGCATCTCTGCCGCCCGTTTGGAAATATTTTTATAAATTTTATTGGCAACTTCGCCTGAGGTCGCTTTGAGCGCTAAGGCCAGGTCTTTGTTATCAATTTCCCGGAGTACAAGCTGGAGCGATCTGTCATCAAGCAGCACAATATCTTCGAATACAAACATCCGTTTTTTAATTTCTTCGGCCAGTTCGGGATTCTGTACTTCCATATTCTCAATAATGGTACGTTCTGTAGTCCTGTCAACCCGATTAAGAATCTCCACAATCGAATCTACACCACCGGCCGCGGTAAAGTCCTGCGTTACCAGCGACGACAGCTTGCGTTCCAGGATTCTTTCCACATCCCGGATAACATCCGGTGAGGTACGGTCCATGGTTGCAATACGCCTGGCAACATCCACCTGCCGTTCCGGTGCCAGAGCCGACACAATAGCGGCTGATTGTTCAGGTTGAAGATAAGCCATAATTAAGGCAATGGTTTGCGGATGTTCATTTTGGATAAAGTTAAGCAGCTGGCTTGGATCTGTTTTGCGAGCAAAGTCGAAGGGCCGTATTTGCAGGCTTGTGGTCAGCCGGTTTATGATTGATACCGCTTTTTCCGCGCCCAGGGCCTTTTCCAGCACTTCACGGGCATAATCCAGACCACCATTACTAATATATTCCTTAGCCAAACACATTTGATGAAATTCAGCCAGCACTTTATCTTTTTGTTCTTGCGACAATTTGCGTTGATTGGCAATTTCCAGCGTTAATTTTTCTATCTCATCTTCACGCATGTGTTTTAATACCTGGGCTGAGATGTCAGGACCTAAAGCGATTAGTAAGATTGCTGCTTTTTGTTTGCCTGTCAATTCATTTGACTGGTACATGTCCTAGACCCCTCCCACTATTCTTCCGCCAACCAGGTCTTGATCAGCTGAGCAACATCTTCAGGTCGCGATTTCGCATATTTTTCAACAGTACTCCGCTGTTCTGCCCGTTCTTTCTCCTGGGCAGTCAGTTCTTTTATAGCTGCTGCCTGTTCTTCGGCATCAGCAATAGGCTGGGGCTGAACATCAAGCGCTTCGACAAATTCGTCCTGTTGACGGCGCTGCGTATATCTGCGAAGCAAATAAAGTATAGCAATAATGGCAATGACGAGAAGTCCAACTTTAAGCATAAGTGCCTGTTGTTGCTGTTTGGCAGTATCTTCTTCATCTTTCCGCTGTTTATCTGCCAGTTCGGTGCTAAATTGAATACTTTCTACAGCGACACTGTCACCGCGGGCCGGATTAATACCGATGGCACTGGCTACTGTTTTACTCAGGCTGTCCTGCTGCGCTTTAGGCACAGCAGCATCCACCAGTACTGCCACCGTCACCCGTTTAATCGATCCCGGCGTACTGACTACTTTTTCTTTGGTTTCATTGATTTCGAAATTACGTGTTGCTTCTTTCTTTTCATAATTGGACTGAGAATTATTACTGGCCACATAGCCGGGAATATTGGATGTTGTACCAGGCACACCGCCTGGCCCCCCCGGGCTGCCGGTATAGTTTTCGCTCACTTCCTGAGAGCTGCGGATTATGCCTTTATCATCAACGACTGGTTCAAATATCTGCCTGTCCAGGGTGCGCTGGTCAAAATTCAGTTCGACATTGACCCTGGCAGCCGCTTTCCCGCTCCCCAACGTTTGATCAAGCAAGGACTGGACGTTTTTTTGCAAGTCATCTTGTACTTTCTTGGTCATTTCAAACTGAGTCAGGGTCGTCGTACCAGCCATGTGTGCTTCTTCGGACTGCTCATTTAACACCCGGGCCAGATGATCGACAACGGTAATATTTTCCGGTTTCAAGCCCTGAACACTATGCGCCACCAGGTTGACAATACCTTTGATCTGTTGTGGCGACAACTGGGTCGTGGGTTTTAGTTTGAGCATAATCGAGGCCGTAGCCGGCTTCTCGCTTTTTTTATACAGGCTATCTTCCGACATGACAATATGGACTCTGGCTTTTTCCACTTCTTCCATTTGTTCAATTGTCCGGGTAAGTTCACCCTGGATGGCCTGCAATAACTGAACTTTATTCTGGAACTCGGTTGCTCCAAATTTATTTTGTTCAAATATTTCAAAGCCTTTGTTCCCTCGCGGCAGACCCTGACTGGCTAGATCAAGCCGCAGCTTGTGTACATCTTGGGATGGCACTAAAACCACAGTGCCATTACTGCCTGTCTGAACTTCATAGGGAACTTTCATTTCTTTTAACTTCGCAGTAACTTTACCTGCATCTTCGGCCTCAAGAGTAGTAAATAAAGGCACATTATCAGGGCGGCCGCCCCACCAGTAGCTCCAAGACAGAATAGCTAAAAATAAGCACGCGGCTGTACCAAGAATAATGTACCTGTGTTTATTATTCATATTTTGCCAAAGGCGCAGAGACTGTTCTTTCAAGTCAGCCATGTCTCCACCCTTTCAGTTAAGGAAAAGTATATATTTAAGTAAATATATTATAAAAAGGTACTCTTGGTAATGCTGACTTTCTTAGTTCGGCATTACACCTGCATCCTCATTACTTCCTGATAGGCATCGACAACCTTATTGCGTACCTGCATAGTGAGCTGCAAAGCAATTGATGCTTTTTCAGCAGCAATTGTCACTTCGGCTACATCCTGAATCTTACCAGCAGCAAGGTTTAGCCGCGCCTGCTGAGATTCGGTTTGCAGATCGTTAACGCTGGTTAATGCCTCTTTCAGATATTCACCAAAAGCCTTTTCCGGCTGTTGAGTACTGACTGGCGCGGTTGTTTCCGGCAGCACACCCTTTACAGGCATTAATTTTAAAGCTTCAACTCGCATATCATTCTCCTATCTGCCGATATCCAGAGCTTTGGCAGCCATACTTTTAGCAGCATTGACTGCTGCCACATTAGCTTCATACGCTCTCGATGCGGTAATCATATCGACCATTTCAGTGACAATATTCACATTAGGCATCTCTACATAGCCGTCACGGTTAGCATCCGGATGATTGGGATCATACATAAGTTTAAGCGGGGCATTGTCCTTAGTAATACCGGTTACCCGCACACCATCACCCGCATCAATTTGGCGGGATAGCATCTCACCAAATGAAGCCTGACCGGACCGGGGCTCAAACACCACCATTTGCCGGCGGTAGGCACCGCCTTCCACCGTACGGGTCGTGTTGGCATTGGCTATATTATTAGAGATAACATCCATCCGCAGCCGTTCCGCCGTCATGCCTGAAGCGGCCGCATCAATAGCCCGGAACATTCCCATAATCAGCGTCTCCCTTCATTAATCGCAGACTTAATTCCGGAAAAATATTTATTCAGTTGTTGAGCAACGGCATCGTAGTAAATGGAGTTTTTCGACAGACTGGCCATCTCACTGTCAATATCCACATTGTTGCCATCACTGCGAAGTGAAGTTGTCGTGATGGTGTTAACAGTTGGCTCAACATGTATCCCTGCCTTTAGCGGCAGATGACGTTCATGAGTCCGGGCAATGGACGTATTATTAGCATTCAATGCCAATTCCAGCTGATCTTCAAAACTCACTTCGCTTTTTTTGAATTTCGGGGTATTTACATTCGCAATATTGTTGCTGATTACTTTATGGCGAAGTGAGGCTGCACTCAACGCTTTTTCCAAAACCGAAACCTGAGTTGATTGTAAAAGTGAGTTAAGCATGGCTAGCCCTCCTGTTAATTTAGATATATCCCACTTTTTGCTAAACATCATTTGTGCATTTTAATCTTATGCATATTTCTACATAATGCGCAGAAATCCTTTTAAATTCAGGTTAAGTTTTGTAAATAGGGTCAAAAGTCCTAGGGTGCAAATTGGGGTTAGGTATTCGGAACTATAAACTCTGGGCACACCATTATGCAGGCAAAAAAAAACCAGCTGTACTTATACAGCTGGATAAATATACAGATTATTTTTTCAATTTTTTCAATTCGTCCAATAACCGCTCGTTTAATACTTTGATATAAGTCCCTTTCATCCCTAGAGACTTAGATTCAATTACACCGGCGCTTTCAAACTTTCGCAGGGCATTGACAATAACGGAGCGGGTAATGCCGACACGGTCAGCTATTTTACTGGCCACCAGCAGCCCTTCATTCCCTTCGAGCTCACTTAAGATATGCATTACGGCTTCCAGTTCAGAGTAAGATAAAGTGCCTAATGCCACTTGCACAGTTGCCTTTTTCCTGGCTTCCTCTTCAATTTTTTCGCTGCGGTCTCTGAGCATTTCCATACCGACAACGGTAGCGCCATATTCAGCCAATACTAAATCATCATCGGTGAACTCAGCACTGAATTTGGCAACAATCAGGGTGCCAATGCGGTCACCTACGCCATGAATAGGTACAATCGTTGTAAATTTGTCATTAAACATGCAGCTTGTGCCATCGCTAAATGTGCATAAACCGCCTTCTAAACGCAGATTCGGTGATGTTAGGTCAATCTTCTGCAGCCAGTTTACATAGCGCTCAGGAAATTTACCCAATTGCAGGACTTTATCCCGCATAAGGTCACACTCAAAATCATCAATCAAAGCAAATCCCAACACAGAGCCATCTTTACTGACAATATAAACATTAGCGGCCATAACTGTACTGAGAACCGAGGAAACCTCGCTATATTCAACATTTTCCGATTTCTGAAGCAACTTGTTGATGGTACGTGTGCGTTCCAATAATGACGACATAATATTCCCCTACCTTTCATAATAAGACAAATAAAGCTATAAAATATAGTGACTTAGATCCTGGTTAACAACGATGTGGTCAAGTTTAGATTTTACATACTCACGGTTGATAATGACCTGCTTCTCCACTGTGTCAGGAGCATCAAAAGCCAGGTCCTCCAGCAGCTTTTCCAGGATCGTATGTAACCGGCGGGCGCCGATGTTTTCTGTTTGGCTATTTACTTTGCAAGCGATGTCTGCCAGTTCATCAATAGCGTCCTCTGTAAACTCGATTTTTATACCTTCGGTCTCCAGAAGACTAATATATTGCTTGATTAATGCATTGGCCGGCTCTGTTAATATTTGACGCAAATCTTCCTTGGACAAATTAGTCAGTTCAACCCGGATTGGGAATCGCCCCTGCAATTCAGGTATCAAATCCGATGGTTTGGAAACATGGAAAGCACCGGCAGCAATGAATAAGACATGGTCTGTTTTTACCGGTCCGTATTTAGTGACAATGGTAGATCCTTCCACAATCGGCAATATGTCACGCTGAACCCCTTCCCGTGAGACATCAGGGCCGGAGCTGTGCCCCCGGCCGGCAATCTTATCAATCTCATCGAGAAAAATAATACCCGAGTCTTCAGCCAGGCTAACTGCATTTGTCGTAACCTCATCCATATCAATCAGCTTTTGCGCTTCTTCCTGGATAAAAATTTTGCGGGCGCTGGCAATCGTTACTTTACGTTTCTTTTGTTTCTTAGGCAGCAAATTGCCAAGCATATCCTGAATATTCATACCCATTTCTTCAATGCCGGTGCCGGCAAACATACCCATTGCCGGCTGCGCCGCATCCTCGACCGTAATCTCTATGAGTTCGTCTTCCATCTCGCCGCTGTCGAGGCGTTTCCGCCACCATTCACGACCGGTATTAAAAGCCGGCGATTCTTCCGGTTCCGGCGGTTTATCCTGGTTGGTTCCCATGCCACCGGCAAACAGCATTTCAAAGGGATTACGGGTAGATTCTTTTTTTACCGGCGGTACAAAATGATCAAGAATACGCTCATCCGCCAATACCTTGGCCTTATCATTTACTTCAATGATTTTGTGCTGTTTAACCATCCGGATGGATGTTTCCACCAAATCACGCACCATTGATTCGACATCACGCCCAACATAACCTACTTCAGTAAACTTGGTCGCTTCGACTTTAACAAAAGGAGCATTCACAAGTTTGGCCAGGCGTCTGGCAATTTCTGTCTTGCCGACACCGGTAGGGCCAATCATCAGAATATTCTTAGGGATAATCTCTTCCTTAAGTTCTGCTGGCAGTCTCTTACTGCGCCAACGATTTCTCAGAGCCACGGCCACTGATCTTTTCGCTTGCTGCTGACCGATAATATACTTATTTAATTCACTCACTATCTCTTTTGGTGTAAGTTCCAGCAAAATCATCCCTCCTTTAAACTATAGCTCTTCCACTGTAATATGGTCATTTGTGTATACACAAATATTGGCGGCAATCTCCAGGGCAGTCCGGGCAATCGCATCAGCAGACAAGGCCGAATGCTGCACCAGTGCTCTGGCAGCAGCCAGCGCATAAGGTCCCCCGGAACCAATAGCGGTAACACCGTCATCAGGTTCAATAACCTCGCCATTACCGGAAATAATAAGCAGATGAGCGGCGTCAACAACAATCAAAAGTGCCTCCAACCGTCTTAAAACCCGGTCGGAACGCCATTCTTTGGCAAGTTCGACCGCTGCTCGCATCATGTTGCCATTATACTCTTCCAGTTTTCCTTCAAACTTCTCAAATAAAGTAAATGCATCAGCTACCGAGCCGGCAAACCCGGCTAATACTTTACCATGGTAAAGTCGGCGGACTTTTTTAGCATTATGCTTCATTACCGTGTTTTGACCAAAAGTTACCTGCCCGTCACCAGCTATGGCAGTTTTCCCCTGATAGCGAACCGCAACAATCGTTGTAGCATGGAACATAAGTATCACCTCCGAGGAAATTTAGGCCCGTGGATGAGATTTTTTATAACTCGCTTTGAGCCTTTCGGTAGTTACGTGTGTATAGAGCTGCGTTGTGGATAAATTAACATGCCCTAAAAGCTCTTGTACTGACCGCAGGTCGGCACCATTGTCTAGAAGATGGGTGGCAAAAGTATGCCGGATACTGTGGGGAGTGACATTTTTGGCAATTGCCATCTCCTCAACGTATCGCTCAACAATGCGCCGGATACTCCTGTCGGTAAGTGGTCCCCCCCGGTTATTTACAAACAGGCGCTGATGGGTTTTCGCATTTTGCCGGCCATATTCACCAGGCCTAGCACACAGTTTGCTGCGCGAACCAATCAGATAACTTTCCAAAATCAGAGCAGCACTCCGGCCAATCAGGACTAGCCTTTCTTTGCCTCCCTTACCGGAAACAATGATTGTGCGGCCGGCAAAATCAATATCCGGCAGGTTAATCCCGGCAAGCTCACTGACCCGGGCCCCGGTTGCGTAAAGAACCTCCAATACGGCTCTGTCCCGGAGGCCCAAGGGGCTGTTGTCCGGCAAGGAGAGTAGATCGCTGATTTCGTTAGGGTCCAGAAAAACCGGCAGCTTTTTTTCCAGCTTAGGCGTTCTGACAGCAGTAAAGACATTTTCCGCGATAATACTTTCCCGGCATAAAAACCGGAAAAACGACCTAAGCGCCGCAATTCGTCGCATAATGGTCGCTTTGGCATACTGCTCGGATTTTAGATAAGCCAAATAACTACGAATTAAAACCGGAGTAATCTTAATAAGCAGAGCCTCCTCAGCCCCTTGTCTAGACACAAACTCCATAAATTGCAAGATATCACGCTGGTAATTGTGAATAGTGTGCTGGGATGCGTTTTTTTCAATTTTTAGGTAAAGCATAAATTGATCCAGTAGTTGGTATATGTAAGCTAATTCTTCACTTTTTGCCATGTCACTCAATCTTTCGTCTGTTACCTAACTCTGGTCTTGCGGAAATTACTATTATACTAACATACCTGCAATAATTCCGCAAGATTATTGTCAAATTATTCAAATAAATTCTCCAGTGCCTGCAATGCCCTATCGGCAATGGCTTTATTTTTTAGTTTCTTATCTCTAATTTTATGCCCCAGCGGCGGCAACAGACCAAAATTTATATTCATAGGCTGAAAACCAGCCGGATTTGTCTGCGTAATATAATGGCACAAGGCACCATGAGCGGTTGCTGCCGGCAAGACCAGCGGCTCCAGACCACTCACGATTCTGGCCGCATTTATCCCTGCAATCAGGCCGCTGGCGGCTGATTCCACATAACCTTCCACCCCGGTAATCTGCCCGGCAAACAAGATGTGCGGGTGTGCCTTCATCTGCAAGGTTGGCTCCAGTATGACCGGTGAATTAATAAATGTATTCCGGTGCATCACCCCATAACGGACAAAATCAGCATTTTCCAAGCCGGGTATAAGACTGAATACCCGGTTTTGTTCCGGCCATTTAAGGTGAGTCTGAAAACCGACAATATTATATAAGGATGCGGCAAAATTGTCCTGTCGGAGCTGTACAACAGCATAAGGCATTTCGCCAGTGACAGGATGCCGCAAACCGACAGGTTTCATCGGCCCAAACCGCATGGTATCAATACCTCTGGCAGCCATAGATTCTATTGGCATACAGCCTTCGAAAACAACCATCTTTTCAAAATCTTTACCAGGCGCAACCTCGGCCGTGGTCAGTTCCTGCCAAAAGTGTTCATACTGCTCTTGGGTCATTGGGCAGTTCAGATAATCATCGTCACCTTTGCCATAGCGGGAAGCACGGTAAATAATATCCATGTTCAACGATTCGGCGGTTACAATCGGGGCGGCCGCATCGTAAAAATACAAATAATCACTGCCGGTCAGGCGGCCAATCTCACTGGATAAAGCCGGTGACGTCAGCGGCCCGGTAGCAATTACCACAGGCCGGGCTGCCGGGATTTCCGTCAGTTCAGCGTGGGTAACAGTAACCCGGGGATGATTAACAAGGGTCTCGGTAATCATCTGGCTAAAAGCACTGCGGTCAACGGCCAGTGCCCCCCCGGCCGGCACACAATTACTGTCAGCGGCCCGCATAACCAGGGAGTTAAGTCTTCTCATTTCTTCTTTCAGCAGACCGACCGCATTTTCTATCGCCGCCGCCCGCAGGGAGTTACTGCAGACCAATTCAGCAAACTGCCCGGTATGATGGGCCGGGGTCATGACCTGGGGGCGCATTTCATATAAATCCACATCAATGCCGGCTTCAGCCAGTTGCCAGGCAGCTTCACTGCCGGCAAGACCAGCTCCGAGCACAGTAACTTTAGACACTTTTTTTCCTCCGGTTAGCAGCAGGCTTCTTCGTTTTTGCCTGTTTCTCTTCAACGCCTGTTTTTTCAGGCACTGCTTTATTTTCAGGTGTTTGCCGGGTTGAGCAGGCTTCGTTGCTGCACACGGCCGAAACACCGCCATTCTTATATTTGTGCCGCACCATGAAGGCGCCGCATACTTGACAATTTTCTTTTAACGGCATATCCCAGCTATTAAAATCGCATTCCGGATATTTTTCACAACCGTAAAAAACCCGGCGCCGCTTGGTATGACGCTCAACAATTGCCCCACTACATTTAGGACACTTGACACCAATATCTTTTAAAATAGGTTTCGTGTTGCGACAGGCCGGAAAACCGGGACAAGCCAGGAAATTACCATACCGCCCCTGCTTAACCACCATCATCCGGCCGCAATTTTCACAGGGAATGTCAGATACTTCAACAGGCAATTCCACATGACCGATTGCTTCTTCCGCAAAACTTAAATCTTTGGCAAAAGGGTCGTAAAATTGTTGCAGAACACTTAACCAGGATGCATCGCCTTCAGCAATATCATCTAATTTATCTTCCATTCCGGCCGTAAATTCGGCATCAACAATTTTATCAAAATACTGTTTCAAAAGATCAAGTACCACAAACCCCAGCTCGGTGGGAAAAAATCTCTTATCGACACGCTCCACATAGCCCCGGTCAACAATAGTCTCAATCGTCGGGGCGTAAGTACTAGGCCTGCCGATACCTTTTTCCTCCAGCATTTTAACCAGTGATGCCTCGGTATACCGGGGCGGCGGTTCGGTAAAATGCTGCTTGGGCTCGAGTTTATTTAATTTTACAACCTGACCAGGGGTGAGAACAGGCACGGTAGTCTCATTATCGAGGTCGCTGTCGGCGGTCTGTTCTATTTCCTTCCCTTTGCCAATCGCACCGCTGAACGCTGCTAAAAAACCGGGAAACTTAAGCTCTGAACCGGTAGCCTTCAATTTATACCGGCCGGCAGTAATCTCGATGGTAAGGGTGTCATAGACGGCGGCGGTCATCTGGCTGGCGATAAATCTTTCCCAGATAAGTGTATATAATTTGAGTTGGTCTTTGCTTAGACTTTTATCGATTGCAGCCGGCGCTAACTCCAGGCTGGTAGGTCTGACTGCCTCATGGGCGTCCTGGGATTTCTTATTAGCATACACAGGCGCTTTTGCCGGCAGATAATTCAAACCAAATTTCTGCTCAATATAGATTCTTGCCTCTTGCTGAGCTGTGTCCGAAACCCGGGTTGAATCAGTTCGCATATAGGTAATAAGACCGACTTGACCGGCACGGCCAATATCAAGTCCTTCATACAATTGCTGAGCAACCATCATTGTTTTGCGGGAGGTAAAACCCAGCTTGCGGGCTGCCTCCTGCTGCAGGGTGCTGGTGGTAAATGGCGGATAGGGGTTGCGTTTTCTTTCCCGCTTTTTAACATCACTAACCACATATTCGGCTTTATTTAAATCATCGACAATCGCAGCCGCCTGCAGCTCATTGTTAACCGCTGGCTTGGTGCCGTCAACGGCAACTAATTCGGCATCAAAGCCTTTGGCATTGTTTTTTTCCTTGAGTTTGGCGGTTATCGTCCAATATTCTTCCGGAATAAAGGCCTGAATCTCTTTTTCCCTGTCACAAATTAGTCTGACAGCAACTGACTGAACCCGGCCGGCGCTAAGGCCTTTGCGTACTTTGCGCCATAAAAGGGGACTCAGCTTGTAACCCACAATCCTGTCAAGTATCCGCCTGGTCTGCTGGGCATAAACCCGGGGCAGGTTGATTGGTCGCGGCTTTTTGACAGCCTGCTGAATAGCCGGCTTGGTAATTTCGTTAAATTCAATGCGGCAAGTACTATGCTCCGGAATATTAAGGATGTGCGCTAAATGCCAGGCAATGGCTTCCCCCTCACGATCAGGGTCAGTTGCCAGATACACAGTATCGGCATTTTTTGCTGCTTCTTTCAAGCTTTTAATAAGATCGCCCTTGCCCCTGATGTTAATGTACTTAGGTTCAAAACCCTGCTCAATATTAACGCCAAACTGACTTTTGGGCAAATCACGCAAGTGTCCCATCGAAGCTTTCACTGTATAGTTTTTACCTAAAAACTTTTCTATTGTTTTGGCTTTGGCCGGGGATTCTACCACAACTAGAGCTTTGCTCACTTATTTCCCTCCCTGGCGGCGCAAGTATAGCATTGACCGCTATGTTCGACCGTCAAACCCCGTAATGTAAGTTGCAATAATATATATGCAGCCGTTGCCGGCAGTACATTCAATTTTGTAACAATTTCTTCAATTCCTATAGGCTCTTCATAATTGAGTAAACTATACACAGCCTGTTCCTCATTGGATAATGACAGTCCTGCCGGTTTAAGCGGGTCTGCATTCCATCCATATTCCTCCATAACATCAGCAACCCGGTCCACCAGTTTGGCTCCTTGTTTGATTAGTCGGTTGGTACCTTTGCTGCCATCGGCAAATATACTGCCAGGTACAGCAAATACATCCCGACCTTCTTCTAACGCAAAATCGGCAGTGATAAGGGCCCCACTCCGTTCGGCGGCTTCCACGACAATAACGCCTCGCGACAAACCGCTGATAATTCGGTTGCGGGCAGGAAAATGCCGGGCTTGAGCCATAACCCCCGGGGCGTATTCAGAAATTACTGCCCCGGCCTCAGCAATACGTGCCAGCAGCCTGGCATTTTCCGGCGGATAAGAAATATCCACGCCACAGCCAAGTACGGCAATTGTATAGCCTTGCTCCAGTGCTCCCTGATGAGCAATTGTATCAATCCCCCGGGCTGCACCGCTGACAATTCCGACTTGGGCTGCCGCCAGCGCCGCCGCCAGCATGGCAGCGGCATTCTGCCCATAGGGAGAAGCTTTGCGCGCACCGACGATAGCCACAAGTTTATCCTGGTTAGGCAACACGCCGCGATAATACAGAACATACGGCGGATTAAAGGTGTTACGCAATAAAACAGGGTAGTTGTCATCTGCTAAGCTGCAGAGAAATATTCTTTTTTTGAATAATATCTCGGCCAGGTTATGTATATCTAGCTTGTCCCGGTGCAGGAGTAAATTATTACAAACTGTGTTATCCAGACACTTTGATAAAAATAAATCGCCCTGGTCAGCCAACCAAGCCTGCCGGGCGCTACCAAAATAATCAACCAAGGCCTTAATGCGTGAACTGCCAATACCCGGAACCTGCTGTAAGGCAGCCAAGTAATACTGCTCCATATTCAGTTCCTCCACTTTTAGCTATATTGAAAGACCACAGGCTTGGTAAATCATAATACTAGCAATTATACCTGGGATAAAATCCATAGGTCAAGAGTCCAAGGTCCTATAAAAGCATTTTTTAACAATATTTTTATATTTTTAACCTTTTAAGTAGTATTCGGCAAGAAAATCAGCAATATTTTCCGCTGCATGCGGTCGGCCAAGTAACGCTGCCTGCCGGCGCAAAGTGACAAACTCGTCTTCTGTTATAAATAGTTTATTCAGTATCGTTGCCAGTTCGGTTAAAGAATCTGCCCTGAGGGCAGCCCCGTTACTGAGCAAATAACGGGTATTTGCTTCTTCCTGACCAGGTATAGGACGATAAATAACAAGCGGAACCCCCATAGTAAGAGCCTCGGCCGAACTCATACCACCAGGTTTCGAAATTAATATATCGGCAGCCCGCATCAATTCATGTACATTATCCACAAAGCCAAAAACTCGGACAGGATGCCTGCTGGTTGCCTGCCATTGAGAAAGGCGCCGGTATAACGACTGGTTTTTGCCTGTTATCGCTATAATCTGCAGAGGCCTGTCAATTTGGTCACATAAAGCGAGGATCTCAGCCATGGGCAGTATGCCGGCCCCGCCCCCCATAACCAGGATCGTTTTGCGGTCTGGAGTAAAACTCAGCTCAGCCAGTATCTGATCTTTGTTCCCTGGCTGACTAAAATATTCACTGACAGGAATACCTGTGGCCACTATAGACCGGGAGGTAATACCCTGCTGACTTAAATATTCTGCCACAGCAAGATGAGCCACAAAATAATGCTCTAATTCCGGATAGACCCATAGCCGATGAGCCACAAAGTCAGTAACAATTGCTGCAGCCGGTACTGTAATCAGGCCTTTCTTTTTGAGCCAGGCAACAAGGCCGGCTGGCGTTGCATGGGTACAAACAATGACTGCTGGCTGAAACTCTTTAATATAATCTACCATACGCCGGGCCAGCAGCTGACTGACCAGTTCCCGGCCAAGCAATGCCAGCCGGCTCTGATTTCCCCAGCCATACATAGTGCCATAGACTTGTGGAAAGGTTGCTAGTATTTTTAAGTAACACGTGAGTATTGTCCGGCCTATAAACGGATGGCAAAAATCAAATATATTGCACACTTCCGTATGGCACGAATGGTGTAACCTAAGCAGTTGACTCACAGATTGAGCGGCTTTAAAATGCCCGGCCCCAATCGGGGCACTAATGAATAAAACCCGTGGTTTAAGCAATAGTATTCGCCTGCCAAGATTTTTTTATTGTTCCATAGCGGTTAACCTGGCTGTCATCGCCGGTTGCATCCAGCAATGCCTGTATTGTTTTGCCTTTATATACTGCACAGTCTCCGGCAATCTCGGCCAGGGGAATTAATACAAACTTTCTGTCAGGCATCCGGGGATGGGGCAATTCCAGTGTGGCAGTAGCCATTTCTACATTATGATACAGCAAAAGATCAATGTCAATATTACGCGGCCCCCACCGCACCTCCCGTACCCGGCCCATCTGCCGTTCCGTGTCCAGGCATACCGCTAGCAGTTCCAGCGGCGCTAAATCAGTCGTAATTTCAATAACTGCATTGAGAAAACTGGGCTGTTCCTTAAGCCCGACCGGCTCAGTCTCATATAATGAAGATACCTGCTTGACCACAATATCCGGATGATCGTGTAAATGCCTAATGGCAGTAGCAATATTTTCTTCTCTGGTAATACTTCCAATGCTGATATTCGAACCCAATCCTAAAACTATCATTCGCCCCGTCTCCGGACAGCTTCCACTTCAACATACTCTAGAGCGGCGGCAATGGGTACCGATGGTTTGCGAATCCGCACGCTTACTTCCTCTACCAGCGGATGCAGCCGCAAAACCTCCTCGGCAATACGGTAAGACAATGCTTCCAGCAGCTGAAATCTCTGATTCTCCACGATTTCCTTGGTTTGATTATAAATTGTAACATAATCTACAGTCTCTTCCAGCCGGTCACTTTTACCAGCCTGACTCAAATCGGCTTGCATATCAAGGTCAACATAAAAGCGCTGTCCTAATTCACGCTCAAATTCATACACACCATGAAAACCATAAAACACCATATTTTTTAAAGAAACTCTATGTCTCACTGTTAGTTACCCCCTACTGATATTTAGCATTTGTTATCGCGTCTGTCACCCGGGCAATGCGGGCAATCGCCTTGACATCATGTACCCGGACAATATTAACACCTTTAGTAATTCCCAAAGCGACAGTAGCGCCTGTTCCTTCCACCCGGTCATCAGGCAGGGCATTTAAAATATCACCGATAAACCGTTTGCGGGAAGTGCCTAATAATACCGGGCAACCCATTGCTTTCAGTTCCTCAAGGCGTGCCATAACAACTAAGTTAGCCGCCGGGGTTTTGCCAAAGCCAATGCCCGGATCAAGAATAAACTGTTCAGCGCTGATACCTGCAGCCTTACCGATTTCAACACTGTGCCGCAGGAATTCAAGAATATGGGCCATAATATCCCGCTGATACACTGTCCCCTCCTGATTATGCATAATCACCACCGGCACCCCGGCTTCGGCAACTACCTTAGCCATGTCGGGGTCAAACTGCAGGCCCCAGATATCATTGATCATATGGGCACCGGCTCTAATGGCCTCCCGGGCAACGCTGGCTTTATAAGTATCAATAGACACAGGCACACTGGCAACAGTCAGCACCTTTTCCAGGACAGGCATTAATCGGTCCAGTTCCTCCTGCGCCGAGATTTTCTCCGATCCGTAGGGTCTGGTAGATTCAGCACCAATATCGATAATATCGGCCCCGTCTTTAACCATTTGCTCGGCATGTTTCAGGGCAGCATCAAGATTATTAAACTTTCCTCCATCGGAGAAAGAATCTGGTGTAAAATTTAAAATGCCCATAACCAGTGTTTTTTCCGGTGTAATGGCCAGCTTGTGATTACCAAGCTGATAGTCGCGCCGGGGAAAAGCTTCACTGGCGGCTATGACTGTCTCCAGTTCCTGGGCCAGTTTTTTGAGCCCCCAGGGCTGGACCTTAAGCTGGGGAATACATTGTTTATAGTGTTTCAGACTCCCGCTTAAAAGTACGTCTGTGTATTGATCGCTAAAATCGGCGGCCCCCCTTGAGACAGAGGCCTCGCCGCCTTTGGAGAGAAATGTCTGTTTTAGAATAAGTGCGGCTTTACTTAACACATTTTCCACTTTAATCGTCTTATATACGGCTTTATTAGACATAATAGCCGCACCGCCGGGATCACATTTAATCTTGTACAGTTCGGCCTTAGCCTGGTCTTGATTTTTTATCTCAATTACCCGCATATTGTATTGCATTAGCGTCCTCCCCTATTGCGACAAAATATAATTTTATTGTATCATAAAATTATGTAGAATAAAGATTATTATGCAAATTTTAGAAATTTATCATTATCTTTGCAATATCTAGGAGGCCTCTTTGATGAAACAACGTTTATCGCCGGACTCTTTTACTATCCCTGTTGAACAGATACGGAATGGGGTTTTCAGCGACAGTTACTTCATGCGCACCCAGGAAATCCTCATCAAGGATAATCACCGGCCCCGGGTGATTATGCAGATATTTCAGCGGCATCAGGCTGTAGTCTGCGGCATCGATGAGGCAATTGCCATTATCAGAAAATGCGCTCATAATCCAGAGCAGCTGGTTATTCACGCTCTGCACGACGGTGACCATGTCGGGCCGTGGGAAACGGTAATGACCATTGAAGGTGATTTAGCAGACTTCTCGCATTTAGAAACAGTATATTTAGGGATACTTTCCCGCCAGACTAAAATTGCCACCAATGTCCATAAGGTGGTGAAGGCTGCTAATGGCAAACCGGTCCTATTCTTCCCGTCCCGTTTTGACCATTATGCAGTCCAGGCAGCGGATGGCTATGCTGCTTATATTGGCGGCATCCACGGTGTTTCCACGCCGGCCAATGGCTCACGCTGGGGAGCACAAGCGCTCGGAACGATTCCGCATGCCCTGATTGCGGTTTATGAAGGCGACACAGTCCGGGCCACAAAAGCCTTTGATGCTTATATTGATCCGCAGATCAACCGGGTAGCGCTTGTTGATTATACTAATGACTGTGTTGGCACGGCTTTGGCCGTAGCCAGAGAAATGGGAGATACGTTGTGGGCGGTACGCCTTGATACGGCAGATAATCTTGTTGATGTATCCGTAATTTCACAGATGGGTACTTTTAAACCAACCGGGGTTTGCCCGCAGTTGGTGTTAAATGTCCGGCAGGCCCTTGATAATGAAGGCTTCAGGCATGTGAAAATTATGGTGTCCGGTGGTTTCACCGTTGACCGGATCGCTCAATTTGAAGCAGCCCGCCTGCCTGTCGACATTTATGCTGTCGGCAGCAGTTTATTCAATGACAATGTCAATTTTACTGCGGATATCGTTATGGTAAATGGAAATCCTTCATCGAAAGTTGGCCGGAGCCACCAACCTAACCGGCGGTTAACCTTGGTGGAATAATAAAAAATACCTATAAAAAGAAACAACCCTGAGGGTTGTTTCACTTTTTTTGTTCATTATTCATGTTGGCTGCCAAACTGGCAAGCTGTTCCGACATCGCCATAAGCATCTGGCTGTGGGCTGTAAGGTCCTGAATAGTATTAGCCTGATGTTCGGTAACAGAGTCAATCTGATTTATTTCAATACCAATTTTCGCAATTGATTTTTTTATATTACTCAGAATTGTGGTGATCTGAGTTGCCGAACTGGCACTATTGGTGGCTAGCTTGCGGACTTCTTCGGCGACGACACCAAATCCCCGGCCCATATCCCCAACCCTGGCGGCCTCAATAGCAGCATTCAGGCCTAAAAGATTAGTTTGGCTGGCGACATTTTTAATAAAGCCAACAACAGAATCCGTATCAGCCACCTCTTTATTCGCGGCAACTGACATATCTTTAAGAATCCGCCCGCTGGCTGCCAGTTCTTCAGCCTGTGCCAGAATGGACTGGATAGAAGAGGACATATGGGTAGCTGAACTGGACAACTGCCTGGCTGCAGTTGCCAGCATGTTTTGCCGTTCCATTGATTCGTGAACGGCAACAGCCCCAATGACTTCACCCTGATCATCAATTACCGGCAGGCTGATAGCAATATAAGGAATACCGTAAACGGCACTGCTCACTTCCACAACTACCCGTTGTCTCTGGTGTATTGCCTGGTAGGCAGCAGATCCCGGTTTGAGAGCCTGGCCGACAACCACCTGACCTTCGAGTTCAGGAATCGAATAAGATACTAGCCATTTTTCCCGGTCACTCACCACCACGCCCACTTTGCCGTTAATTAGCTGGGGAATATACTTTGCGACTGTGGTAAAACAGTTCAATAGGGAAACTTCTGCCACATAAATCCCTTCCTTTGCGCCCGCAATTGCTTTATAGATTTAATTACCATTTGCGGTTGGAGCCGCCGCCACCGCCCGAGCCGCCGCCGTAACCGCCGCCACCGCCACCACCACGAAATCTTAAAAGTGAAAGAATTAGATATGTAATGCTGCCGCCGAAAAACAGCCAGTCAAAAATGAACAAAGCCAACGCCCCTGCTGCTATCGCCAACTGCCCCCACCAGGGCAGGGTATCCCACCATGATTGATTGGCTGCCGAACGCACCTTGGCCGCTTTAGCGTCAGTATTGATATCAAGTTGATACTCTTTGGCCGTTATACTGACCAAGGCCTGATAACCATTCCAGATCCCCTGATTATAATCGTTGGCGGCAAAATAAGGAATCATATACTCATCCTGCACGGCCCCGGTTTTGGCGTCATTCAGCACGCCCTCCAAACCGTACCCTACTTCAATTCGCGATTGACGGTCATCTACAGCAACAAGCACCAGTACCCCGTTATTTAGCTGTTTATCCCCTATACCCCACCGTCGTAAAACCTCCAGTGCATATTCCTCTAATGAAGCACCCTCCAGGGTCTTAACTGTCAGCACGACAACCTGTGCCTTAGTTTTAGCTGCCAGCTTGCTGCCCAGAGTGTTAATTTTATTTTTAGTATCTGAATTTAATACGCCGGCGTGGTCCTGAACATAGATACTGTGCGCCGGTGCCGGCGGGATCAGGGGTTGGGCCGCAGCCAAAGAAATTAGTAATAGATATACTACTACAATAAGCCAGGCCAACCTTTTATTCATAAATTACCCCCTCGTTTGTCTTTTAGAATTTTACTTGGGGAACTTGTTCTGCGCCTTCAGCAGCCTTAAAATATTCCTTAGGCCCAAAACCCATCATACCGGCAAATAAGCTTGTCGGCAAAGAGCGTATTTTAACGTTATATACCTGCACGGCGTCATTGTAATCTTTACGGGCCACGGCAATCCGGTTCTCGGTGCCGCTAAGTTCGTCCATAAGGGCCCGGAAATTTTTATCAGCCTTAAGATTGGGATAGTTTTCTGCTATGACCAGCAGCCTGCTAAGAGCTGAGTTCAACTCATTGTCTGCCTGGGCCTTGCCTGCTGGTCCCTGTGCCCCTGCCAGCTTGGCCCGCGCATCAGCGACCGCCTGAATTGCCTGCTGTTCATGGGCCGCATAGCCCTTTACCGTACTAACTAAGTTAGGAATTAAATCAGCCCGCCGCTGCAGCTGGTTTTCAATTTGACTCCATTTACCATTAACATTTTCGTTAATACTAACCAATGTGTTATAATTGAAAACAGCACTTACCAACAATGCGCCAACAATCGCAATAATGACCCATACTGTTTTATTCATGTGAAATCCTCCCTTTATATAGTCTGCCAGAATTTTTACTAAATTCCGTTGACCTAAGAACGAGACAAAGTCTTCGCCGCCGTCCTGAAGGACTTGGCATAAGTCAAGTCTTTTCTTTTAAAATACTACTATTTATTATCTCTAACCGGCTTAAATATACACCTATGCACCTCCGCTGACACTCAGTATTTTATTATCTTATCTTGCTATGTTAGATCATTCTCCATCCTGTCAAAGTTTCCCTGCCTACGTGGTGCTGCTTTGTAGTTACCGCAAAAAAATATGGACTAATTTAATGGAAGGAAACTTAATCTGGTTGCGTCAAAAACACAAGTTCACAGAAAGTTGCAGGATAATGTATCCTTTTTTCCAAACAAGCAGAATTACCCCTGGCGGTGCCAGGGGTAATTCTGCTTGTTTGGGTATTTCAGAGCAAATATTATCTATTGTACAGGGGTAATACATGGAATTTTTTCAGACATTACTTTATTTAGCGACAGTCTTATTAGCTGCTGAGTCTTCACTATAAATCTTAAACTACTTGGCAGCTTACTTTTTAAGATAGTGGTTAATTTGTTCATATAACCGGCTTGTAATATCAGTGTTATTTTCAGAACCATCTTCCTGATCAAGGTCTGGAGCAAAAATAAGCCCCGGTAATTCCTCAGCCCAGCGATCGAAACTGCTCACTATGGAAACCGCTAAGCCTGTTAACTTTTCCCGGCTTGACTTAGACTCCTGATCCCAGAAATTGATTAATCCGGCAATATGAGCCAAAAACTTTTGCTGAGCCTCATTATTCGGTTTCATTGCTGCAACAGCGTTAGGCTCGGTTACCGGCGCTGCAGGAACAAGATTATTTGCCGGTCTCACCTCTTCTTCGCCAGTAAGGACAAGCTGAAGTTTATACTGTTTTCTAAAATCCATTGCCTGGCTGAAACTGCCGAATAAGCGGTCCGAACTAAGTGCAATAATAATATCGCCGTCCTGATAATCCGCAATCATGCTCTTAAATCGGGGCCTATCACTGTCTACAGTAAATCCATTATCAATATAGGTTGTGAAATCGCCAACCCCCAGATCGTCAGCTTTCTTACGGCATTTCTGAAGCTGGGTTTCAATACTGAACGCGCCTTGAGTTTCTCTACTAACCCGAGCATATAACAGGGCTTTCATTTCCCATACCCCCTAATTATTTTCTCTATAGACAAACAGTAACTATCATGTGCCTGAAAGCAAAAGCCAGCTGCTTACCAATAGCCGTCCCTAAAGAAATCCCGGCAAAAGGCAAACGGCACATAAAAAACAGTCCACCAAATGGCAGACGACTATGTATGGACAATCTCCTTGTTTTTTGGGGCTAACGGTGATATATAGTATAGCTTATGCTCCCCAGGGAAGATCTGTTACTGTTGAAAGGAAAATACTTGGCTTCTGCCAGGTTCCATCAGGACGGCGGCGAAAGCCGCCTGTGCCCATTAGGGTATAGGCGTTTTTACTTATGATCAGAAAGGATATACTTTTTGATCATGCAAAAAAAGCCGTCCCATCAGCAAGGATGGGGCGGCCGGTAACCATATTTTATGCTGATTGTATTGCTTAGGTACTAGCCTGATTCCCGCTAAATAAACGGACAACCCAGAGAAGAATCACTGACCCGATTATACTGGTGATAAGTTGTCCAATAATTCCATAGCTATTAAGCCCTAATAAGGATAATGCAAAGCCACCGATAAACGCGCCGACAACGCCGACAATAATATCCACCCATATCCCAAAACCATGACCACGCATTATTTTCCCAGCAGCCCAGCCGGCCACAGCCCCGATAATTAAAAACCAAATTGTTCCCATCATTTGAAAACACCTCCGACAATAGTATGCTTAACTAATATAAAGATAATACCACCAGGTGTTATGACATAATTTTGGCTAGACAAACTACCGGCCTAAATCCGGCCCGGACACATGAATTCACGTAAGAAACAAAGACAACCATGTGGCAAAAAGAGCCCATCAGCTCTTGCCAATAGGCTTTTATGCCTGCCAATCAGTACATCATCGTTACCGGTGTGCCGACTTCCACTTTTTCGAAAAGTACTTCAATGTCTTGATTATACATTCTTACGCACCCGCCGGACACGTGGCCTTCTACCGGCTCAAGCCAGGAACCATGCAAACAGGTTTTGTCTGTCGACAGGACAAACCGGCGCGAACCAAGATCGACTTCACCAGGCTCATTAAATATTAATTTGTCTACAACCTGATAAACTCCGGCCGGAGTAGGCGTTTCAGACTTTCCAACCCCTGCCGG
Organism: Bacillota bacterium; assembly: GCA_023388195.1. Classification (GTDB taxonomy): domain Bacteria; phylum Bacillota; class Negativicutes; order Sporomusales; family Sporomusaceae; genus Sporomusa. The sequence goes on from JAEWGR010000155.1 coordinate 24,102, forward strand.
ATATTCCAGAATCAAACTATCTTCTTCATAATAACAAACACGTAATGCTGTAAGGTTTACAATAATATGCTTTTTCATGAAAAACTCACCTCCCTCATCATTTTATGCAGTGTAATCTGAAATGATTGTAAGCTACCATCAGTTATGTAATGCATATCCCTTTACATTTCTGATTACTCACAAAAATGCGGGGACAATGGTTCCATCTTTAGCAGACAGAATCACCGTCCCCATGCTATGCCTGATCTAACATACTGGCTGGTTAGCGGCTGGAACTTAGGGACGCAGAGAAGCAGTTCTAAGCTCCCAATCGCCGCCGCCACCCAAAAGCAGCCGATTATGATGATAGTTCACCAGCGTACTCCGATGACCTACGCTTATGATGGTTGTCTTGGTTAATGTTTTAACGGCCAGCCGGTACACCGTTTGTTCGGTAGTCTCGTCAAGAGCTGATGTGGCCTCATCCAGAAACAGCCAATCAGGCTTCTGCAAAAGCGCTCGCGCAAAAGCCATTCTTTGTTGCTCTCCCAAAGATAATGCCTGCCCCCAATCCTGATATTCATCAAGCCTGTCTGTTAGGTGTTTGAGCCGGCAAGCGGCTAAAATAGCCTGTAAATCAGCGTCATGTATTGGATGGGCCAGCCCGGGATACAACAGAACTTCTCGCAACGTATTGATCGGCATATAGGATTTTTGTGGAACAAACATAAGCTTCGCTGTGCGAGGAAGCCTGATGCTGCCGCTGGCATACGGCCAAATCCCAGCCAAGGTTCGCAGCAATGTACTTTTGCCGCAGCCGGACGGACCAGTTATCAGCAGTCTCTGACCACCAGGAAGTTTTAATGTTAAATCCTGAACTAGTTTTTGTCCATTCGGCTGAAAAACATTGACCCCCTCTAAACACAAATCGGCCTGATGCTGCCTGAAAACCATTTCTGTATGTGATCCTTCCTCCGTTTGGACGGCCTCCAGGAAGGTGAGAAAATTATTTAACCGGTTAATAACCGCCCGCCATTGCGCTAACTGAGTAAAACTGTCAATAATAAATGAAAATCCAACTTGTACATGGTTATAGGCGTCAATAATCTGAAACATCTGGCCAAAATGAATCTGACCGCGGAAATAAAGTGGCGATGCAATCAATGCAGAAAAAATTACTGAAATCTTTGAGTAACCAGTTGTTAACCACATCAACTTTTTGCGAACGTCAATAATTTTAATGAAATTGACTACAATCTGATTAAAGTGTTTCATAGAATTTTTCTTTTCATTATCTTCGCCACTATACAGAGCAATACTTTCAGCATGTTCCCGCACCCGTACCAGGCTAAATCGAAAATCAGCCTCATACCGTTGCTGATCATAATCCAGCCGTACGAGAGGACGCCCGACCTGGAGTGTCCAGTAGGTACCGACAGCAGCATAGGCTAATGCCAACCATACCAAATATCCATATACCGGTATTTGCTGATCACCAACCGGCAGATAAAACACCCCTGATAAATTCCACAATATGATGACAAACGAAAAAACTGTTACTACATCCTGTAAAAAGTCTACCGATAATCGCAGGGTCAACATAACAAATAATTCAACATCTTCGCTAATCCGCTGATCAGGATTGTCAGTGGCATTTCCAGCCATCAATTGCAGCCGGTAATACGATTTTTTTTTGAGCCAGGCTGACAGGTACCGTTCTGTAAGCCAGCGCCGCCAGCGCATGTGAAGAAACATGCGTGCGTAGATTTGATAGCCTTTGACGACAATGAATAAAACTCCTAATAACGCATATTGTTCCATAATCCTCAGAAAGCCGTCATAATTGAAATTCTGGATCGCCTCGTAAAACGATCCTTGCCACAAATTAAGCTGCACTGTGATATACACTAGCACCAAATTCAAAGCAATCACACTGGACAGTAGCAGCCAGGCCGACCATTTTTCTTCTGAAAACCAGTAAGTCCTGGCAATTTTCCAGGCACCGCGCAGCATCACACCCCTTCGCATTCATCACCACCTCTTTATCGTTATATTTCAAACCTGCTAAGAGCAGTACAAAAACGATAACTAAAAAAGTACCGGCGGCACGCAATGCCTCTCTCCCGAGAAACTTCGCTCCAACCAGTACTTTGTTATTTGGCGGCTTTGTGCCAAGTTCTTCTATCCTTTGAAAAAGCCGCTCCCCCAGCAAGGTGAAGCGGCGGAAAAGAAGATGTCCCGGCTTAGGAGTGAGTTGCTTTCTCGAATAACAAGAAAACTCCCCCAAGCCCTCCTACCACTGCCATAAACAAGGCTCCCTGAAGATCAAGAACATAGAATCCGGTCCCAATACCAATTGCAGTATTAAGGGCCCACCACAAAATATCCATCATATTGAAACACCTCATTAGCGCTAAGATAATTATATATGTTACTCTTTTCTATTAATCCTATGCAAAATCCTGCCAACCAGAGCCCTGGGTCGCTAATTACCAAAATATCAGCCTATCTAAACGCGATATACCCCAGCCCTACTATCAATATCCCCCGTTGCAGCTTCAGCCCCCTAATCTCTGATTGTACCTCTTGTTCGTATGCCTGCAAGGATTTGTTGGCCTTCTGCAATAAGTCCTGCGCTGTCAGTAAGTTTTGTTTGGCTGCTGTCAATTCGGTTTTCAACGTCAACAACTGATTCTGCAACGCCGCCAAGTCCTGCTGATACTCGCCCAGCTTCAACCGCACTGTCTGCAAGTCCGTTTTCGACTCGCTCAACTCGATCAACAGCTGCCTGTTGTTCTCGTCCAACTGCTGAAATATCTGTTCTAACCTGGTCAATTCCTGATCGGTCAGGCTGTACTGGGCCGAACACGTACCAGCCGATACCAAAACCAGCAAGCAAGCAAACAATACCGATAATAAAAGTCTTTTTCTCATTATGAATCAACTCCTTTATCCTGGTTATACTAAACATGTATTGTCTCCTCTCCCATAGAAACGCCGCCCAGCGCTGGACGGCGTCTTTTTCATTTTAATATCACCGTTACAACGGAATCAGTCTGGGCGTCAAAAATATCTACAGCCGTATTATTGGCCACAATAGCATAACGCGCCTCGATAACAGGCTTGCCATCAACCAAAATAGTCTGCACAGAATCAAAGTTCATACCTTCCGGCAATGCATAAACCCCGGATTCATCGGCACGAATTAAAATAATCTCACCAGGAACAGAATTCAGCTTATTGCTATTATTCCCCAGATCAAAATTCGCCGAGTAGATTCCTTTAACACTGGATAAATAGTTTTCTAGGGTATCCCCAAAATAGCCGCCCTGCTTAAGCGCGACAATATAGTCATCAATACTGCCTGCAGTGTATAGACCATCCTCTTCGTAGTATCGAAGATATTTGCCGAAATACTCGGCATAGGCTTCATAGCTTGTAAACTGTTTATAGTAGTATTGGCCATCTGGTTGCGGTGTGTCATTGGGCGTAACCTGGGTTAGCCCCCCCAGATTATAGTACGCACTGGCCAGTGTGGATGTAAATCCGCCTGTTTCGTGGCACCATTGACAATAAATCCATTCTGGTTTGATAATGTCACCGAAGCCTTCATTGGCTACTGCGGCAGCTTGTTTTGCCAGTTCATAAAAATATTTATTCATAATTTATTTCCCCCTCTTATTGTTAATATATTTTTTATCCATGCTTCTTGTTACTGGTGACAATGCGTCAAGAAACATAGTCATACACGAGGGACGGTGGCGTGTCATATTTTCCAACACGCCGCCGTCCCTCGCAGTCCGTACAGTTTCAAATCAGATTCTCGCTTTTGCCGGCACATAATTTTTCATCGTGTGTGCAGGGTTTGCGTATTAGTATAGACTCCGCCCCTACATTAAACACTCTGCATCATGATCAAGCAAATACGTTAAATAATCGCGAATAATTGCATTCGCTCTACATTTATCATCAATATTGGTAAAATGAAAGTTGCCATCCCTAATTTTGAAATCAGTAATCCCATTTACGACTAACTGTTCTTGTATGCGTGCCGTTAACTTACTTATTAATGATTCTTTCATCCCGGTGGTCATAGCTTAGCTCAACTCCATTTTTATTTCCATAATTTGGATATTATTATAACATTATAAATATCGAAAAGACAATAAAAATAATACCTTTCATTCTTTATCCGTACATAAAACAGTCAAAATGGATAAATAGAAATTAAAAAAATCTCCGGACGATGAATACCAAGCAAGCTAGGAACTCCATTACTCTATAATCATGTACATTAAGATAAATAGTTAAAGCCCCCAGTACACACTGGGGGCTTTAACTATTTATAATATCCAATCGACTATCGCTCCTAATAATATTAGCCAAAATAATAATCTACCCCACAATGGCCACGGTTCTACCGTATCCGGCCTTTTATACAGGAAATTACGCATATGTACCATAATACCGCCTCCTTATATGGAATATTAGGCACTATTTAGCAATTTCCTGCAACAAATAATAATAATTAATCAGTTTTATTTAGTTTTTCACTTCTTAGCTGCCTAAATAAATATACTCCCCTTTTCGGCAGCAGGTTTTTCTCTTCTCCTGGCTACCGATTGAGGAGTATTTCACCTGAACGGTGTTCTCTCTTTATTTTAAAACCACGGTAATAACAGAATTATCCTTAGCATCAAAAATATCAACAGCCGTGTTATCGGCTACAATGGCATAGCGCCCCTTTTTAACCGGCTTGCCGTCAATTAAAATAGCCTGCACAACATCAAAGGTCCAGCCGCAGCCTTCCGGCAGCGCATATATTCCGGATTTATCGGCACGAATTAATTTAACTATCTTCGCCATTTTCCTTACACCTCCAGATATTATGGTACTTTATTATATGCATTTAGCTATGTTATTGACCTTCCCACTCCCAGAGCCGCTGCCTTCCCTTGGCCGGCACGGGCTCTATCCGGCGCACGTTAGCCAGTATCCAGGCGTAGCGGCCCTGCGTATAGTCACCAAACGCAAGTTCATTGCCCATAACTCTCATGTTATTTTCTAAAAAAGCGGCGACTCTCCTGTCATTGCCGATTATTAAAGAGGCGGTGCCTCGGACTTTAAGACAATCAAGTAAATCAGCTATAGCAATTACTGAACCTAGACGAATATTCAGCCAATGTTCCGAAACACAACTTATTCCCAAAGCATTGATAATAGGCAGGCTATAAAACGCCCTCTTAGTTTCCTGACCTGCATGTATGGCAATCTGCCCTCTGTACTTAGTAGACCAGGACCGTGTTTCTATCTGTTTATGGCCGCAGGCTATAAGGCTTGCCCACGGCTCTAGTATAGTAATAGCTTTCATAATTACCTCCTCTATAATATAGACTTGTAAAAATTGCCCTCTTTTATAAATATATATTACTGGTAGTTTAAGAACAAAGAGGGGGCTTAAACTCAAATACAATGTTTTAAAATCACGTAAAAAAGCTGCCGCCAGAACAAACTGGCAGCAGCTCTAGAGCTGTAACTATATAATTTCTGCTATCTTCTCAATATCAGTAGCCGCTGCCGCCAACTGTTGCATTGACGCAGATATTTCCTGGCTGGCAGCAGCCTGCCGCTCTCCGATAAAAGCAGATTCCCCAATACCTGTAATTATTCCCGAAGTATCTTGTTGGATCGCCCCTAATACAGCTTTTATATCGGTAACAGCTTGGCCGCTATTATCAGCCATCTTTCGAATTTCACTGGCTACTACTGCAAATCCGCGTCCATGCTCACCCGCCCGGGCCGCTTCAATAGCTGCGTTTAAACCAAGTAAATTTGAGTTTGCAGAAATATCACTTACAAACTTCAGAATATCGTCCGTCTTCTTAAGTTCTACTAAGACTCGCTCGCCTTTGGACTTAAGATCATCAAGCTGTTGCGCTAACGCGGTGGCTGAAGCGGCCAATTCCTCAGTGGTCGCGGTAATTTCCTGACTTGTTGCGGCTATGTTCTGAGCTGAATCCATCAGCGTCTGTTGCGCAGTTAAAGAAAAACCAGTTGCAGTAGCCCCAACTAATATACCATCCTCATATACAGGATATGCGATTGCCTTTATAGGTACACCGTATAATTCCTTAGGTAACGCTTTATGAACTTCTTTCTTAGTTGTTAGGCATTCATGTAAAGTGCCGCCAACAGGAACCTTATCTCCTTCTCTAATCCGCATATCAAATGTTTTACCAGGAAGAAACTTTACAATAACCCCTTCTGCATTACAA
>JAEWGR010000046.1 GCA_023388195.1 Bacillota bacterium
ATGTATCTGTCAACAGGATTATTGATGTATTATTTGCAGGAAGAAGACAAATCTTAATAAATAACCTTATTTTAATTAAATAAAGATAAAAAGTATTAAAGAAGGAAAATCCAGGTCAATAGCGAAATAATTATATTCAGAAGCAAGTATTTACAGGAGGCGTATAGCATGCCGGTAAATCCCAAATTAAAAGATGGGCTGACAGATCAGCTGTTCAGGGGTATTTTGTCGCTGCAAAATGAGGAAGAATGTTATCAGTTTTTCGAAGATGTATGTACAATTGGTGAAATCAAAGCTATGGCCCAGCGGCTGGAAGTGGCGCGTTTGTTAAAAGCAGGGGTTATTTATGATGATATTGTTGTTTTGACCGGTGCCAGTACCGCGACAATCAGCCGGGTAAAGCGCTGTCTTTATTATGGCGCCGACGGCTACAAAGCTGTATTGGGTCACTTAGAGGGGAATAAGGCTGACTAACATGGGGGTGCAGGAATGAATAAAAATCAGTTTGTGCCGCAAATCCCTTACGGTACGCGGGACCTGCTGCGGCGGGAAGCCAAGCAGAAGCGGATTGTCGAAGGCTCAATTGCCGAGTTATTTTCTCGCTGGGGCTATGATGAAGTGGTAACCCCAACGTTTGAATATATTGAAACACTCACAGTGGGTACCGGCAGTGATATGCACCAGCAGGTATTTAAGTTTTTTGATAACAATAATCGCATCTTAGTGCTTAAACCGGATATGACCACGCCGATTGCCCGCGTGGCTGCGACCAGGCTGAAGGGCGGACAGCTGCCGCTGCGGCTGTTTTACCTGACCAATGTATTCCGGCATGAGCAGGCTCAGGCCGGCCGGCAGTGTGAATTTTATCAGGCCGGGGTTGAACTTCTGGGCGCGCCTGGTCCGGCGGCTGATGCCGAGGTAGTGGCCCTGGCGGTGGAGACGATGCTGGAGTCTGGTTTAACTAATTTTCAGATTAGTTTAGGCCAGGTGGATTTTGTTAATGGCCTTATGGCGGAGAGCGGGTTGACACCGCAGTATCAGCAGCAAATAAAGGGCGCTATGGTAGCACGGGATTTAGTCGGTCTTGGCGAGATCCTGGCAACAAGCGGTTTATCCCCGGGTGCCCAGGCGTTGCTGCAGCAAATTCCCTTGCTCCATGGCCAGGAGGAGATGCTTAACAAAGCCTACCGGCTGGTAAACAATGAGCTGAGCCGCAAGGCTTTGAATAATCTGGCCGATATCCGCAGGCTGCTGGCCGGCTATGGGGTTGACCGGTATGTGAATTTTGATTTGGGGATTATCCGCGACTTTGATTACTATACGGGCATGGTATTGGAAGGGTATACACCGGGCCTGGGCTTTCCGCTCTGCGGTGGCGGCCGGTATGACAAGATGCTGGCTTCCTTTGGGGTTGATAATCCGGCCACCGGTTTTGCGCTGGGTATTGAGCGGGTGCTGCTGGCGATGGAACGGCAGGGTATCAGTGTCAGTGTGCCGGAGCAGGAAGTGTATATTGCCTGGGCCGAAGGCCAGCTTTCTGCCGCAATTGAGGCGGCGAAAAGCTGCCGTAAAGAGGGCCGGCGGACTAAACTGGCCCTGGCCCCGGCGGCCAGAGAACAGGCGGAGCTGATGGCTGCCAAGTCTGGCTATGAAGAGTTGATCTATATTGAGTAAGCGGGTTAAGCAACTGATCGCAGCCTTGTCGGCCCGGATTACCCGGCAGGACCGGGAGTTCGTTGTCAGCCGTTTAACGGCCGCCGAGGCGGCACTGTTTTGGCAGATGAATCTGCCTGACCAGCGGCATGCCCTGAATGTTGCCTACACAGCGTCCGCGCTTGCCGCCGGCGATGCTACGCTGGATCAGGAGCTGCTGCTGCAGTGTGCGCTGCTGCATGACGTCGGCAAAGTACGGGGCGATGTCAGCACTTTTGATAAGGTTCTGACAGTGATTCTGGATAAGGTCGCTGCCGGCTGGGCCCGGCGCTGGGCCCGGGAGGGGCGGGGTGATAAGGTGGCAAATCTGCGTCATGCTGTATATGTCTATTATCATCATGCGGCCCGGGGGGCTGCCCTGCTGCAGGCTATTGGCGCTTCGCCGGCCATGCTCCGGATTGTGGAGCGGCACCACGCGGCCCAGGCCGCGGATGACCCGCCGGAGCTGGTAGTATTGCGCACCGCCGACAGCCTTCACTAATACCCTTTTATTTTGTCAACAATATTAATCATATCCCGCCCCTGGACAAAACGGGTCAGGTTATCGGCAAACAACTTAACCGCCCGGTCAAGATAGGCCGGTGACAAGGCGGACACATGCGGCGTAATAATTACGTTGTCCATAGCCCAGAGGGGGTTGTCTGCCGGCAGGGGTTCGGTGACGAATACGTCCAGGCCTGCGCCTTTAATTAGCTTCTGCTGCAAAGCGGCAATCAGTTCGCTTTCGTTAATAATATTACCCCGGGCAATATTAAAGAGGTAGGCTGAGCGTTTCATAGCTGAAAAATGGGGCAGACCGATCAGGTTATGCGTATGCTCGGTGAGCGGCAGCGCAATAACGGCAAAATCGGCCTGGCCCAGCATTTCAAGCAGGCTGTCATTATCGGCCGGGTACAATTTGTCAACAAACAGCTCGGTAGTAAGTTCCCGTTTGCTGGCAAGCACCTTCATGCCCAGGGCTTTCGCTTTTTTAGCAATTTCCCGGCCAATGGAGCCCAGGCCGACAATGGCAATCGTTTGCTCATGCAGCTCTATTGTGGGCATACGCCGCCATTGTTTCACCTGCTGCTGACGGACACTGACAGGCAGTCCCCGGCTAAAAGCCAGCATCAGGGCTAACACGTGTTCCGAAACGGGAATGCCGTGAATACCCTTGGAATTGGTCAGGATAGTGTCAGCTGCCTGGATTTCAGGAAAAATCAACTTTTCCACCCCGGCGCTCAGGGCGTGAATCCATTCGAGGTGCGGCGCAGCCTGATACAGCGGTCTGGTTTCCGACCAGCCCCAGGTAACAAGTATATGACAATCAGGCATTTTTTCGAGGACGCTGTTCTCATCAGCGACCATTATATTGATATCAGGATCAACTGCCTGCAGGACCGCCAGATGACGGCTGGCAAGCGGATTGAGCACTACTATATTCAGTATAGACATACAGAACCTCCTTATACAGCTTTATTATCCTGCCATTTAGTTCTACATATGCAGCGACTTTTCCTACCGGGAAAAATGTTAGGATAATAGGTAAAATCAAATATTAGGGATTGACGCTCCCTATTGCATAGTGTTAATATATTATTATATTAACACTTTAATTAATTAAAGTAAGTGGAGGCAGGAAATGACCTCAAATGATATGGAGTATTTAACGATTGCTTTGCCGAAAGGCAAGTTATTTGATCTTTCGGCAAGCCGCCTGGGCAAACTCGGTTATACTGCCGAAGGTCTCAGCGAAAATTCGCGTAAATTGGTAATTGCGAATGAAACCGAGAAAATCCGCTTTATTATTACTAAAACCGCTGATCTGCCCACCTATGTGGAATATGGTGCGGCTGATGTCGGGATTATTGGCAAAGACGTATTGTTAGAGGAAAGTAAAGATGTTTACGAGCTGCTTGACCTGAAGTTTGGCTTTTGCCGGATGATGGTAGCCGTGCCGCAGGTGCTCAAACAGGAAAAACTTAGTGATTATGCTCATATGCGGGTGGCTACGAAGTATCCCCGGGTGGCGGAACGTTTTTTTCACAGCAATGGTATCCAAATGGAGATTATTAAACTGAATGGCTCGATTGAACTGGCACCGATGGTAGGTTTGGCTGAAATTATCGTTGACCTGGTGGAAACCGGCCGGACATTAAAAGAAAATAATCTGATTGAAGTAGCTCAAATCCACACCGCGACCGCCCGGTTTATCGCTAACCGGGTTAGCTTCAAAATGAAATTCGACCGGATCAACAACATGGTGGAAGGATTAAAAGCTCTGGTGGAAAGTGAGGGAAATGCATGAAAAGAATATACAGCAGTTATTTGAGCAAAGAGGAAATTGCCGAGATTATGGAAAAACCGGCTTTTGACAAGGTGACGCTCGGGGCCGGGGCCAGAGACAAGGTGAAAAAATTGTTTGGCGAAGACTTAACAGCGGCCCAGGTTGCCCAGCGGATTGTCGATGATGTACGCTGTCAGGGCAATGAGGCTGTCTTACGGTATACGCGATTAATAGACGGGGCCGACTTTACGGCCCAGGCGCTGGAGGTAACGCCGGCTGAGATTGACAGCGCTGTCGCAGGGATTGATCAGACGGTGTTCGCAGCCCTAGAGGCTGCTGCTGCCAATGTTAAGCGGTTTCATGCCGAAAAAGTGCCTGAATCCTGGTTTACCGAACGCGAGCACGGGGCAGTTCTGGGGCAAAAATGTACACCCCTGGACCGGGTGGGCATCTATGTGCCTGGCGGTACAGCCGCCTATCCTTCTTCAGTGCTGATGAACGCCGTGCCGGCAGCTGTGGCCGGGGTGCAGGAGATTATTATGGTTGTGCCGCCGGCTGCTGACGGCCGGGTTAACCCCTATGTCCTGGCAGCAGCTAAGCTGGCCGGAGTCACAAGGATATTCAAGGTAGGCGGGGCCCAGGCCATAGCGGCGCTGGCTTTTGGGACGGAAACAATTCCGCGGGTGGACAAGATTACCGGGCCTGGCAATATTTTTGTAACTTTGGCCAAAAAGGCTGTCTACGGGCATGTGGATATTGACATGCTGGCAGGCCCCAGTGAGATTTTGATTATTGCCGACAGTACCGCCGACCCCGGTTATGTGGCGGCAGACATGCTGAGCCAAGCTGAGCATGATGTATTGGCTTCAAGCATTTTGATTACAGATAGTGCCGATCTAGCAGGCAAGGTGGCCCAAGAAGTCGAACGCCAGCTGGCCGCGCTGCCGCGTAAGGATATTGCCGCGCAGGCTATTGAAGACAACGGCCTGATTATTATTACGAAAGATATTGCCGAAGCGGTTGAACTGGCTAACCTGTCAGCCCCTGAGCACCTGGAGCTGTTAACCTCTGAGCCGTTTAAGCTGCTGCCTTTTATACGGCATGCCGGTGCCATATTTATGGGACCCTATTCGCCTGAACCGCTGGGCGACTACTTTGCCGGCCCCAATCATGTATTGCCTACAGGCGGTACAGCCCGTTTTTATTCCGTGCTTAATGTTGATACCTTTATGAAAAAGACCAGTGTGATTGCCTATACACAGGCGGCATTGGCTGCTGTCAGCGACCAGGTGATTAAGCTGGCCGAGGCCGAGGGGCTTGCCGCGCACGCCAATGCTGTCAGGATAAGGGGGAATTAATATGTTTATGCCCCGTGCCGGGCTGGAAGCCTTGCAACCATACTCTGTAACCGAGGCCGACTGGGCTATACGGCTTGATGCCAACGAACGGCCGACAGATCTGCCACCGGTGGTTAAAGCCCGGATCATAGAACGGCTGGGAGTACTGCCTTTTAACCGTTACCCTGAAATCGGTGCCCAGTCGCTGAAAGCGGTAATTGCCGCCGGGTTTGGCCTGAGTGCGGCCCAGGTTCTGATTGGCAACGGCTCCAGCGAGATTTTAGAGGCTCTGTGTTTCGCTTATGGCGGGGCCGGCAGCAGTATTGTTTATCCCAGCCCTTCATTTTCCATGTACGGCATTTATGCCAAACTGGCAGACAGCCGGCCGGTGCCGGTGGCACTGAATGCTGATTATACGCTGGATGCCGATAAAATGCTGGCGGCAGCCAAACAGGCGGCGGCCGGCGTGATTCTGCTGTGTAATCCCAACAACCCGACCGGCACGGTGATGCCGCCGGAGCAAGTCGAATATATAGCCGCCAATACCGGGAGTCTGGTAGTGGTTGATGAAGCCTATCATGAATTTTATGGACAGACGGCAGTGAATCTGCTGGGAAAATACCCCAATTTGGCAATTGCCCGCACCTTCTCCAAGGCCTATGGCCTGGCGGCGGCCCGCGTGGGTTATCTGTTGGCCGGTGAGGCTGTTGCCGCCACAATCGGCAAGGTGCTTTTACCGTATAGTGTAAATGCCTTAACCCTGATTACCGCCGAGACGGTATTTGGCATGCGGCAGGAATTTGCCGGCAGCCTGGCTGAAAATAGCCGGGAACGGGAACGGCTGACGACTGCTCTCCGTGGTGTTGATGGTATGTATGTATATCCTTCACAAACCAACTTCCTGCTGATAAAAAGTGAACAGGCCTCTGACCTGGTGAACCGTTTAAGCCGCCGGGGCATTGGGGTGCGCGACTTTAGTGCCGCCCCCGGACTTGACGGCTGTATCCGCCTTGGCATTGGCACCCCGGCGGAAAATGATGCTGTACTGGAGGTCGTTGCCGGATGAGTCGCACGGCTGTAATAGAACGGATAACCGGAGAAACCGCCATAACTGTTTCTCTGAACCTTGACGGCAGCGGCCAGGCTAAGGTGACCACCGGCATTGGCTTTTTTGATCACATGCTGATCCTGCTCGGCAAACACGGGCTGTTTGACCTGACGGTCGACGCCCGGGGTGACCTTGAGGTTGACGGGCATCATACGGTGGAAGACACGGGTATTGTCCTTGGTCAGGTACTGGCTAAAGCCTTGGGGGATAAGGCCGGCATCAAACGCTATGGCACGGCCTTTGTGCCGATGGATGAAGCGTTGGCTATGGTGTCGCTGGATATCAGCGGGCGGCCGTATCTGGTGTTTGAGGCGGTATTGCCCAATGAACAGGTCGGCCAGTTTGACAGTCAGTTAACAGAGGAATTTTTGCGGGCCGTTTGTGTTCATGCCGGCATTACCCTGCATGTGCGGCTGCTGACAGGAAAAAATACCCATCATATCATTGAAGCCATCTTTAAGGCCTTGGGCCGGGCACTGGATGAGGCCACCCGCCGGGACGAGCGGATACAAGGCGTTATGTCCAGCAAGGGGATATTATAAGGGGGATTAACGATGGCGCTCAAAACGCTGGCAATTATCGATTACGGCATGGGCAACCTGCATAGTGTATCCAAAGCCTTTGCTAAATTAAATGCGGAAACCGGCAGTGGCTACGAGATCGTGGTAACCAGTGACCCGGTGGTGATTGGCAGTGCGGCCAAGGTCGTGCTGCCAGGGGTAGGGGCTTTTGGTGATTGTATGGCTAACCTCGGCAGCTATGGCCTCATTCCCATTATTAAAGAAGTGGCCGGACGGGGTGTACCGTTTCTGGGAATCTGCCTTGGTTTGCAACTTCTGTTTGAGGGCAGTGAAGAAGACCCGGGTGTGGCCGGCTTGGGAATTCTGCCGGGTATGGTGCGCAAGCTTAATGCCCCGGGTTTAAAAATTCCTCATATGGGCTGGAACAGTCTGGACATGGAAGCAGCCAGTCCGCTTTTTGCCGGTCTGCCACCGGCTCCTTTTGTTTATTTTGTCCATAGTTATCATGCTGTGCCGACAGATAGCCGGCTGGTAACAGCCGTTACCGAATATGGCGGTGCGGTAACAGCCGCGGTAGGGCGCGGCAATGTGCAAGCCGTACAGTTTCATCCTGAAAAATCAAGCACCACCGGCTTGGGGATATTAGCCAATTTTTTAAGGGGTTGAACAATTCATGATTATATATCCGGCAATTGATATCCGGGGCGGACGTTGTGTCCGTCTGACAGAAGGGCGGTTTGACCAGGAGACTGTGTTTGCCGACAACCCGGCGGCGATGGCGCTGCAATGGGCAGCAGCCGGGGCTGAGTATCTGCATGTTGTCGATCTGGATGGCGCCTTAGCCGGTAAACCGGTCAATCTTGAGGCGGTTCAGGCCATCGTTAAGGCTGTACCTGTACCTGTGCAACTAGGAGGCGGTATCAGGTCACTGGCGATCATTGAGCAAGTGCTGGCGGCCGGTGTCAGCCGGGTGATTTTAGGCTCGGCTGCGGTCCGTAATCCGGAATTGGTACGGGAAGCCTGCCGGCAGTTTGGCGGCCGGATTGTTGTGGGCATTGATGCCCGGGACGGTCAGGCGGCACTGGAAGGCTGGGAGGTCGCGGGCGGAATTGGTGCCGAGGAGCTGGCTGTGAAAATGGCGGCGGCCGGTGTGGCCCGCATTATATATACCGACATTGCCCGTGATGGTACGCTGCAAGGGGTTAATGTGGCAGCGACAGCGGCCCTGGCAGCGGCAGCGGGGATTCCGGTCATTGCCTCGGGCGGTGTTAAAAGCCTGGCGGATATCACGGCACTTCAGGCCGCCAATCAGGCCCAGGGGATTGAGGGTGTTATTATCGGCAAAGCCATCTATACGGGGGCTGTTGACTTAGCAGCCGCCATTCGTTTGGCGAAGGAGGGCGTTGCCTAGTGTATACGAAACGGATTATTCCCTGTCTTGATGTAAAGGACGGCCGGGTTGTCAAAGGTACGAACTTTGTTGGCCTGCGGGATGCCGGCGATCCGGTGGAACTGGCTAAGGTGTATGATATCAGGCTGGCCGATGAATTGGTGTTTCTGGATATTACGGCCTCCTCTGATGAACGCACGACGATGGTGGATGTAGTAGAGCGGGTGGCAGCCGAGGTATTTATACCCTTTACAGTAGGCGGCGGCATTCGCACGGTGGAGGATATCCGGACAATGCTTAAAGCCGGGGCGGATAAGGTTTCGCTGAATACAGCCGCTGTAAAAAAGCCCGAGCTGCTGGCCGAAGGCGCCAAACGCTTTGGCCGCCAGTGCATCGTACTGGCTGTTGATGCCCGTCAGACCGAACCGGGTCAGTGGGAGGTATACATTAACGGCGGCCGGACACCAACAGGTATTGACGTCTTGGCCTGGGTGAAGCAGGCAACTGAACTGGGCGCAGGGGAGATTCTTTTAACAAGCATGGATAAAGACGGCACTAAGGACGGGTATGATATTCCTCTTACCAGAGCCGTATCTGAAGCTGTCCATGTACCTGTTATTGCGTCCGGCGGGGCCGGCGAGCTTGAACATTTTTACGAGGTATTGACAGCCGGCAAGGCCGATGCCGTACTGGCGGCGTCCGTGTTCCACTATGGCCAGTTTACCGTTGGTCAGGTGAAAGAATATTTGAAAACCCGCGGGGTAGGGGTGAGATTATGAATGATGTCAATATAAAATATAATGAGCAGGGGTTAGTACCGGCTATTGTCCAGGATGAAGCCAGCGGCACGGTACTCATGCTGGCTTATATGAACGAAGAGGCGCTGCGCAAAACCAGGGAAACCGGGGTAACCTGGTTTTACAGCCGCAGCCGCCGCACCCTTTGGCAGAAGGGGGAAACCTCCGGGCATGTGCAGGCTGTTAAAGAAATGTATTATGACTGTGATGCCGATGCGATCCTTGTCAAGGTGAGCCAGACCGGTGCCGCCTGTCATGAAGGAACCTTCTCCTGCTTTAGCCGCAGGCTGGATGCAGGCCATGGCCAGGCAGAAAAGCTGGTTGATCCGGACACTGTGTATAAAGAGCCGTTAGCCGGCATTTTATATGAACTGTATCATGTCATCAATGACCGCAAGCACAACCCTAAAGAAGGTTCTTATACCAACTACCTGTTTACAAAAGGCCAGGACAAAATCCTGAAAAAGGTCGGTGAAGAGGCAGCCGAAACGATTATTGCCTCGAAAAATCAGGATAAAGCCGAGATCCTGTATGAGATGGCCGACCTCTGGTATCATTGCTTAGTGTTGCTGGCTAACCATGACATTGCCCCCAGTGAGCTGCTGGAGGAACTAAAAAAACGCAGAAAATAGAACACACGCTGCATCCACAACTAGGCTGCAGCGTGTTATTATTTTCTTTAAAAAAGTTGACAGAATTACCGCTCTCCGCTACGCTTTGTATATTGAGGCGCGAGGGATTTTTATTTGTGAACGCAGGAGGGATAGGGTATTGAAGCTGCTACAGATGATCGGGCAAGTTACGCTGTTATGGATTGTTTATTGGCTGGGCAACCAGATTACCGCCATTACCGGTTTGCCCATTCCCGGTACCGTATTTGGGATGGTGCTGCTATTTTTACTCTTATTATGCGGCATTATCAAGCTGCACTATATTCAGGATGCGGCCGACTTTTTACTAAAGCATATGTTATTTTTCTTTATACCCATTGCCGTTGGCCTGATGGACTGGGGTACGGTATTTTACGAACATGGTGTGGTTTTGGCCGCAGCGCTGCTGGCAGGAGCGGTGTTGCCCTTCTTTACCGTGGGGGGGCTGGCTCAGTTGCTGCGCAGGGGGGATAAGTAATGCAAGAGGTGATTACCGTTGTTTCCATTTTTACCACAATCGGGGTTTATCTTGTCAGCCGCCACTTATATTTCCGCTACAATAATCCATTGATTAATATAGTATTGCTGAGTACCGCTGCGCTTATTGCTATTTTGGTTATCTGCAGGCTGCCTTATGCTGCTTATGTTCCGGCTAAAAATATTATGACTTTCCTGCTGGGGCCGGCTACTGTCGCTTTAGCAGTACCGCTTTACCGCAACAGGCACTTACTGAAAGAATATGGCTGGGCAATTGTCCTTGGTGTCGGCAGCGGCTCCCTGGTGTCGATGGCAACGGTGCTGCTAATTACTCAGGCCGGTGGTTTATCAAGGGATATTATTGTTTCCATCATTCCCAAGTCATCAACAATCCCCTTTGCCGTCGGGGTTGCCCAGCTGGCTGGCGGTAACCCGGCCCTGGCTGTAGCCTTCGTTGTTGCCACAGGCACGTTTGGCTCTGTGGCCGGTCTCAGTTTACTGACCTGGTTTAAGATTCAGGACCCGGTTGCCCGGGGGTTGGCAATGGGGACGGTAGCCCATGGCCAGGGAACGGCGATGGCGCTCCTGGAGGGGGACAAGCCAGGTTCCATGGCCGGCGTGGCTATGGCTCTGGCCGGTGTGTTTACAGCGCTCGCAGCACCTGTTTTTGTCACTCTGTTTGTTGGCTAAATAAAGTAATTGCACAATTCTTATTTATTGTGTAAACTGTATATATATATGTATATACCTAAATGAATTACAGCGTGTGACGGCAAGGAGCGGTTTTATGAAAAGTCGCGAGAATTTAATACCTGTTTATTACCGGTTAGCCGATGATATAAAGCAGCAAATCGAAGCAGGTGAGCTTAAAGATGGTGAATTGCTGCCAACAGAGGCGCAACTGGGAGAAAAATATGGCATCAGCCGGATGACTGTGCGGCAGGGGATTGCACTGCTGGCAGAAGCCGGTTTGATTGATACCGTTAAAGGCAAGGGCAGTTTCGTAACCCGGCCCCGCCTGAATCAACTGGTCATTGATCTGAAACACAGCGGGGTTAATGAAGAGCAGCTGCGTTATAAGCTGTTAGGCGTCAACCTGATCCGCAATAACCTGAAACTGGCCAGCGAATTAGGTTTTACCGGGCAATCCAGCGTAATTACCGTCAAGCGCCTTCTGTTTAAAGGGGCTCAGCCTGTTGCCATTGAAGAAAAGTTTTTGCGGTATCAGAAAGGCAAGCCGCTGCTCGAAACGCAGCTGGAATACGCCGATTTTCCCGAATTAGTTGCCAAACATCAGGAAAGCGTGCCTGTCCGTAATGATATGGTCATATCGGTGGCGGCTTTATCGCCGGAAGAAGCCAGACTGTTAGAAGCTGACGAAGTCTTGCCGGCGCTTGTTATTAAACAGGTTATTTATGCCAAGGGGGATAATCCGCTGGGCGTTTCCATCATGGTTTGTCATAAAGACCGATTTGAATTAAAGGCAACCTCATATCCACTTTCAGGAAGGTTGTGAAACTATGTTAAAGACCCAGAAAATGCTTGTTGCCGCCATGTCCCGCCTGGATGAAGCCATGGTCATTAATTTAGTCAAGCAAGGCCTGCAAATGGGAATCAGTCCGTATGTGCTGCTGGATGAGATCAGAGCCGGTACCGACCGGGTCGGCGAGCTGTACAGCAAAGGTGAGTATTTTTTGTCAGACCTGATTATGGCTTCCGAGATTTTTAAGGACGTGCTGACCCTGGTTATTAAAGATCACACCGTTACGCCGCGGTCTCTTTATCCTACCGTTATATTTGGGACAGTGGAAGATGATATCCACGATATCGGCAAAAATATCACAACAGGCATTATGCGCTATAATGGTTTTGACATTTGTGATCTGGGGGTTGATGTACCGGGCCCTAAATTTGTTGAAGCTGTAAAACAGTATAATAGCCGGGTGGTATGCTTAACCGGGCTGGTTACCGAGGCTTTTGAGTCAATGAAAAAAACAATCGTGCTCCTTGATGAGGCCGGGCTTCGTTCTCAGACAATCGTTATTATCGGCGGGCTGGTTAATGAAAGTGTAAGAAAATATACAGGCGCCGATTATTGGGCAACTGACTGCACTAAAGTTACAGAATTATGCCGCAACATTTTTGTGACCAATAAACGAATTGTTCAGTCGTCGTAAAGGAAGGGATTGCATGGGGACGGCAATATTAGCCTGTCAGACCCTGCGGGATGAGCTTACACTGGCACTTAAGACCACTGGTGCAGGCTATCCGGTTTTTTATATCGAATCAGGGCTGCATGATACACCCGACTTGCTGCATAAGCGTATACAGGAAGAAATCAACCGTATCGATAATGTGGATAACATCTTATTGGTGTTTGGTTATTGCGGCAATAGCCTGCTCAATATAAGGTCAGATAAGGCAACACTAGTGCTGCCCAAGGTGGATGACTGCATTCCCTTGCTGCTGGGCTCCTGCGAGGCGAAAAGAAATATATCAAAAGAAGCAGGCACGTATTTTTTAACCAAAGGCTGGCTGGATTACGAAAACAACCTGCTGCGCGAATACGAGCGCTGTGTTGAGCGCTACGGACAGGCTAAAGCCTTGAGAATTATGAAAATTATGATGGGTCACTATAAGCGGTTTATGCTGATTGATACCGGTGCCTATGCGATCGACAGCATCCTGGCCCAGACGCAGAATTTTGCCCAAGAGCTTAACCTGTGCCATGAGGTGGTGCCTGGTTCGCTGCGGTTATTCCATAAGCTGCTGCAGGGAGACTGGGATGATGAGTTCCTGGTACTGCCCCCGGGACAAGCGGTGACGATGCAGGATATTTGCCGGGACAGCAGCGGCCAGGTCCGACTCACTCAAAACACAGCTTTGCAACTGTGTGGTAATAAATAAATTACAAAATAACGTCCAGAACCTCTGAATGAGGTTCCGGACGTTTATTTTTTTATTACCCTGGCTAGCGGGCAGCCAGTCTGCGTAAGGCCGGTTGCTCTGTTAATTTTATGTCATCAAACTCCTTGATAAAAAGCGGGATGACCGGATTGGGATTGCTTTTTTTCCAGATCAGGGCAATGTTGCCATAGGCATTAGGCCCGTTCATTGCTACCAAGGAGATGTTATGACGCAGCATTTGGCAAAAGACAGGGTCAAAACCCCAAAAGGAAATACCCATCCCGGCTGAAACCTGCCAAAAGAGGGTTTCAACCCGGGCCGGCTGGCTTACAATGTTTGGGGTAAAGCCGCGGGCGCTGCATTGTTGAGTAAACCAGTCCAGGCCAAGGGGAAAAGACGCAGGGGACATAAGAATAAAGCGTTCCTGCTTCAGTTCGGCCAGATCAAGCGAGTATCTGCTGGCATAAGGATGATGGCGTGGCAGTAAAAAGCACAGCCGGGCGCGGCGGATGGTACAGGTCTCGAATTTTGAGGTAAACTCGCTGCCGACAAAAGTGTCGAAACCGATATCCAGTTCCTGTCGTGCCAGAGCCTCGTTGATCATGGGCACAGGCATAACCTGGATATCCAGCTTGACATGGGGATACAGGGCGGCAAAATGTTTTAGGGCTTTGGGTAAAAAAACATGTTCGAGGCCTATACAGCCGATGCGCAGTGTTCCCCAGACCTCGAGCTGTGATTTGCGGGTTCTTTCGAAGACCTCGCTGATCATGGTCAGGAGTGAACGGGACTCGGCAAACAAAGTGGCTCCCGCCGATGTAAGCCGAACTGAGTGATGTGTGCGGACAAATAACTGGACGCCCAATTGTTCCTCTAATTCGGCAATATGCTTGCTTAATGTTGACTGGCTAATATAGAGATGTTCAGCAGCCTTGGTGAAGTTTAAATGCTCAGCCACGTAGATGAACGAACGTAAATGCCGGATGTCTTCCACTATATCTCCTCCCATCAAGGTAATCTGCTGCAATAGTTGCTATACAATATATGTTCGAAATTTTCTGACTAGAATAATCATATATCCTCTGGTATGCATTTTCAACAGTGGAGAGTGCTGCCTGGTTATGATTTTTTGCACAGCCATTAGTCAATTTATGAATTTCACAGGGGCATTATCCCCATGCTATCATGACCTCGAAAGAATATTCAAAAAATTAAACGAGAGAGGTGAAACCCATGAATCAAACGCTTCTGAAAGCAGTGGTATTATCGATTTCTTTGCTGCTGCTGGCAGCCACGGCTGTGTCGCCGGCTCTGGCCAATATCAGCGCGGCCTTTCCCGGGGTAAGCGCCCAGACCATCATGCTGCTGGTGGCACTGCCGTCAATGACAATGGTGCTGGCGTCGCTGGTGTTCGGCAAGTTAAGCGAGTATTTGAGCCGGCGGGGACTTTTCCAGCTGGGGATGGTGCTTTTTCTCACCGGCGGCATAAGTCCTTATTTCATGAACGACTTATCGTTGATTTTGGTTATGCGGGCTGTACTGGGATTAAGTTTAGGCATTATTTTTCCCCTGTCTATTGTGCTCATCTCCGATTTCTTTGCCGGCCATGAAAGAGACACCATCATGGGACTGCAAAGTGTTGCCGTAAATCTTGGCGGCATCATTTTCTCCCTGCTGGGCGGTTTGCTCTGTACAGTGGACTGGCATAATACCTTTCTCGCCTATACGGTAGGCTTAGGTGTTCTCCTGTTTGTTGGCGTTTACCTGCCCGAGCCTGTCCGGACCAAGACGGCCGCAGACCCGGATAATCCGGCTGCGAAGGCCCCTCTGCCAGGCAAGGTGTATTTTACAGAAGCCCTGGTATTTATCTACAACCTGCTGATATTCGCATTTTTTACAAATGTAGCGATCCAGGTTGTCGGTGAAAACCTGGGCAATGCGGCCAGTGCCGGCTTAGCGTTGACCGTTTTTACCGGCGGCGGCCTGCTGGGGGGCTTAGTATTCGGCAAAACTATGCAAACCTTGAAACAGTTCACAATCCCTTTGGGGTGGCTGGTCACCGGTATCGGTATGTCGCTTGTTGCCGGCGTGCATGACTTTAGGGTATTGTTAGCCGGGTGTTTCATCGGCGGTATTGGTTTTTCCACAACCTGTCCGGCTTTTTTTGTGGCGCTATCGGTCATGTCGCCACCATCACGGGTTGCTTTTAGCATCGCGTTGGCCTCGGCGCTGAGTGGTATTGGTCAGTTTGCTGCGCCTTTCGTGTTTGAGCTGATTGCTGCACCGTTTAATCAGGGGCCGGGAAGATTTTATCTGTTGGTTAGTGCCGTAGCGTTTTTGGCGGTCGGGCTGTTGCTGTTGTTGCAAAACTATGCGCAACAACCCCGGACAACCGGCTTAAAAAGCTAGAACCTAAAATAAATTAAGGGGTGGAACAGTATGAAAACAGCACAACAATTACTGCAGGAACGTACAGAAAGGTTGAGAAAAACCATCAATTTTGAGAAAACCGACCGGTCACCGGTGATCCTTACCGGCGATGCTTTTTGTGCCCGCCATGTCGGTATGAAGCTGTCCGACTTTTGTTCGAATATGAAAGCTTCCCATGAAGCAATTTTAAGTTCATTTAAGGATCTGGGCGATGTCGACGGCACCGGCGGTACGTTTGCCGCAGCGACAATGTTTCCGTTAATGTTTTATACAAGGATCAAATTACCCGGGCGCGAGCTGCCTGATGACACTCCGTGGCAGCTTGACGAACAGGAAATGATGACTGTGGCCGATTATGACGTTATTTTGCATAAAGGGTGGCATGCATTTAGCGAGGATTACCTGAAAAACCGGTTAGGGGTTGATGTTGATTCCCTGCTGGCCCAGCTGGCAGATGTTCCGCAGTTTGCCCGCAATTTTGAAGAAGCCGGTTATCTGGTGTATACCCCAAGCGCCTCGATCACGGTTAATGAATACCTGAGCGGCGGCCGGTCGTTCCCCAAATTTATGCGGGATGTATTCAAAATGCCGGATAAAGTGGAGGCTGTTTTAGACATCATTCTGGCAGAGACTCTGGTTGGTTTCCGGCAGCAAATCAGGGCGCTGAAGCCGCAAGTGGTATTTATTTCACCCGCCCGGGGGGCCAGTGAATTTTATTCGCCGAAGATATGGGAACGATTTGTCTGGAAATATCTTAAAGCGGCGGCCGAGGTAATTATTGAGGAGGGCGCAGTGGTTGACCTGCATATCGACGGTAACTGGGAGCGGGATCTGGAATACTTCAAGACATTGCCCCGGCATAAATGCATCTTTGAGTCCGATGGTGCCACCAACATGTATAAAGTCCGGCAAATACTCGGTGACCATATGGCCATAAAAGGGGATGTACCGGCGGCGCTACTGACGCTTGGTACTCCCGATGAGGTCTATAACTATAGCACAAAGCTAATTAAAGATATGGGGGCAGGATTTATTCTTGCTTCGGGCTGCACGATACCGCCCAATGCAAAAATAGAAAATGTCAAAGCCATGGTAGCGGCTGCGACCGGTAAATGATACTGCGGATTATTTAGAGAGAAAAGCAAGAAGTAAAAGGTGGGGGAAATATGAATAAGGACAGCATGAAGAAAAAACTTGTGATTACCCTGACGGTTGCCACGTTAGCCGGTTGTGCCGCCAGCGCACTTGCGGCTTCACCCAACCCTTTTGGTGATGTTCCGGCCAGACACTGGGCCTATGAGGCCGTGAACAAGTTAACCCAGGATGGCCTGATTGACGGTACTGGCAAAAGCAGCTTCCATGGCGAACGGACAGTCACCCGGTATGAGATGGCACAACTGGTAGCCAGAGCGGTGTGGAATGCGGAAAAAGCCGATGCCGCAGACAAGGTCCTGATTTACAGGCTTACAGCTGAGTTTACTAATGAATTGAACAGTTTAGGTGTGCCGATGGAGGCCGGGGAAAAGAAAAGCGATAAACTAACCTTTAACGGCTTTCTCCATCTGTCAGAGCAGATTTGGGATAACAGCGGCGATTTTAAAAACAGTACCGGCCTGACAGGCGACACCCCTCACCCCCGTGATGGCCATTATCCGGCCCTGGGTATTGATTTGTATATTAATTACAAGGTGAATGACAAATGGCAGGTGAAAATTGAAGATGAAGCCGTCAGGGATTTCCGGAGTGGCGGCTACTGGTCCAATGGG
>JAEWGR010000098.1 GCA_023388195.1 Bacillota bacterium
GCCTGTAAGGAGGCCGGTACTGCCGACCGGCTGACACAGGATATTGCGGCTGCAACAAAACATGCCGCCCGCCAGATTGATGATATTATGGCAGCAACACAAACGATTACTGCCGTGGCTGGTGATATTTACCAGGACAGTCTGGCTTCCAAAAATATTGCGGCCCAAGGTTATGAGGCTGCAGCCAAAGTAACGCTGGCGATGGATTCTATCCGTCAGGCGTCAGCCGAGGTCGGTGAGCGAATTACTGCCCTGACGCAAATGGCCAGGGATATTGACAGTTTTTTGGCTACAATCCGGGGGATATCAGCGCAAACTAACCTTTTGGCCCTTAACGCCAGTATTGAAGCCGCCAGAGCCGGCGAGCACGGACGCGGTTTTGCTGTGGTGGCGCAAGAAATTCAGAAACTTTCCGATGCCAGTGCCAGTGCCGCTAATGCCGCCAATAAACTGCTGGCTGAAATAGACGGCGGTGTGTTGGCAGCGGCAAAAGCCGCGGCAACCGGGACTCATGCCGTGGAAACGGGCTCGAAAGAAATGCGGGAAGCCGATGCCAGCCTGCAGGCTATCTTAGCAGCCAGCTCTCAAGTGGAGGCAAAAATGGCAGAGGCCAGCGCTGCCAGGCAAAACCAGTTTGCCGCCACCCAGAAAACAGCAGATTTCCTGGGCCAGATTGCCAGCATGGCTGACGAAGCGGCCAGCCGGATGACAACAGTAACCAGCTCCATTGGCCAACAGGACAAACATCTGGGTGATACACGCAGCATGGGGGATATTTTGGCTAAGGTTGCCGAGCAGCTTGTGGCTACTACCGGCAAGTTGACACTCATTGATATCAGCAGTCGCCAACAAGCCGAAATTGACGCCAGGATAGCAAAACTGCGCAAGCTGCTTGAGCATACTGTGAAAAATAAACAGGTAACAGGTATGGACCGGGCCGAGCATAAAGAAATAGTAAGCGGCCTCTTAGCGCAGAATCCTGAGCTTGAGGCCGCCTGGACAAACTTAACAGACGGGCAGTTTGTTGTTTCCCTGCCTCCGGCCGGAATTGCCAATGCTGTAACCAGGGAATGGTTTAAACAGGCCAGCCAGGGAAAATTCTATGTTTCACAGGTATATGTTTCATCCATATCTCATCAGCCTTGTTTAACCATTTCCCTGCCGATTGCTGACAGCACAGGGAAGCAGATTGGTGTATTCGGAGTAGACCTGAAACTATAACATTACATAACAAGCACCAACAGCATTTTAAAATTTTCTACAGCATCAAGGCCGTGGGGAATATCGGCAGGCATAACGACCACCTGACCGGAAGTGGCTGTAATTTTCTCGCCGCCGATGGTAATATCGGCCCGGCCGTCAAGGATATACACCAGGGCATCACCAGGGGCCGAGTGGGTGCTGATTGCTTCACCCTGGGCAAAGGCGAACAGGGTCATACTGAGGGTTTTGTTTTGCGATAAAGTCAGGCTTACGACTTTGCCTGGCTGATAATCGACCAGGTTCACCAGATCATGGGCTTTACTGAACTCAATATTTTTTATAAATTGCTTTTCCATAAATAAAACCTCCTTGTATTCGGGCTGTATCTTTAGGTTTATTTTAACAAATCAGCCAGTCATATGCTGTGATAAAAGTCACTGTTTCTAAAAAACAGGCCGGATTCGGCCTGTTTTTTAACGTACATCATCATTTAAATCTAACGTTCCATCTTCCGCCACGCGCACATTCAGACTGACTTTTTCTTCATGGCCCCATAACATTCTGGCAACCAGGCTATTGGTTGCCTGCTTATTGCCAGGTTTGAGGTCTTGAGTCCGGAGAGAATCCTGCGTAGCATCAAGGCCGCTTTCCTGGTATACGGCGCCGGCATTGTCAATATCGGCCCCTGCCTGGTAATCCGAATTCGCCTGAGCCTGAGGTTTTGTCAGGTTTGTTTCCTCCGCAGTCTGCTTGGTTTCAGCCATAGTCATTTCCTCCCTGCATAAATCATTTATGCCTGAATGTAGCGTATCCGCTGAACCCCTGCAACATACATATTTTCTTTGCCGGCTGTGACAATTGTTTGCTACGGCGCATATCTATAAGCATGCAAATAATAGGTGGGCAAAGGCGCCTGCGGTACGCCGGCATTAGCAAACCGGCGTTCACAGGCTATATTCTTTTACGGGAGATGATTAACGCATGTGCGGAATTACTGGTTGGATTGACTGGCAGGAAGACCTAACAGATAGCAGCCATATCTTAGCAGCTATGATTGAAACATTGGCGGCACGCGGACCAGACGCGCAGGGAGCCTATATTACACCACGGGCGGCATTAGGGCATCGCCGTCTTAGTGTTATTGATCCTGTGGGTGGGGCTCAGCCTATGATCCGGTTTCGCGGCGACCAAAAATTTGTCATCACTTATAATGGTGAGCTGTATAATACATTGGAAATCAAACAGCAGCTGGAAGACCGGGGTTATGTATTCAGTACCCGCTGTGATACGGAGGTACTGCTTGTCGCTTTTATCGAGTGGGGGCCTGCCTGTGTCGAACGGTTTAACGGCATATATGCCTTTGGTATTTGGGATGAGGCCAGTCAAAGCCTGTTTTTAGCCCGGGACCGGATTGGGGTTAAGCCGCTGTTTTATACAGAATGCGGCAGCAGTTTTATTTTCGGATCAGAACTTAAAACCCTGCTTGCTAATCCGCTGGTGCGGCCTGAGCTTGATGCCGAAGGGATAGCCGAGGTTTTTATGATCGGGCCGGCCAGGACACCCGGACATGGTGTGTTTCGTAATGTCAAAGAACTGAAGCCGGGGCATTGCCTGACTTATAACCGTCAGGGCAAGCTGATCAGCCAGTACTGGAAGCTGGAATCACAGCCGCATCAGGATACTTTCGATAATACCAAAGCAAAAGTCCGGGAGTTGCTCATCGATACGGCCGAGCGCCAATTGGTATCAGATGTGCCCCTATGCACACTGCTTTCCGGTGGGCTGGACTCCAGTGCGCTCACTGCTCTTGCCGCCATGTCGCATAAAAAAGCGGGTCTTGGGAATCTGCACACCTATTCTGTAGATTATGTGGATAACGATTTGTATTTTAAGGCCAACAGTTTTCAGCCGAATCCGGATGGACCTTTTGTTACCCGCGTATCAGAGCATTTTGATACCATTCACCATAATATACTCTTAGATACGCCGGAATTGGCCGCAAGCCTCAGGCCGGCCGCCCTTGCCCGCGATTTGCCGGGCATGGCTGATATAGATACCTCACTCTATCTGTTTTGCCGGGAGATTAAAAAAGGCGCCACGGTTGCCTTGTCCGGCGAGTGTGCTGACGAGGTTTTTGGAGGGTACCCCTGGTTTCAACGGGAAGATATGATCAATGCCACAACATTTCCCTGGTCACCACGGCCGGAAATCCGCATTCCCTGGCTAAAACCGGAAATCCAGGCTAAAATCAAGCCGGCCGAATATGTGGCCCAGCGTTATAGTGACGCCCTGGCGGAAGTGCCGCGCCTGCCGGGCGAGGACGCCCGTTCAGCCCGGATGCGGGAAATCTTTTATCTCAGCCTTACCCGGTTTATGCCAACCCTGCTCGACCGGAAGGACCGCATGAGTATGGCCTTTGGTCTGGAAGTCAGAGTACCGTTTTGTGATCACCGCCTTGTCGACTATGTCTGGAATGTGCCCTGGAGCATGAAAAATGCGCAAAACCGGGAAAAAGGCTTGCTGCGATATGCCTTAGAGGGGATCTTGCCGGAAGATGTACTATGGCGTAAGAAAAGCCCGTATCCCAAGACCCACAATCCGGCCTATACCAAGGTCGTTGTCAATGAGGCCCTGGCTATTTTACAGGATCCGGCATCGCCGCTGCAGGCCCTGCTGGATGTTGAAAAGCTCAGGGAGATTGCCCGCACTGATTTGTCTGCTTCCAATATTCCCTGGTTTGGGCAGCTGATGAGCGGACCCCAGCTTTTCGCCTACCTGATTCAGGCAGATCACTGGATGCGCGAATATAAGGTGCAGGTGCTATAGAGGGCAAACTGACGTGCCGCCGGCTAAAACGGTGCGTCAGTTTTATCTTCGTTATGCAACCTGTGGCACCATTTCAGAGGATTAGCATATCGAAATTTAAGGCAATGACTACTAAATAATAATTATTATTTGACGAATTTTATTATATCAATTATAATACATGGTATGTAAAAACTGCTGATTTTGTCAGCTTGCTGCTGACGGCCACAGACAGGCCCGCTATAGATCATCATGCACATCCACAGTTACCGTCAGGAAAAATTAATTAGGGGGTAATCAGGATTGAGGACAGTTAGCTTGCGTTTATTACTGGTTTTCAGTTTGCTGCTAGGATTAAGCACTGCCAGTACGGCCTGGGCCGCTTCGGCTGCAACAGTACCGGCAGGTATAAAAATTGAAGAATGGAAAAGCCATGTCTTTACCTTTCTTGCTTTGCCTGCTGACAAGCAGTCTGCCGGCTATGAAATTTTTACAGTTGCCCAAGCTGATAAGGGCTTCCAGGGTGACCGCTCGGTTCGTATTCCTTATGCTGAACATGTTGGCAGACAGGTTACAGTTACTGCCGTAGTGCCTTTTGCCGCTGGTTTTGATCAGCAGGAGTATATGGTCAGCATGACTGTCAAAGATACCGGCGAAAAATTGCTTGGCCGTACTATGCGCGGGCAATTGGAAGGTCTTGTTTTGACCTCAGATCTGGAGAATGCCCGTAAGCAGTTTTTGGGAAAAACTATTTATCCGAAGTATAGAGAATTGTCAGGGCTTTATGTTCCTGGCGGGAATGCGGTGCCAAAGTCTGTATCCACTGCTATTGGCGCTCCGGTCACTGTGGTTGATGTATATGCCGGCAATCAGTCCCAGGAACCTGTTTGGCTGATTGTTTCCGTAAACGGGGAAAAAGCGGTTTTACCTATCGCCTACAGCTGGACTAATATGCCTGCTCAAGCCTGGCTTGAGTCTGCCCCTTGGCAAAATGCCCTGTTTGTGGAAGATCCAAGAACGAGTCTGGGCGGGTCTTACGAATTGTGGAGCAAAATTCAGAATGGGAGTGTCGAAACCGGCATGACCAAAGGACAAGTTGAGCTTAGCTGGGGCAAACCACTCCGTACAGAAGCCAACGATTCGGTTTGGATCTACGATACGGAGAAACTTAGCTTTGACGGCGAAGTGCTGAAGCTGGTTGATACCATTGCCGGAAGCAACTAATATGAAAATGCTGCCCGAAAAACAATAGATTAGTATTAAAAACGGTTTGCCGCATGTATATGCGGCAAACCGTTTTTTCTTTTTCCTGTCGGCCAAGGCGCCGGCCAAAGCCTGTGTTAGCATAAGAGTATTGACAGAATATAGTGCAACATATAGAATTTACACAAAGATGGAAAAAAGAAACGACTGTTCCGGAATATGGAACAGTTAATGTGTTTTTTAGGTATCTTTGTTTCGCATGGGCGAGACCAAAATAAATTTTCTAAAGGAGAGGTTATACAATGGGAAAGGTGAAAATGACAATTCCCCAATGCCGGGAAATGAAAGGTAAAGCGCAAAAGTTTACCATGATTACAGCATATGATGTCTTACTGGCTTCGGTAATTGAGAAAACACCGATTGAAATGATTCTGGTAGGCGATTCGCTGGGCATGACGGTGCTGGGGTATGACAGTACCGTACCGGTTACCATGGAAGATATTATTCATCACACCAAACCGGTAGTCAGGGGTGCCCCCAATACCTTTGTTGTTGGGGATATGCCTTTTGGATCTTATAACACCGGAATTAACGATGCAATCCGCAATGCCAACCGGATTATGAAAGAAGGCGGTGCCGATGCTATTAAACTGGAAGGTGGGCAAAATGTTGCCCCAATCGTGGCCGCAATGGTTAACGGTGGCATTCCGGTAATGGGGCATATTGGTTTAACGCCGCAAACCGCCAGCCAGTTGGGCGGATTTAAGGTTCAGGGCAAAGATGCGGAAGCTGCCAAACAGTTGCTGGCAGATGCCAAAGCGCTTGAGCAGGCCGGTGCATTTGCAATTGTACTGGAGTGCATACCCGCCCCTGTAGCCAAAATGATTACGGAACAGATTACTATTCCGACTATGGGCATTGGCGCCGGCCCTTATTGCGATGCCCAGGTATTAGTTACGCAGGATCTATTAGGCATGTTTGACCGCTTTGTGCCGAAAATGGTTAAACAATATGCCCAACTGAACAAACAGATGGTAGATGCCCTGAACAGCTTTTATCAGGAAACGCAGAGTGGCGTATTTCCCGGACCAGAACATTCTTTTGGTATGAAAGAGGAGGATTTGAAGCGTTTATATTAAAAACAATGCAAACCGCGTTGTAGCGTGACTACAGGTGCCGTAACTCTGCTCCAGCTGAAAACAAAAAACGGAGGGATATTACATGGCTTTGTTAGAAAAGATTGCTATGGCAATTACTAAGCTGTTTCCTTTATGGCTCATCCTGTTTTCCGGTCTGGCGTTCCTGTTTCCTGATTCATTAAAAACACAAGGATATCTGGTGACCTATTTACTTGGCACAATTATGCTGGGGATGGGTCTGTCGATGTCGGTTGAAGATTTCAAGCTGGTATTGTCCAGACCTAAAGACGTTATCATCGGTATTGTCCTCAGATATCTCATCATGCCGGTAGTTGGCTTTGGTGTGGCTAAATTATTGGGGCTGCCGCCGGCGTTGGCCGCCGGCTTGATTCTGGTCGGCTGCTGTCCCAGCGGTACCGCTTCTAATGTGATGAGTTTTTTGGCCAAGGCAGATACTGCGTTATCGGTTACGGTGTCCAGCTTTAACATAATTCTGGCGCCGCTGCTGCTGCCTGCAACCTTTTTGCTGCTGGCCGGGGCGGAGGTGCATGTTGACGCTATAGCGATGTTTCTGGATGTAGTAAAAATTGTACTGCTGCCGGTACTAACCGGTATGGTACTACGCGGCCTGTTTAATTCTTTCGTAGACCGTATTATGAGAATTGTGCCTGTTATCTCTGTAATCGCTATTATCTGGGCGATTGCCATCGTAGTTGCTTTAAGTGCCGCCAAGCTGGCTACCGTGGCGGTCATTGCCTTCCTTGCCGTTGCCATGCACAATGGTCTGGGGTTAGCTTTGGGATATGGGGCATCCAAGGCTCTTGGCATGGGGGAGAGACAGGCCAGAGCGATTACCTTCGAAATTGGTATTGAAATGTCCGGGCTGGCAGTAGTATTGGCACTCGCTCATTTAGAGCCGCTTGCGGCTGTTCCCGGGGCAATATTCAGCGTCTGGCACAATTTTACCGGCTCAATCCTGGCGGGCTATTGGGCGAATAAGCCTGGGCAGGATAACA
This sequence comes from Bacillota bacterium, assembly GCA_023388195.1. Classification (GTDB taxonomy): domain Bacteria; phylum Bacillota; class Negativicutes; order Sporomusales; family Sporomusaceae; genus Sporomusa. The sequence goes on from JAEWGR010000098.1 coordinate 7,367, forward strand.
CACCGCCGCCTGATATAATGGGCTGAGTACGCAGCGGCGGTTACTATTACCGGGAGATTTGGGCATCGCGTCCCGAACGGGTTGCTTACTAGCTTCTTAGACCAGTACATACCGGGAGGTGCTGTGTATGCAGATTGCCATTGTCGGCTCAGGTGCGATCGATGATGCATATTATCTTTCAGGCATTCGCGGGGTGGCGGCGCCGGTATTTGATCATTCAGGCGGTGTAAAAAGGCAGCCATCAGTGTTGCCGGGCCGGCCAGCAGGCTGTCGGATGCGGTGATGGCGGAATTTGTGCCATTAATCAAAACAACAGCCAGCAATATTTCGGTACAACTCGGTTATACAGGATAATGGCATGGAATATCAGCCAGTGCTGGTTGGCAGAACTAACATCGAATAGGTTTTTTATAAGCGTAGATACTATTACCGGCTTCCTGAATTTAAACATGGAGGTGGCTGGATATGGGTAAAGTTATGTCAGAGGAAATGAAATATAAATTAGCGCATGATCTTGGTTTTGGCGAGAAAGTGGAGGATTATGACTGGAGCGACGTCACGTCAGGTGAAGTCGGCTCGATGGTCAGAGAAGCGATTAAACGTGGTGAGCAGGCCATGGCCGAAGAAGCAAAAGCTAATGGTGCAATTCATCAACATGCGGAATAACAGAAAGATGTCTTTCTGCAGGGCAAATCCGTCATCTATTGACTTGGTCAGATGACGGATTTTTTATTTTATTTTAGTTTATTGGTGGATAAACTCCCGACAATGCAGGGAGTTCTTTGTCCATCTGCTCGCCCAGTTTTTTGAGGCCGTTCTCGACTGCGGATTTCTCTGAGACAGTAAGCAGTAATCCTACGGTTCCGCCCAAGATATTAGCCTTGTCTCCTCTTGCCTGGACAACGCCGTCAAAAACAGTCTTACCGGTTGCCACGTTCCAGATGGTGATCTTAACCGGGATCTCTGCCGCGCACCATTTTTTAATCAAAATTCCTTTGAAGCCACGCTTAATTTTAACTGTCTGCAATTCAGTCCTGACCACATAATCAGCTTTCAGCGCAGCGGAAGACCTGAGTATTTCGTATTCAGCCGCCGGCTCACCATCGGTATCCGCTTGGTTAGTATAATTCTCCAGCGGAATGACAGTGAATTTTTCCGCTGGATATTTCTTAGCGTATTGGGCATTGATGGCTTGGGTTATGTAGTCAATGTTTTTCATACCCGCGTTATCGGCGATAGGGAGAAAGTGGATGACCGGAACCTTGCTTGTGGTTTCCGGCCCCTCCGGGGCGGCGAGGGCTGTGCCCGATAAAAGCAGCATTAAGACAAAAATAATCATTCTTATTCTCAACATAATCACTCCTGACAGTAAAAGTTCTCCAGTTCCTTTCTACATTTTTCCATTACTATGGTTTGGCTCATTATAACAAGTCAGTGTGGCATGAATGTGTCAAGCTCTCTCCCCACCGTTCTGCCAGTCTATATAGCTTAAGAGCGCATTTAGTGGGGACCGCGAAATCTCACTTTACGCATGAACGACGATAGCATTTGCCGGCGCCCGGCGGGACTTGGCATAAGCCAAGTCTTATTAGCCTGTGAGGCGCTACCTTTGCCAAGGAATGCGGATTTTAAAAATAGTTCCTTTCCCTGTTTCGCTTGTGACCGATATCGTTCCGCCCATAGCTTCCATTAAACTGCGGCTTATGGACAAGCCGAGGCCGCTCCCACCCAGAGATCGATCCCGGGATTTGTCCACACGATAAAAACGTTCCCAGATCATCGGCAAATCTTCGCTGGCAATCCCGACTCCCTGATCGGATACGGAAATTAGAAGCCAATGCTTTTCTTCAGTCAAGATCAAACCAATCTGGGATGCTGACGGAGCGTGCCGTATCGCATTGCTCAGCAGATTGTCCAAAACCTGCGCAAACCGGTCGGTATCACCCACAGCATAACGCTTATCTGTTTCGATCCGCAGCAGGAGGGAAATATTTTTTTTCTTTAACAGCGGTTCTATCTTATCCGCTTGATGCAGCAGCGCTGCCGTTACATCAAGCCGTTCCTGCTTAATCAACATCTGCTCGGATTCCAAGTGTTCCATATCCATAATGTCATGGACCAACCGGGACATGCGATCGGTTTCTGCTAATATCCTTTCTAAGTAGTGGATTCTTTCTTGCTCATTTACCGCAATCCCGTCAAGGAGCGCCTCTGTTGTGGCTTTGACACAGCTTAGTGGTGTTTTCAACTCGTGGGAAATATTAGAGAAGAAAGTACGCCTGGTCTGCTGGGTATGAAGAATTGCATCGGCCATGGCATTAAAGGTGTTGCCAAGCGTTCCAATTTCATCTTTCGCGGTGGCACGGGTACGGCTTGTATAATCTCCGGCAGAGAACCGTTTGGCGGCAGCTGCAATATCGGCAATCGATCGGGTTAATCTTCGTGATAGCAGCACTGCTAATAAAAAGGCGGCCGTAAGTCCGGCAATAAAGGGGAAAAAATAAGAGCGGATGATCATGTTTAAGTAGAAAGGGCTGATCTGGTGATAGGCTAGTAAGCGTCCGGGTTTATCTTTTATTAGCACAGGCACTGAAATAATGACAGCCTGTGGCGATTCTGCTGAAAAAAGGAACTGCTTGGAATAATCTGCTGAAGCAAGGAGTGTATAGGGTTCCACGTCTGAATAATCGGGAGGGCTTCCTTGAATAATACGGGCATCATTATCCTCCAGCCATAATACTGCTCCCGTAGCCTGGCTTGCTAACTCCCACTCCCGCTCCGGGATATGACCTGTTTTCAAATCCTCGGCAAAACAAGCGGCAAGGTTTCTTATCTTGATGGTTAAGTCCCCGTTATTGTTTTGATATGCGTAGTACGCAACGAAAGCGGATAAGGTTAGTGCCATGAAGAGGATAATGGCCACATGGCTGAATAGCTGGCGAAAGAGCAAGGAACGGGTGGTCATGATTGCTCTACCCCAAACTTGTAACCGCTTCCCCGTACCGTTTTGATAAAATCCCCGGCTATGCCAAGTTTCCTGCGTATTCTTTTTATCGTAGTGTCAACCGTGCGTTCATCCCCAGCGAAATCATAACCCCATAAATTAACCAGCAGGTTTTCTCTGGTAAAAATAGTATGAGGATGACGCAGCAGAAAATACAGTAATTCAAACTCCTTGGCAGATAGTTCAACTATTTGCTCATTAACCATTACTCTCTGTGTACCTGGCTCTAGGGATAAAGGCGGAAACTGCAAAGAATCGCCTGGCAAAGGCAGTTTTCCGGTCCGGCGTAAAACTGCGTATACCCGGGCAACTAGTTCCCGGGGGCTAAACGGTTTGGCAATATAATCATCCGCTCCCAGTTTGAAACCGTTGATTTTATCATTTTCTGTGTGTAAGGCAGTTAAAAAAATAATGGGGGCATTCCGCTGCACTGTCTTGGCAACTTCCCAGCCCGATAAGCCGGGCATCATGACATCCAGTATTAGTAAGTCGGGTAAGTAGATGGTCTCTATATCCATGGCCGCATATCCATCGGCTGCTGCGAAAACCTCAAACCCTTCGCGGCTAAGGTACCAGGTAACAATATCACGGATATCCTGCTCATCATCGGCAATTAAAATTTTTACCATACGATCACGTCCTCTCTATCAATTTTTTACAATAAGTACCCTTTGTTAAAGGATAGCACAAGATGATGGCACAAATAAGGCTGTGTTTGCCCGGCTGGAATGTTTTTGTAAACACCCTTTCCCTGGTCGTCCAAGGCCGGAAGGCAAGCCCGGATGATGAAGGCAAGGATGGTATTTGAGGCAGCTTGGCTTGAGCGAAAGTAATTTCTCTAAAATTTCTCAGACTGTCAACTGGCTTCGCGATAACTATATGAAGCCAGTTGACATCGGTGAGCTTGCATCAAAATCAAGCATGGCTATAAATACCTTTCACCGTCAGTTTAAAGGAGCAACGGGTTTAAGTCCGATACAATTTCAAAAGCAGTTACGGCTTTTGGAGGCCAGAAGTCTCATTGCATTTGAGGGCTATGCAGTTGCCAGTGCCGCATATCAAGTGGGTTATCAGAGTGCTTCCCAGTTTAATCGAGAATACTCCCGCTTCTTCGGTGCATCTCCGGCCAGGGACACCGAGAATCTAAGACGAATCGAAAGCGTGAGGGAGTAAAAAGACTAAACCCATAATGGTTTGGTGCCGTTCATCAGGATATGGGAATAAATGAAAGATGTCTTGAAGCTTGTTTGGAGCATCAAGACATCTTGTATGGTAGGAGATAGTTTATTTACCTATGGCTGAGCTTTGACAGTTAATTCACCGCACTTGTTACATTTTCAGCCTTTACAACAGTCCCTTTATCATCAAATTCTACCGTAGTGCCAGCTTCATAAACTTTAATACCGCCTGCTGACAGCAGTTTGGCATTTTTGTTTAATGTGCCCTTGAGCACTTCGCCTCTATCATTTAGAATAATTGCTTTATCAGCTTTAAATTCAACAAGTCCCGAGCAGGCCGCGTTATCTGCATAGTTTTCAGTTAGAATTTGCAGCCAACCAACAGGACGCAGATAGGAATTACTGGCTAAATTACACGTTGCTACCATTCCATTCTTATGAAAGCTTATCTCACCATTTGATATAAATATTTGATTTGTTTGATTTAGGGTGATACTTTCCCTAGAACTTTTTATAGTACCGTTAATAACTTCACCCTTAGCATTGAATATAACCTTTGTACCACCCTTAAACGGAAGAACCCTGGTTGCTGGTACTTTAGTTTCATAAGAGTAAACATAGAATGGAATAGGCGTGTATCCTGTCTTAACAGCATCCTGAGATGTCCCGGTTTCATATGACAGGCTGGCATCTTCCGCTAATGTGCCCTCCAAAACCTCACCATACTCGTTAAGCGTAACAACAGTTCCTTTCTTAAACTTGGGGATAACAGACCAGGTTGCCACAATAACCCCTGCCGGTGTTATTCTCGTATTCTCCGTTAACGTTCTGGTATATTGCGCCGCCTCAGCACTTGTAATATGAATGAAAAGTAAAAATGCACTAAGTATAACCCCGGCTAAAACCTTTACTAAATTCTTTTGCATATACATCCCTCCAATATCTCATACCATAAATTTCCTTTCGCTATATACCCATATTATCCCTGCCGCCTTATGCTGTTTTTTCTATACCGCAAAGATTTAAGTAATCTCGATCTCGATCCTTGTATTTGTGCCTTTACCTGATCTGAGAAATTTTTAAACGGCTTTGGAGCCGGTGCTTTGATACTGAAAGCTGTAAAGTAGGGTACTTTGCAGCTTTTTGTATTTATTAGAAAAAGGAAGTTAGGATGGAGTATTTATGTTATGTTTAGCAACATTTGAAAACCCACCATATATTATATATTAGGTATATTTTTTTGAGTTCCAAAAGGAAAAAAGTAAACCGGAAAGTCAATATCTTTTAAGCTGAAGGCTAAATTATCAGTAAAAATTAGGAGTGAATTTATGGAAAGTAAAACAAAGCTTACTGGACGGGTCATTTTCAGGGGTGATCTAGGGTATGAAGAGGCACGTAAAAATTGGAACCCTTACGTTGATACGTTTCCTCTCGTCTTTGTATTCGCCCAATCTACAGAAGATGTAGCAAATGCCATAAGATGGGCACGGGAGAACTGTGTGCCGATTCGGACTCGAAGCGGACGTCATGCCTTGGACAAAAAACTTTCGGTGGTAAGAGACGGAATTGTTATTGATGTCGGCGATATGTATAAGGCCAGGCTGGATAAAGAGGAAGAAGTGGTTACCGTCCAAACCGGTTCCCGTGTAGGACCTCTTGTGAAGTGGTTAGCGAAGGAGGGGTTCATCGCTCCTTTTGGCGACAGTCCCACCGTTGGCATCGGTGGAATTACGTTGGGCGGAGGACTTGGGTCGCTCACACGGGCCGTTGGTCTACTCAGCGACAATCTAGTTGGACTGGAAATGGTTAACTACGAGGGCTGCGTTATCCATGCCGACGAATGCCATAATTCCGATCTATTATGGGCTTCGCGTGGTGGCGGCGGCGGTAATTTTGGGATTAACACCGCATACAAATTCAAGGTGGTTCGTGCTCCTGCCGAAGCAACGGGATTTGAAATTGTTTGGCCCTGGAACCAATGGGAAGCCGTTTTCGAGGTATGGCAAAACTGGGCTCCTTTTGTTGACGAACGCTTAGGCTGTTTTCTGGAAGTTTTAAGTCAGGTAAGTGGTTTGCTGCATGTAAGAGGAATATTCCTCGGTCTCAAAGAGGAAGCCAATTGCCTGTTGGAGCCTCTGACAAGTACAGGTACGCCAACCATAAATATTGTGACATTACCCTATCCGGAGGTTGTTGAATATTTTTTACCGGATGAACCTGCCAGAGCAGAGCAGAGTACCAAATTTTCATCAGCTTGGGCAATTGATTTATTACCAAATGAGGCGGTTAAGATTATAGGCCGCTTCCTGGAAGAGTCGACCGGAACAGAAGCTGGTTTCTTCTTTCTAAGCTGGGGTGGTGCTGTGAGCAGGATATCTCCCACGGCAACGGCATTTTTCTGGCGCTGTCCCAAATTTTATTTAGAGTGGAATTCATCCTGGACGGAAGATTCCGGGGAACAGAGAAACATTGCTATGGTGGAAAGAACACGCCAGCAGCTCCAGCCTTTCGTTGCGGGGTCATATGTAAATGTTCCGGATGAGTTTATTGAAGACTTCGGCCCGGCGTATTATGGGACCAATTTTGCCAGATTGCGGGAAGTAAAAGCAAAGTATGATCCCAAGAACGTATTTAATCATCCTCAAAGTATCCCTCCCGCCCGTGGTTGTTCCGGGAAGCCTGACCGAAAATAGCTTTTAGCCTTTCCAGGCAATTCTTTTAACAGGCAGAATAAATGCAAGGTGTCTCAAAGCTTGTAGCGGAGCTTCGAGACACCTTGTTAAACCTAGACACCTTATTTCTTATTTTGCAATGTATCCCATTCCTCATAAACGGAAATGGTGCGATTACTTTCTTCAAAATAAGGATAAAAGGGATTTACGACACTTGGCTGCTTTTGTGAAACCTCCAGCACGTATTGTACTACTGTATCTCCCTGCACCGGCTGCCGGGATATCATTATGTATTCCTTGCCTTTATGCAGATAGATAAACATTAACGTGTTTTTCTGATTCATGGTGGCAATGGAGGTATCTATCCATTTTCTCGATTCTTCTTTTGGCCAGTCAGGAAATAAAGATTGCAACATCATATAGAATAAATTCAATTTTTCCTTAGACGGTAAATTAAACTTCTGTGGCTCTTGTTTATAGTTTGGCCCTTCCAGAGCGAATTGCATATTGGCTATCTTTAAATGATCCTTATCATCACCAGCTACAAAAAGATGAACTTCTTTTTCAATCATTTTGCCACGGAAGCTAGCGGGAGATGTGAAAGCAGTATAGTTACTACCATTGAAAGCATTATACTTTTGGACTTCATCGGGCTTATTTATTTTATAGCCTCTGGCTGCGATCAAATCAAAAAATCCTTTTTGGGTAACAGCTAGATATTTTTCATTAGGAACGGCAATGGGCGTAATACGCATTTTTGCTATATATTCCTCGGTTTTTATATACCATGCATCTATTAGCGTCTTATTATTAATAGCAATAATCTTTGCTTCCAGCGGTTGATAGGTATTAATTAGTTTGCCATTTTGGGTATAGGATGCGGAGCTGCAGAGCTGCGCTGATTTTTTTTCGGCAGTATTAACGAAAATTATGCGATATATGGTTCGTTTTGCCGGCTCCTTCTGGTTTGTGAGAATATTTAATTCCTCAACTTCCTGCTTGTTTTCAACTAGTATCCAGGTATCATAAAAGATTCGATTGTTATTATCCTTGGTCACAGTTAATGTTGCTGTATCCAGATAATAATTGGCTTTGCCTGTTGTGGCCAGGGAAATAAATCTAAAATAGTCTTTGGCTGGCTGTTGCTTTGTTTTTGTTGCTGGCGGAGCTGCATCGGCACCACTGAGTTTTATGATAGTGTCTTTAAGGATGTCGATAAGTGAGGGGGTGTCGAGTGAGGGGGTGTCATCCACTCGCGTGTATTGCCGGTAAGCAGCCAGTGCTTCCTGAGTGTGGCCGGGAACCTCTAAGGCCACTCCTTTAATACCGGCGTTTTTAGCGTGGTTGGGATTTATCGCGATGGGTTGGCTGCAGTCGGCGATAACTTGTTCATATTGACTTACTTGTGATTCGGCATTCACCGTGGAAGCAATAGTCAGAACCCAAAAAGTCACAGCTAGTAAAAAGAGTCGGGACGGCTGAGGTGTAAGCGTAGTTCCTGAGAGATGCTTAGTAAACATGAATATCCTCCTGGCAGGTGTACTTTTACTGAAGTATTTCCGCTGCCTGGTTTTGTTTTCCTGCTTATCACCTGCTTAATATGCTGGGTCGATTAGATGGCTTTGATCGTAGTGATGAATTTTGCTTATCCGGATAAAGGATTTTATTTCTGGAGGGAGAATATTTTCACCTAAATACTCCAATATTTACCATGTTTAGCAAATGTTCGGGTATGAAAAACGCGCAGTTTATCGCCGGTTATCTTTAAGAAAACGATGGAGGTTGATAGTATGACAGCGTTAAAAAGGACGGTATTGTATGACAAGCATGTACAAGCAGGCGCAAAGCTGGTGGATTTCGGCGGCTGGGAGATGCCGATCAATTATAAAGCGGGAATCATCGAGGAACATATTTATACCCGGAAAAAGGCCGGCCTATTTGACGTTTCCCACATGGGAAGATTCATAATCTCCGGTCGGGAAGCCGTGAAATTTCTTCAGTATGTGTTAACGAATAATGCCCTGGCCCTTGATCTTAAGCAGGCGCAGTATACCATCATTCCGAATGAAGCTGGCGGTGCGCTGGATGATGCGTATCTTTACCGCTTTTATGAGGATGAGTATTTACTTGTAGTCAATGCAGCCAACGCAGCGAAGGATTGGGAGCACCTGCAGCGGGAAATAACGAAATTTGCCGCAACGCTTACCGATAAATCCGGCGAGCTGGCGATGATCTCCCTCCAGGGACCGGACTCGAAGAACATCCTCGGTAAACTGACCGGCAGTGTTTCGCTTGCGGAACCGGTAAAGAACGCTCTGGATATTTTAACAGTCGATGGGGTAGAAGTACTTGTTGCCAGGACGGGTTATACCGGTGAGCCCTTAGGCTTTGAATTGTTTATTGACGCCTCTGCCGCCGCCGCTCTTTGGGAGACGCTGCTGGCGTACGGGGCCATGCCGATCGGTCTGGGCGCCAGGGATACCCTCAGGCTCGAAGCCGGGCTGCCTCTGTATGGACATGAGCTGGGCCTGGGGCCTGACGGCAGGGAAATCCCGGTATTCTCCTGCCCCCTGGCTAAATTTGCCGTAAGCTTTGCGGCAGTCAAAGGCGATTATATCGGCAGGAAGGCGTTGGCCAGGCAATATGAAGGTTATAAAAAGATCATGGACAGAGATTATGCCGGCTTGGCGGCCTTGGCCAGAATTATAAAACCGGTTGCTTTGCTTGATAAAGGGGTGGCAAGGGCCGGCTGCAAGGTTTTCAAGGGCGATGAGGAAATTGGCTGCATAACAAGTGCCACCATGGTGCCTTATCTAAAGACCGAAGGCTACGGGCTGGCAAGCAAAATTACCGGGGAGAAAGCAACTAGAGCCATCGGCCTGGCCCTGATTAACGGCGATATAGAAATAAACGACAAGGTGGCGGTAGAGATCAGAGGCAACAGGGTGCCGGCTGTTATCACGCCGTATCACCTCAAAAGTGATACCCCGCCCTATGCCAGGCCGATTATTTATGGCGTGGAGGCAGGCGGCACCTTCGACAGTCCGGCAGACTATAAGACCAAGGCGTTGCAGCTTATCGAAAAAAGCGGCCGCAATACTGCCTGGCGGCAGCAAGCAACCATTAACCTGATTCCCTCCGAGCAGACCCCTTCGGCTGCTGTCAGGCTGTTGTCGGTGCTGGACCCGGCTTGCCGGTATGCGGAGCACAAGAAAACGAAATCGTTCTATGACTATGATGTTTTCTATTATCAAGGCACCGGTTTCATTAATGAGATCGAACAGTTATTAATGGCAGAACTAAGAAAATACCTCAATTGCACGGCGGTCGAAACAAGGGTTGTCAGCGGTCAGATGGCCAACATGGCCGTGTTTAGTGCGCTAATGGATTTTAAAAACCGGGTAAACCGAAAAAAGGACCCTTCCCGTCTGGGCTATGTACTAAACAATCACATCATCAGGGGCGGGCACCTAAGTGCTCAGCCGATGGGCGCTTTGCATGACTACATCGCCATTGATCCTGTCACCGAGAAAAATGCCGTGGTCAGTTTCCCGGTAGAAAAGGATAACAGTTTCAAAATCGACGTGGAGGAAACAAAAAAAATCATTGATAAATACAAACCGGAGCTGATCATTTTCGGCAAGAGCATGGTATTGCATAAAGAACCGGTAAAAGAAATCCGGCAGTTCATCGATGACCAGCACATCAATGCCGTGATCATGTATGACATGGCCCACGTGCTGGGCCTCGTCGGCGATTACTTCCAGAATCCCTTTGCCGAAGGGGCGGAAATTGTCACAGGTTCAACCCATAAGACCTTCTTTGGCCCCCAGCGAGGCATCATTGCCGGTAATTACGACAAGGATGATTATAAATTCGGCTTATGGGAGACCATCGAAACCAGGGTTTTTCCCGGCAGTGTAAGCAATCACCACCTGGGGACGATGCTGGGGCTGCTAATGGCCGCCTATGAAATGAACAGCTTCAAAGTGGAATATCAGCAGCATGTAATCCAAAATGCCAGGTATTTTGCCAAATGCCTTAAGCAGGCCGGCCTGGATGTCGCCGGCGATCCTTCCCTGTCTTACACCGAGACACATCAGGTCATTGTCAGGGTGGGCTATGGCACCGGGCCGGAAATAGCGAGCAGGCTGGAAAACAACAATATCATCGTCAACTATCAGGCCACGCCCGAAGAAGAAGGCTTCTCCGCGGCCGGCGCCATCCGGCTTGGCGTTGCCGAAATGACAAGATTTGGCTTTGGCTACAAAGAATTTGAGCAGACGGCCGAATATATAGCGGACGTCGTGCTAAAGAATAAAAACGTCAAGGAAGAGGTAGCAAAGCTTAGAGGTAATTTCACCGGCCTGCAATACTGCTTTACCGACGAGGAGATTACAAAAAGCCTGGAAAAATTGCTGTCCACTTTCTAAAAGAAAAAAAGGACATTCTCCAATGTCCCTAAAGGCACTTAGAAACCCTGCCTGGGTCTAATCTGTACTTGCATTTTGCTGCAGACAGAGTGCATCCATAGGAGGCAAAATAGCCCCGGCTGGGAGCAGTTGATTTTAATATAGCAATTGACGACACCAGCATGGTGTCGTCAATTTTTTACAATACAGCGCAAGGCTTGGGTTGCTATGATTATAAAAAGGAGGAACAGAAAAGTAATCTGCAGACTGAATTTTAATAACAGATCAGGTAATTTTGCACCTGAATAATGAAATTCCGGGAGGAGAACATGCTTAAAACCGTAATGATTATTAACAAGGATTTGGCGTTAGGCTTAATCGCGAATACAACCGCGGTACTGGGAATCAGCCTGGGCCGGTTGTTGCCGGACATTGTGGGGCCGGATATCCTGGATGGTGGTGGGCGAATCCACAGGGGGATTACTAATAAAACAGTTCCTATCTTAAGCGGCAGCAAAGAGCAAATCAAAGCAATTTGCGACCAATTGCTGGATAACCAAGATACAGAAATAATTACTATAGATTTCAGCGAAATTGCCCAGAAATGCTTGGATTATTCTGAGTATGTAAGGTATCTTGCTGCTGTGCCGACTGCTGATCTCTATTATTTAGGCATATGTTTATATGGTCCGGCAAAAAAGGTAAACAAACTGTCAGGGAATTTAGGGTTGCTACGGTAACCATTCTTTAGTTAGTCCTGGCCGGGGAGCCGGCAGAGCAGCAGCCGGAAATGCTGGAACTGGTCAGGGGGACACTTGGGGACGTTCCTTTTCTGGCAACTTTTTTCCTGTCACTCTGAGGGTTATCCTGTGGCTCCCAAGTCAAGTCTTATTAATACGATGCGGGTCACTTGCTGGCGGCGTTATGAGTTTCTACAGGATTGTGCCGCCAATGCCCCCCGGATAATTGCTTCCTCCAGTACCACCGCAGCGGCTGTGCCTACCAGGGTAACAAGCTCGTCACTTGTCAGATTGCTGGTGTAGGAACCCAGGGCAAGGCAGAAAATCGCATCGCCATCCCACTGCGTATGGTTAGGGGAGATGGCCCGCCCCATGCCGTCTTCAGCGAGCAATGCCACCCGGTTGGCCTCGGCTTTGGTCAGCCGGGCATTGGTAGCTACTACGGCAATCGTGGTATTCAGCGTCTGGAGATGGGGTGACGGTACACCGGACAACATCGCCCGGGTCTGATTGACAAAGGTTCCGTCAGGGCATAGGGCCCCGACAACGATACATCCTTCGCACCAGACATCGCCAAGCGGGTTGACTATTGCCAGAGCCGACACGACAGGGCCGCCGGGAATGCAGATGGAGGCCGTGCCTTGTCCGGACTTCATCGGCCTTCCGTAGATTTTTCCCGCTGTCGCTCCGGCCCCGGCACCTACATTTCCTTCCCGTACGGGACCTGGATTTGCATACCGGCAGGCCGTGTAAGCCAGTTTGGCATCAGGCGGGGGGGAGCCTGCTGCGTAGGCAAGGTCGTTGATAATTGCCGCAGGTACAAGCGGTATATTGTCGATCCCTTGCTCAACAATCCAGCGCATCACCCCGCCTGCCGCCGGCAGCCCGAAAAAGCTGCCGCCGCTAAGGAGGAGCCCGTATACAGGATATTCAGCGGTGCCGGGGCGGAGGATATCGGTATTCTGCGTACCGGGACTGCCTCCGCTTACGGATACGCCGGGAACTGCTCCGTCCGGGCAGAGAACGACCGTACATCCCGTGCGGCCGCCGGCATCCTCAGCATTTCCTACCAGAATGCCCGGGACATCAGTAAGTCCGCCCCTGGCTGCAGCTCCTGCTTTTCGGAAATTTTCCATATTCATCTTTCTCACCCTTATCATTAATTTTGAAGTAAGGATTTTTGTCAAGTCAAATTGCATGGTATTTTTGTTCTCAGCTAAGGTATCTATGTCATAATATGTTAATCCGGACAAAAAAGTGTGTTATAAAGAGGTTGCAAAATAAGGTGACAATTTCGCAATTCTACCAATTTAATAAAGATGATTTTTGGGTAAAACAAGGCATAAAAGCCGACTAAATCTTTGAATGAAACTCTGTCACTTGGCGACATAATGCATCGTTGCGGCATATATATGCCTCGGCCCATAGGGGAAAATTCCTGTCGAATTGTATTGATTTGGCAGGAATTTTGTATTTTAGCTAAGAATGTAAAATAAGCTGCAGGACGATATACTTATCATGGAAGACTGGCTGCATCAATTCAAAAGGAAACAGGTGGATGATCATGTTTATCGCTGATTTTCATATCCATTCCCAATACTCCCGGGCTACCAGCAAGGATTGCGTTGCCGAGGTGCTTGACCTCTGGGCGCGGCGCAAGGGGATTGATGTAGTTGGTACAGGCGATTTCACACATCCGGCCTGGCGGGCGGAGTTGCAAGAAAAGCTGGTGCCTGCAGGCGAAGGACTATATGCACTTAAAAAGGAGTTTCGCCAACAGGCGCAAGTGGCGGGGGCCGAATTCCAGCCTCAATTTATTGTATCTGGTGAAATCAGTTCTATCTATAAGAAAAACGGCAGGGTGCGCAAGGTCCACAACCTGATACTCCTGCCTGGCCTGGAGCAGGCGGAACGGATCTCCCGCAAACTGGAGACAATTGGTAATCTGCGGTCTGACGGCAGACCAATACTGGGGCTTGACAGCAGAGACCTGCTGGAAATCGTGCTGGAAAGCTGCCCGGAGGCTATTTTTATACCTGCTCATATCTGGACACCCCATTTTTCCCTGTTTGGTGCCTATTCGGGCTTTGACGATATTACAGAATGCTTTGAGGACCTCACCGGCTACATATATGCCCTCGAAACAGGCCTGTCTTCCGATCCGGCTATGAACTGGCGTATTTCCGCATTGGATCAGTTTACCCTGGTTTCGAACTCCGATGCCCATTCGCCGGCGAATCTGGCCAGAGAAGCCAACATCTTCAACACCGATCGTGCCTATTCGTCTATGCTGCAGGCCTTAAAGAACCGCAGCACCAATGAATTTTACGGGACAATTGAATTTTTTCCGGAGGAAGGCAAATACCATTACGACGGGCACCGGGACTGCAAGGTATGCTGGAAGCCTGAGCTGACAAAAGCGGCCGGCGGTCTTTGCCCGGTATGCGGCGGCAAAATTACCGTCGGTGTGCTGCACCGGGTGGAAGCACTTGCCGACAGGGAAGAAGGCTTTGTTCCGCCGGCGGCCAAGCCGTTTGAAAGGTTGGTGCCTCTGGCTGAGATCATTGCTTCTTCTATCGGGGCAACTGTCAGCAGTCTGAAGGTAAGAAAGAAATATGAACATCTCCTGCAGCACCTTGGGCCGGAACTGATTATTCTCCGCGCGACATCGCTGCCTGATATTGAGCTGGCTGCAGGTCCCTGCATTGCCGAGGGAATTCGCCGGCTAAGAGGCGGCAAGGTCGACATACGGCCCGGGTTTGACGGTGAGTATGGCATAGTTAAAGTAATAGATAAAAGTGAAATAGAATTGCTTTCCGGTCAGTTATGTTTTATGAGTGACGATTTTTACTCCGGGCTTGCCGCTTGTAGTCAAGAAGCGGCAGTGGCCGGGGAGGCTGAGGGGCAGGCATCGGTTCGGGCTGCGGACATAGTGTCTGCCGTAAGGGAAATCGGCCTGGCAGAAAAAAGAGAGTGTGGCGCAGCCGCTGATCCGGTCAGCTTCCCCTATGGCTTGAATAAAGCACAGTGGGAGGCCGTTTCCGCCTCAGACCCGGCCATAGCGGTCATTGCCGGGCCCGGAACGGGGAAAACGAAAACACTGGTCTGCCGTATTGCCTACCTTGTTGAGCAATGTGGTGTCCAGCCTGCCCAGATTACCGCCGTTACCTTTACCAATAAAGCGGCCAAAGAGATGCGCAGCCGCCTGGAGCAGCATTTTGGCAGCAAACGGATTGCCGGTGCCATGACTATTGGCACCTTCCATTCTATTTGCCTGCAAATGTTGTCCCAATGGCGGGGCAAAAACAACATAACCATTATTGATGAATATAATGTGCGTTCGATTATCGGCGAGCTCGTTAAGAGTCTGCAGCTGGAGCTTTCCCTGCGGGAGGCACTGAAAGGGATCTCCTTGCTGAAAAACGGGGCAGCACCGGCAGCTGCGGCAAAGCAAGCCGCTGATACTGCCCGGCTGTATGATGCTTACAGTGCCCGGCTGAAGCACTATGACGTAATGGATTATGATGATATCCTGCTGGAAGTGCTGCGGCAGCTGGAAGGTGAAAATGCCGGCACGCCCGCTGGCAGCCGGGAAACAGGCTGTTCATACCTGCTGGTGGACGAGTTTCAGGATATCAATGAAATTCAATACCGTTTAATCCGGGAATGGGGCAAAAGCAGCGCCAGTATTTTTATTATCGGCGACCCTGACCAGTCAATTTATGGCTTCCGTGGTTCCGATTTGCGGTATTTTGCCAGGTTTACCGACGAGTTTCCCGGCATCCGCCAGGTCCGGCTGACACAGAACTATCGGTCGACACCTGAGATTATTGCCGCTGCGCAAGCGGTGCTGGCCATAAAAACCGCCGGCAAGCAGGATCGGCTTCTCGACCCGGCCAGGGAAAGTGGCAGGAAAGTGCGTCTGGTAGAATGCAAAGATGAGTTCTCGGAGGCAATTTTTATTGCCAAGGAAATAAACCGTATGGTTGGCGGTATTGATATGCTTGCTGCGACAGCTCACAGAGCGGGGCGCATAGCCGGGCAGGTCCGGGGTTTCGCCGATATTGCCGTCTTGTACCGCACAAATCGCCAGGCGGAAGTGCTGGAACAGTGTCTTCTAAAAGAAGGTATTCCGTATTCGGTGACCGGACGGGATGATTTCCTTGCCGATAAGCCGGTGCGCGAGGCAATGGCATTTTTTAAATTCCTGCTGAATCCCGCAGATATCATATCCCTTGCCGAGTGCCTCAGAGCAAACAGCCTGTATCCGGCCGAACTCAGCCTAAAAATTACGGAATGTTATGCGGCCGGCGGGAAAAGCGTTACCGCGCTGGCAAAACTTTTGGCCGGGACTTCATTGCCTGTCAGGCAATCCGAAATTTTTCCGGATTTCATCTCCATGCTGGGCAAGTATAAGCA
>JAEWGR010000159.1 GCA_023388195.1 Bacillota bacterium
GGCTTTATGAGTACGGTTGTCACCTATGGCCGGGGCAAAGGCATCATTGTCGACACCGGCATGAATACGGAAATCGGTAAAATTGCCGAAATGCTGCAAACGGTTGAGGCCGAAAGCTCACCTCTACAGAAAAAACTGGCTGACTTCGGAAAAATGCTTGGTTACCTCTGCCTGGTCGTTTGCGCAGCCGTTTTCGCCATGGGTATTTATAACAGCTATAGCGACGGCCTGCTGGAACTGGCTGAGATTCAATTGATGCTGATGACAGCAATCAGTCTGGCTGTTGCAGCTATCCCGGAGGGGCTGCCTACCGTCGTTACAATTGTACTGGCACTGGGTATGCAGCGAATGGCAAAAAAACGTGCTATCATGAAAAAACTGCATGCGGTAGAGACACTAGGCAGTATTTCAGTTATTTGTTCAGACAAAACAGGTACCCTGACCCAAAATCAAATGACTGTAGTCAAAGGCTATACATTAGCTCGGATCTATTCGGTCAGCGGCGAAGGCTATATACCGACCGGTCAATTTCTGCATCAGGAAAAGCCAGTGGGAGTTGCAGCCGATTTATCCCGGCTGCTGCAGGGGGCCGCACTTTGCAATGACGCCGAGCTTAAGCAGACAGCTGATCATCAGGCCTGGCACATCGTAGGTGATCCGACGGAAGGTGCCCTGGTGGTAGCAGCTGAAAAAGGCGGTTATCATCAGCAAACCCTTAAGGCCGAATACCCTCGCCTGCTGGAGCTGCCTTTTGATTCTGTCAGAAAAATGATGACCACCTTTCACCAGGTTGACGGGGAACTGCTGGCCTTTACCAAAGGAGCTCCAGATGTATTAATCAGCCGCTGCACGCATATTGTTGTTAATGGCGAAGTTCAGGTTTTGACGTCTGCAGCAAAACAGGAAGTCACCGCTGCCAACCGGGAAATGGCCTCACAGGCACTGCGAGTCTTAGCGGTAGCCTACCGCCGGTGGGAGGATCTGCCGGTTATAGCCGCTGCTTCCGCTATGGAAAATGAGCTGGTATTTATTGGTCTGTTGGGAATGATTGACCCGCCCCGCGCTGAGGTCCGCGAGGCTGTCGCCGTCTGCCGGAACGCGGGTATCCGCCCGATCATGATTACCGGTGATCACCCGGACACAGCCCTGGCCATTGCCAAAGATCTCGGGCTTGCGACCGGGGATGATCCGGCAATTGTCGGTACTCAGCTTGATACCTTAAGTAAAAACGAACTGCAGCATCTTGTTCAGTCAGCCAGTGTATTTGCCCGGGTTTCACCGGAGCACAAAATGTCTATTATTGATGCCTTGCGAAGCAATCATCAGATTGTCGCTATGACCGGTGACGGTGTCAATGACGCCCCGGCGCTTAAGAAAGCCGATATCGGTGTTGCCATGGGCATAACCGGAACCGACGTCACCAAAGAAACGGCTGATATGGTAGTGGCTGACGATAATTTTGCCACTATTGTCGCCGCGGTGGAGGAAGGGCGGGTTATCTATGCCAACATCCGTAAATTCGTCTACTTCCTCCTATCCTGTAATGCTGCCGAAATACTGGTTATCTTTTTTGCAATCGCCCTGGGCTGGCCAATTCCCCTGCTCCCCATTCAGCTTCTATGGGTCAATCTGGTTACAGATGCATTCCCCGCACTGGCCCTGGGCGTAGAAAACAAGGAACCCAATGTCATGAACATAAAACCACGGGATCCGGCTGAGCCACTGTTAACCAGAAACTTCCAGATTATGATTGCGATACAAAGTCTGTCTATGGCGGCTACCGTATTAGGCGCTTTCTATTATGGCCTTCATGCCTATCATGGTGACCTGGATATTGCCCGTACTTTTGCCTTCATTACCCTGATTACAACCCAGGTGATTTGTTCTTATGCCGCCCGTTCGGAATACTATTCTGTATTTCAATTAGGGGTTTTCAGCAACAAATATTTAAATGCCGGCGTAACAGTTTCCTTACTTTTGCTCTTAGTCTCAGTCTATGGTCCGCTGCACATTGTTTTCAAAACAGTTGAGCCTAATTTTCACCATTGGCTGCTCTTTTTACTGCTAACACCTATTCCATTTATTACTACAGAGCTTACTAAATGGGTGCTAAGAAAAACAGGCCGCTAACAGAAGCAGCCATGCGTACAAATCTTAAAGCAAGATGGATATTTATTATTATTTATTGAATACTATTAAGAAATATGGTAGAATTATGGTAATTAACCTGATTGGGTATTATGTGGAAAAAAGCTAAGCGTTAGTAGCTAAAGTCGTGTTAGGAAGAAAGGAGATTAACATTATGCCAAATTTCGCAAATCCATTTCAAGGGAATGTTAACAGGAAGTTAACCCGGGAAGAGCTTCTTCAGGCAATCAGACTCAATATTGCCGGAGAGCTGGAGGCAATTTATATTTATGATGCTCACGTTCAGGCAACTGATGATCCGGTTGCCAAAAAAGTAATCGGCGACATTCGTGATGAAGAAAAAGCCCATGTCGGTGAACTTATGGCCCTACTGAAATATCTTGATCCTGAAGAGGCAAACCATTTTGCCGCCGGCGAAGGTGAGGTCCAGGAAATGCTGGAAGAATTGGGTCTAACCGGTGAATCAACTGCCGACCAGAAAAAAATTACTGCCGCCCAGTCCACGGTAGGCAGCTTAATTCAAAAATAAAGGGGTGTATATTTATGGAATTTTTGTTACGGGACGATGCTCAGTTTTCTGAAGAACAATGGGGAAAAATTGATGAGGTTGTTGTTAAAACCGCCAAAGCCACGCTTGTCGGACGAAAATTCATAACAATATACGGCCCGCTGGGAGCAGGTGCACAAAGTATCCATGTTGATGACTTCGGCACTGCCGGCCAGGGTGAGGTTGGTTTTTTTGGCGATGAGGATGATGCAGCCCCTGTAAAAACACAGGGCCGGAAATTTGTTGAAATTCCCATGGTCTACAAAGACTTTAATATCTCCTGGCGTGATATTGAGAACAGCAAGCAATTTGGCTTACCGCTGGACCTGGCGAGTACGGCCGGTGCCGCTGCTATTTGTTCCAAAAAAGAAGATGAATTGATTTTCCTCGGTAATACGGCCCTGGGTTATGAAGGACTTGCCACTGTCGTCGGCTCAACTAAGCTGGCTAAGAAAGACTGGCAAGAGGGCGAAAACTCGTTCAATGATATCGTAAAAGGGTTGGAGATCCTGACAGCCAAAGGGTTTGTCGGCAAGTTTACATTAACCGTCAGTCCGGATCTGTATATGCAATTACAGCGTATCCAGGCCAATACGGGCTTGCTGGAAAGCGACAGGATAAAAAGCCTGCTTGATGGCAATCTGTATCAAACCCCGGTCCTTGGTGCCAATAAAGCGGTGCTGGTCTGCGCCGAGCCGCAAAATCTTGACCTGGTAATCGGACAGGATTTGATTACCGGTTACCTGGGTGCAGAAAAACTCAATCATGCCTTCCGGGTATTAGAGACGATTTTACTGCGCATCAAACGCAAGGATGCGATTGTTGTATTCGAATAAACCATACATAATGTTATCAAAAAGCCTGGCGGCCAATGGCCTGCCGGGCTTTTTTTCGCTTCTCTTACTCTGCTCCCACACTCACTATTTTGCCTGCGCGTTATTAAAAATATCCTTTAATACTCCATACAGGCTGTCAAGCCTCTCTTGGGTCAGCCCGGCTAACAGCTGCTGCCGCTGCTGCCTGACAATATCATTCCAATGGGGGTACCGACTCAGGGCTACGTCCGTCAGCACCACTGTTTTTTCACGTTTGTTACAGCCTTCCCGCCGCTCGATCAGTCCCTTCCGTTCCAGATTTGCCAGGCTCTTAGATATGGCCGGCGGTTCAATATGAAGATAGTTGGCCAACGCGGTCTGAGACATGGCTCCCCGCGTCTTAACGGTTGTAATAATGGCCCATTCGGAACTATAAATACCGCACGGTTCCAGCTGTTGGTTCAAATCGGTAGAAATAATCCTGGTTGTCTGATAGAGTTGATGAATGATCTGTTCAGTTGTTTTCATAACAACCTCCTGTCATTTCATTGCATTATTCTTATTCTTATTCTTATTCTTAACATAATAATAACTGTATGACACCAAAAATACAAACATCACCCCTGTTGAATAGATATACACCGATGCATAGCCTGTAACTCCGGCCAGTATTCCCAGCATAATAGCCCCCCCGCCGACCCCAATATCCAGGACATTATAAAAAGTCGCACTGGCAGCACTGCGCCGGCTGGCCGGCACCAGATTCAAGATCCAGGTTTGCAATGCCGGGAAAAGTGCGCCAACACCAAACCCATAAAAAACAGAGGCCACTAATATCGTGGTGAGTGTGGTTGTGACCGTAAGGATTACAAGGCCTGCCAAAAATAGTATTGCCCCAGGCAAAATGACCCAAGCAGGTCCTTTACGGTCAAAAATTTTTCCGGTCACAGTGCGGGACAGACACATACATAATGTGCCCAACAGAAAAAAGTAGCCTGGATTCGCTATATTAGCCTCTTTGGCAAATACAGCAATAAAGGTGAGCACACTGCCATAGGCGATACCAAATAACATGGAAAGAAATGCGGGAAACTGCGTTCCACTCACCATAAACCGGTCCCAAAAAGACCGCCTGCTGTCTGAGCGTACTTCATCAGGCATTGTAATTGCCGGTATAGAGCAAAAGTATACCCCCAGCAGGGCATGGATCTGACACAAGGCCGATATCAAAAAAACAGCACCGAAGCCGTAATCGTTCATTAACCAGATTCCGGCTGCCGGAGCCACAGCCATAGCCATAGTTGTCCCCAGGCCAAAATACCCCATGCCCTCACCACAGCGGGTAGCAGGAATAATGTCGGCAGCCAGGGTGGCATAAAAAGTAGTGGCAATACCGAAGCCAATGCCATGAATAATACGGATCGCCAATAGCCCGCCTACGGAAGTCCATAAATAATAACCGGCTACTGATAAAAAAGAAGTAATAATGCCAATAAAGAGGCAATACCTTTTGCCAAACTTTTTAATTCCCAAATCCGTAAACAAACGAATAAAAATTGCCGAAAACACAAAAATACCGGTTATCAGGCCAACCTGGCCACTTGTCCCACCCAACCGGGTAACATAGAGAGGAATAACGGGAATTAACAGTTGAAACCCCGCAAAAAACAAGCTATTGGTAAAAAATAAAATTAAAAAATCTTTGGTCCACAAGGCTTTCGCTGCTGGCTGTACGTTAGTTTTCATATTATCTTCTTTTACTCCTTGAAAAAGCATTATATATTGCTGCTTATATATGAATAATACTTAACTAGTTAAGTATTATTCATGATATTACGCACCGTTCTATATGTCAAGTGGCGATAGATCCATTGCGTAAATTATCATATTTTGTCGAAATAATTAAAATCTTGACAAATAGAATAATAAAAGCAATAATATATGAAGTAATCAATTTACAAAAAAGAGAATAGATGGCAAACTTATCGAAAGATAAGGACGCAAAGCTATGGGTCTAAGGACATGTCTATGACTGCCAGGTTGCAATTACATTGTAATTATTATTTAAGGCATCCGTCTGTCCGCAGACTGATGCCTTTTATTTTATCGGATCTAACCGGTCTACTTTCTAAGCCGATCAAAACTTCAGATACATTGCAGATAAGCGAGGCACATCTATGCAGAAAGTTTCCATCAATAATCTGACCGAAGGAATGACTACCTACACACGCCTGTGTGCCGCAGACGGGCGGGTACTTTTGGGGAGCCGCATCCGCCTGAGCGAGAGTTATATAAAAAAAATCCAGAATTTCGGCGTTTTGAACTTATTTGTAACCAATCCGATTATTGAGCGGATTGGTTTAGTCTATGAAGAAACGCTGCCAGAAGATAAACGAACAGAGGCGATCAAAATCCTGAAAGCCTCTTTTGATAATGCCAAAGAGGGTAAGCTTATTGATGTCCACAACATTTATATTATGGCCCGAACAATTATTGAAACTATTAGAAGCAACCAGCTCATCCGCCTGGACACCACAGTCACTGCTGATGATTATGTTTATAGCCACTGTATAAACGTAGCGGCACTGGCAGCAGTTATTGCCAGCGACCTGGAATATAACTCAGCCAAAATGCAAGAACTGGTGATGGGAGCTTTATTGCACGATATTGGTAAAGTGCTGGACAATGGCAATGTCCGCGAGGAAGATCATCCGCATAAAGGCTTCGAATATGCACGAAAACTTCGTGATTATTCGATTGTTGCCAGCCATGTAATATTCCAGCATCATGAAAAGGTGGACGGAACAGGCTATCCTCGCGGTATCAGAGGCGATCAGCTGCATGAATATGCCCGCATTACAGCAGTAGCTGACGCTTACGATACCATTGTTTCCGATTTCCAGAAAGGCCCGGCCCTTTTACCACATCAGGCTTATGAAGCAATCATGTCAATGAGCGGAACCTATCTCGATAAAGAAATTGCCGATATATTTTTAGCCAAAGCCCCTCTATATCCACTGGGAACCTTTGTTGTTCTGGACAGTGGCTTTATCGGCGTGGTCACAGAAGCCAGGCCCAAATTACAAGCCAGGCCGACAGTAACCGTTCTTACCGATGACCAGGGTGTATTCCGGGATGAATGGATAGAGGTTGAACTGGCAAAGAACCTAACGAGTTTCATTAATTATGTTATGTCCGAAAAAGAGGTTATCTCACTGACCAAACGATACGAAAACAGGTCCTCTCACCCATAGAAAATAGTGAGAGGACCTGTGATTTATCAGAGTTATATGTACTATATTACAGAGTTCTATCGCCGGGGTGCCAGTCAATAGGGCAAAGACCGCCGGTTTGTAATGCGCTCAGAACCCGCACCACCTCTTCGACACTGCGCCCTACATTCAGATCACTGACAACCTGATAACGAAGTACACCATCAGGATCAATGATGAACAACCCTCTAAGGGCAATCCCTTCCTCTTCAATTAGAACACCATAGTCACGGGCAACCTGTTTGGTAATATCAGATGCCAGCGGGTAGTTAAGCTGGCCGCCCAGACCGCTGTCCCCCCGGGAAGCCTTGATCCAGGCCCGGTGTGAGTATACGCTGTCAGTGCTCACACCTAGCACCGAGGCACCCAGACTCTCAAACTCAGCCAGTCTGGTGTTAAACCCCAGAATCTCAGTCGGACAAACAAAGGTAAAATCCAGCGGATAAAAAAATAGTACCAGCCACTTTCCCTGAAAATCCTCCAGCTTGGCAACCTGGTCAAGGGTCTCCATATTGCTGGTAGTTGTCATCGCAAAACCGGGTGCTTTTTGACCAACTTTAACAGACATACATTCACACACCTCTCACCGATAATATTTCTCACTTAGATAATATTATTATTTGCTTAATTTGTCAACTATTTCTAGAAAATATTTTACCCAGAAAATTACCAGTAATACATGGGGGCTGACAAGCAACTACTCCTTTCAAGCAAACACGCACTATTTTAAGAAAAAATATCAATTACGCAGGAAGATTTAGGTCATCATAGAATTATAATCCATAGCTTATGGGATTGACGATTGCGCAGATATCGTTAAGGCAATACTATAAGGCAGTGGTATACAGACTCTGGTTTAAATAATCTAATGCTTAGGAGGAAATACCATGAAACAGATTACAGCAGGTGATTTTGCTCCCGACTTTGTACTCAAAGACAATCGTGGTCAGGACGTAAAATTATCAGACTACCGGGGAAAAAAAGTATTGCTGTCCTGGCACCCCCTGGCCTGGACTAAGGTTTGTGCCGAACAGATGAAATCACTGGAAGCCAATTATGAAGAAATGGAAAAATTCAACACCATCCCCTTAGGATTGAGTGTTGACGCTTACCCAAGCAAAAACGCCTGGGCCAAAGAGCTTGAGATTACCCGGACCAAGCTACCGGCAGACTTCTGGCCCCATGGCCAGGTTGCCCAGACCTACGGGCTGTTTCGTGATGGCGAGGGCTTCTCTGAACGGGCCAATGTACTTATTGATGAGAACGGAAAAGTCCTGTGGGTAAAAGTATATCCCATTCCTGAACTGCCGGATATTAATGAAGTACTGGCCGAAATCAGACGTAGTTAAAAATATATTAAATAATACCAAAGCAGACCTGGAGTTATTATTCCAGGTCTGCTTTGTATTTTGTGGCTGCGCGTTTTTCTTGTTAGCCTGCAGTCACGCGCACTCTGTGCGGGCTATTGGCTTGGAATCAAGCAAATAGGTGAGGAAGAAGGTGGCCAGGCAGGCAAGCCATTCCAGATAAATGACATGGGGCACTATCCGGATACCAGGGGTTGTTTGCCACAATACCAGCACTACTACGCCGGTCATTATTGTGTAAAAGGCTGAATTCCTGCGGCAGAGCGACGGGGCGAAGAGGGTGAACAATACAATGACACTAAAAGCAGCAGTAAGACTAAGCCCAATCATCAGGGTGCTGATAATACCACTGATGGTCATTGCCAGTGTCAGGGTAAGCAAACCAAGTGCCACTACCGCCACTTTAGTGGTAGCAAGGAAGTTTTGTTCGCTGGCACCGGGGTTAATAAATTTTTTATATATATCCTGAGAAAACAAGGTCGCCGAACTTAGTAACAAGTTACAGGCTGTTGACACATCAGCGGCCCAGAGCGCGGCCAGGGTAATGCCGGCCAGCACAGGATCCAGCGACATGATTGTCATGGGCAGAGCCAGGGCCGGGCTGACATCAGGGAACATAGATTTAGCAATAACCCCCATCAAGGCACTGACAAAGCCAATCGGCAGCATCATCAGCCCGCCGATAATAAAGCCGCGTTGTGCGGTTTTTACGTCCTTAGCGCCTAGTGATATCTGAATAATACTCTGCAGCGAAAGGTTAACTGTGACCAATACCACAATCCAGCTAATAATGCCAAGGATGCCAACACCGTCAAATAAATCCAGGTACGGTACATTAGCGGGCAGGTTAGCCTGGATATTGGCCATGCCACCGGCATGGCTTACGCCAACAATTGTAGCCAGAATGATGCCTATATATTTTAGACTGACATTTAAAAGATTGGATAAACTGGCTGACCACATCCCGCCCATGGAGGTAATGCCGATAAAGACAACAGCACTTGTCAGCATCCCGGAGGTCAGGGTAAATACCTCCGGCATTAAAGCACAAAGAATACTGCCGCCGGCAATATACTGGAGCGACATAACAACCAGTTGGATCAGGATCTGGCAGGCAATCCCGGCGATCATGCCTTTTTTATCATAATAGCGGCCTAATAGCTCAGGGATGGTTGTAATGTTAAGCTCGCGGTATCTTCTGGCAACAAGCAGACCCATGACAATCGCGCCCAGGCCCCAGGCAGTTGTATACCACCCGGCAGAAATTCCGACCTTGTAGGCTTGCTCAGCAACCCCAATTGTGGATGCCCCGCCTACAGCCAGACCGACAATGGATACAGTAATGAGCGGTGTGGTAAGCTGCCTGCCTGCCAGCACGTAGTTTGCCGCGCTGCCGGCAGACCGTCGTTTAGCATAATAACTGATTAGAAACAGTAATACGATATACAGGCAAACAATAATAAAAGGAATATTCATAGTAACCTCCTAATGTATATTTCATTGTATTTTCCTCTATGCCGGCCGACAGATAAGAAAAGACTTACGAAAAAAATCGTCCCTCGATGAAGAGGGACGATAGTTACCGTGGTACCACCCAATTAAGATCTTAAAAAAACAAAAAACAGGAAGCACCAAAGGGGCGAAAGCCGCGGTACCACCCTGTTTATAAATCATAAGATCTACTTTAATGTCTGTAACGTAGACGACACGGCCCAGCCTACTATATTCTTCAGCCTGCAGTTCGGGAAGGAACTTCATTTAGTATCTCCTGCCGGTTCACACCATCCACCAGCTCTCTGTATGGAAAACACAAAATTACTTTTTTCCGTCATTACTGTATTCAATATTTGTTATTAACCTGATTATACTCAGTCAGCGCACGAATGTCAATATGATATTCTCAGGCATTGACAAAAACGCGAACAAACAGGGGCACAGCGCCCCGGCTTGTTATCCTATTGACACAAATCAGGGCCTGTAAAAACAAATACATTGTTTTTACAGGCCCTGTTATATTACAGCATCTAGGCGCCAACGCAGCCAAATAGAATGCCCATGGCCAATACTCTTGGCGATTGGAAAATGAACTTTTTTGTGATCAAACCTACTCAAGTATGTGCTTCCGCTGGCTGAACCGAGAAAAGCAACACCCTGCCAAAATGATTGACAAGCTGGTTGCCATACCGGTGTATAGCGGATTGACAGACAGGGCTAACAAAGAATACCCGCCAATGGCAAAGACGGTGCTTATAATCATGGAGGAAATTGCCCACTTGCACTTTAGAACGCCCGGTAAAAATACAGCCAGCGTTAGTGGTAAAAATACGCCTGCCCCGCGCAATGCCATTGACAGGTAATTCCAGCTTAATACAAAGGACTGCAAGTTGGCCAGTGCTGTCAGCATGGCACAAGCTGCGATTACGACAATTGTTCCGCGATTAATCCAAAGTAGGTTGCGGTTATCCGTAACGCCAAACACACCATGAAAGATATCGCGTGCGACCATCGAGGCAATTCCCAGCAGCAGACCGGCAATTGAACCCACAACCGAGATTAACAGTCCGGCCAGACCGATGCCGCCAAGCCAAGCCGGCATATGATGCAACAAATACATCGGCAACGCATCAATCGGCAGAATATCGGGGTAGTTAACCCGCATAAACATGCCGACTGCCACTGACGGCAAGCCTACCGGAATGGTTATGACTGCCGCTGTGCACGTGCCAATTAGGGCTGTCCGCGAGTCACGGGCGGCAAATATTGCCTGAATATAGGTCTGGGTACAGATAATTCCAACAATCAATGAAAATACATTGCCAAGTCCGCCCCAGACATCAGTCCCGAAGAGGCTAAACCATACCGGTGAGGGAAATACGGTTGCCAGGCTTGGCAATTGCTGCAAAAACTGAAAGGCATACCAGCCAGCGGAAAATAAGGTAACATAAATGATGCCTACCTTCATTAGCCCCGATAAACCGGTTCCCTGCATTCCCCCCCAGAAAACATAAGCCGCTACCAAAAGAACGGTAACCAAGGCGGCCTGCCCTGATCCAAGCCCGAAAAGTGTTGTTAACAAATGAATGCCAGCCAGGCTGCTTGCCACTATGCTGAAGAAAATACCAACAGACGAGATTATACTTGTCAACGGCCCGATGGGCCGCCCATAGTTCAGGACAAGATACTGGGAGATTGTCTCCAGCCCGGTATTACGCAAGGGGCTTGCATAAAAAAAACCCATCACTAAAAAACCAATACCAGACCCCAGGGTAAACCACCAGGCCGACAAACCGGATGAATAGGCCAGTTGGGTCGTACCGATAGTTGCGGCACCGCCAATAATCGTACCGGCAATTGTCCCTGATACAATAGCCGGTCCTGCCGAACGCCCGCCAAGACTAAAAGCTTCTGCCGACTGTACACGGCGTGCCGAATAAATACCAACCGCAAAAACGATCATAATCGTCGACAAAAAACCCAACAATTGTATCGTACTAAAATTCATATAAACCCCTCCGACAAAAGCCATTGACGGCAAGCATAGTTCTTGCGTATGATTGTATCAAGTCTACTACTATACGTAAAATACTAAATACAACCATTAACTATACTATTCAGGTATACCGGAGGACATATGACTATACAAGACATGCAGTATTTCCTGGCTATTGTCGAAGAGGGAAGTATTACTGCCGCTGCCAAAAGGCTGCATATCGCACAGCCACCACTAAGCAGGCAAATGAAGCAACTGGAATCACAGCTTGGTGTTCAGCTGTTTGAACGGGGCCGGCGGCGGATAAAAGTCACCGAGGCAGGCGATCTGCTGCGGCACCGGGCCGAGCAGATCCTGGAACTAACCACTAATACCGTCAGGGAATTAAAGGAGTTTGACACCGGAGTGCGCGGAACCCTATCAATTGGGGCCGTTACCTCCTCCTGGGTCACGCTTTTGCCTGGCCTTATCCATACCTTCCGGGACCGCTACCCCCATGTGCGCTTTCGCCTGCGGGAGGGAGAAAGCCGGCGGATTACCGAGCTGCTGGATAAAGGTATCGTTGATCTGGGTATGGTGCGGGTTCCTTTTGATACTGAAATCTATGAGTCAATTGAATTGCCCCATGAGCCGCTTATTATTGCCTTCAGGTCCGGTTACAGCAATCTTGCCGGCAGCACCACCCCGGAGGTTAACCTGGCAGATCTGGCAGGTAAACCATTAATGATCCACCGCAAATACAAAAAAATGCTGACAGAGCACTGCCAGCAAGCTGGTTTTACACCTGAGATCCTTTGCGAAAGCGATGATGTTCTCCCCCTGTTAGCCTGGGCCACCGCCGCTATCGGCATTGCCGTCGTCCCACGCTCGGCCGTAAGCCTCGTTCCCAGTGCTGACCTGATAACTAAAGTGATCGTTAACCCGGCACTGGAAACCGCGGCTGCCCTCATCTGGGTGCGCAACCGCTTTCTCTCATCAACGGCCCGTCATTTTTTATCCTTATTTACTTCCATGAAGGTATAAAAAAGGTTTATAACACCAAAAAACTAAGCGGATCTACCGCAATCCCTTTTACTCTGACTTCATAATGAACATGTGGCCCTGTACTTTTCCCGGTACTGCCAAGATAAGCAATAATCTGACCCTTGCTGACACTTTGACCAACGGTTACTACAAGGCGTGAATTGTGGCCGTAAATGGTTGCAATACCATCACCATGATCAATTTGAACCATATTGCCATATCCGTCAGACCACTCACTGCGGGAAATAACGCCATCAGCGGTGGCAACAACAGGTGTACCGAGATTGTTGGCAATATCAATGCCCTGATGCACTTCACTGCCGATGCCCCCTGGCGAACTACGCCCGCCAAAACCGGAGGTAACGGCACCGCTTGTTGGCCATATTGTTGGCTTATTCGCTAAACGGTCATTACTTCTTGCCATTCTTTCAATATCCTCGGTTTGCCTGCCGCTGCCATACCGGTCAGGCTCCGCCCCTACTGCCGGAACACTGGCCGCGCTTAATATCTGATGATCATTGGCCGAAAGTCCGGCCAGAACTATACTAAAAACAACTACCAGCGGCATCACCCATCTGGCAGTAATATATCTTATCCGCCATTTGCCGGCCTTCAGCTTACAATTACTTAGGATCTGTCGAATACGCATATGTTTCTTTCCCCCCTACAGGCACAACCTGTCTATTATTATAGCGGAAAGTACCTCCTTACAGCAACACTTGACGCCAACAGGGAAAAGTGAGAACATAATATCGGGCTTACCCTCATTACTGGAGATGATCTGTGTGAAAAAAATTCCCCGTAAATATCGTCTGATCATAAAGTTTGCTGCCCCCCTAATCGCCCTGGCACTACTGGCAGCAATCGGCTATCATCTGCTGCCGGCATCCTTGTTACAGCAGCACAGCATTCACCGCCCGCCTGTCAGCCTAACAGCAGTACCTGTTAGTACAATAAATAAATCAATCTATCTTATAAGGCCCGGTACTGCCGGAAACCCGGCCATTGCCCCAATCATTGCCGAGTTCTCCGGTTACCTCAGTGAGCTGTATGTGACCGAAGGCCAGACCGTTAAAGCCGGCCAGCCACTGCTAAAAATTCAGGCACCGGCAGAAACGGCAGGAGATCAGGCGGCCCAGGGTCCCCCGAATACTTATGAGCAGGCGTTACAAGAATTTAACCGCGATCAGAAACTATACGAAATCGGGGCGATCCCCAAACGCCAGCTAGAGGCGGCCACCGCCAAACTACAACAGGCAAAAGCCGGTTTAACCACTCAGCAAAATACAGCCACGGCCGCCAGCGCCACTCTCACCGCCCCGGCCAGCGGCGTTGTAACTGGTCTGCCAGCTCCCGGAAGAGCGGTGCAGGCCGGCCAGCAGCTGCTTGTTTTAGGCAGCGGCCAAGAGGTGGAGATTGTTGTTCAGCTTAACCAGAATGACTTGTATTTGGTCCATTTAGGAACTCCGGTTACGGTAGAAGCCGGGCAACAGTCAGTACCAGGACAGGTTTCCCGTATTTATCCCCAAATAACGGAAAACCAAATCCCGTCCTTCCTTGCCCACATTGCCCTCACCCCGCCCCCGGCTGGCTTACTCAAATCCGGTATGTCAGTTACGGTTCGCATTGACACAGGCAACACAGCCACTGTACCCGCAGTTCCCTCCTCAGCCATATTTCAGGACGATCAGGGGCAGAGTTTTATTTACCTGGCAATCAATGGTAAAGCGATTCGTCAGCAAATAACACCAGGCGTAATAAGCGGCGATGCAACGGAAATCTCCGCTGCCCTCCCGCCGGAAAGCATGATTATAACAACCCGCATAAACGAAATAAAAGACGGCGCTGCAATTACCGTCATTCAATAATTACTGCCCGCCTTTTTGTAAATTCCAATCCGGTAAAAAAGAGAGATTAGCTACATTGCCGCGTAGCTAATCTCTCTTTTTTTTTATAAACTTAATTTGATTTTAATTCGCTCAATTGCTTCCTTGGTACTCTCCTGGCTGCCGAAAGCGGTAAGCCGGAAATACCCCTCACCGGCCGGGCCGAAGCTGGCGCCTGAATTTTATATAAAACAAATACTTTATTTATAAAGGAGGATTTTGTAATTATTGGTATAATTTAGTGGTATGGTGATCATTTATGTCTGTTACCCGGAGGCGAGTGGACGATGGATACTGTGTCTTTGACCATACTCATTGGTACTATACTTATGCTGGTCCCCTATATATATTTTTATTTTTTATACCGGGAGCCTTTTATGGGGATTTGGCTGTTAAGCTGGTTTATCTTCGGTGGGCGAATAGTCCTTTTTGATTATGGGCCCTTCTCCTGGAAAGAATCGATTCTGCCGCTTACACTATTTCAATTAATGCTTATAATTAATGGGTTAACTTTTGCATGGGGTACATACATTTTTGTCAGGAAACCATTCAATCGAAACTGGATGTATACTGGCGCTGCTATCTTTGCCTTTTGTATCGCAGGAAACCTATTAGGTGCGCCCTTACTTTATAAAATACTCCCGCCGCTGGCTTTTGCTTGTTTTATATGTTTGTGGATAGGCAACGTTTTTATTCACTTACAAACAAATGGGATTGGAAATTACATCGCAGGCTATGCGCTCATTGGCTGGGGGCTTCTCACCTTATATATGCCTTACTCTGTCAATATTTCCTGGCTCAGCCCCTTGTGCTACTTAGCAGGAATTATTCTTCGATTAATTATCGTCTTGGGAATTTTGATGGTATATTTAGAAAAAACCCGATCGGATTTAGCCCACAAAGAAACTCACTACCGCTTGTTGGCAGAAAATGCTGTTGATATGATTTACCGTTACCGGCTATCGCCTGTTGCCATATTTGAATATGTAAGTCCGGCCGCACTTACAGTAACTGGTTATGCCCCAGAAGAATATTATGCTGATGCCAACCTTCTTGCCAGCCTTATCTATTCGGAAGATCAACCATTATTTGAAAAAATGCTTGAAAAATCGAATCTATCGAGTGATTTGCCACTTACCCTCCGTCTGGTGCGCAAGGATCATAAACTAATTTGGATTGAGCAAAAATATACCCCTATTTACTGCCAAAATGGTACCATAATTGCTTTTGAAGGAATTTTAAGGGATGTCACTGGGCGAAAAAATATGGAACAGGTTGTAGCCCGGGCTGAGCAAATGAACCTGGTGGGACAAATGGCCGCTAGCGTCGCGCATGAAATCCGTAACCCATTAACTTCAGTGCGAGGCTATTTGCAAATGATGAAACTCAAAGGTGAGTCTCATATTAGTCAAGAGCGCTACGATCTTATGATTAGTGAGTTGGATAGAACTAACACAGTAATTACTGAATACCTGTTACTTGCTAAAGATAAAATACCTGATTTTAACAAATGCTGTTTGAATAACATCATTAGCGCGGTAACTCCTTTATTACAAGTAACCGCTGGAGCCACTAATGCCTGCATTAAACTTCGCCTAGAAGATATCCCCGAAGTAATGCTAGACAAGAATGAAATCCGTCAGTTAATATTTAATATTGTTAATAATGGTCTGCAAGCAATGCCACAAGGAGGAGAACTTATCATCCGCACCTTTGCAATCCAAGATACAGTAGTCTTGTCAATCAGCGATCAAGGTACCGGTATCCCACCCCCAATATTAGAGAATCTAGGAACTCCATTCCTGACTACTAAAAGTAGCGGCAACGGATTGGGCTTGCCAGTATGTTATCGAATTGCGCAAAGGCATAATGCACTCATACATGTTGAAACAGACAACGACGGCACAACCTTTTTCGTCAAATTTCCACTAGCCTAGTCTGTAGTGTAACAAATCAAAACCTTTTCTCAAAGCAAAACTTTGGGAAAAGGTTTTTTTAATATATACACATACAAACCTCAGAAGCTCGTTCAGGGTAGTGATTATAAGCAATTGTGACTGGAACTAGTATTATGCATCATGCAGGGAAAAGAGGGGAATTTTGATGAGTATTCATGATCAGGGAGAAGCAGGTTACTCTATCTCCGTTGGCATCGCCACGACATTAAGCGAAAAAGAAGCAATCTACCGTCTGCGTTATCAAATCTACGTCGAGGAAATGTCTATGAACTTAACATCTGTTGACCATAATAACACATTCTTATATGATGAGTTGGATAACTGGAGCATTTTACTATACGCCAAAGCCGGCCTGCAACTCATTGGCACAATTCGTATAAACATTGGTCAATTATCTGAATTTCCATCAGATTTAGCACAATTTCTATCCTTAAACATTTTTCAAAAGTTTTATGAAGAAACTGATAGTCCTGGCCAGTTTGCTTATTGCAGCAAGTTAATGGTCTCTCCTTATTATCGTAATACAGCGGCACTATATTTATTAACCGCAAGAGCTTATGAAATTGGTTGCAGCAAAGTCCAGTTTTGCTTTGGCGTATGCAACATTCATCTGCTCCGCCTATATGAGCAAATTGGCTGGCGGCGGCTGGGCCAAACTTTTACAGCGCCTGGTTACGACGGCATCCTAATCCCCTTGTTTTTACTAATGGATGATATTGCACATCTGCGGGCAGTACGATCCCCTCTATATCGGTTAGCCTGCAAACGAATTCGGTTAAACGCCCGAACTGGGGAATGGGTTAAAAGCAAAATCCCAGAATTATCAATAAATATCCATAGCCAGTTAATTTCAGAGGACCAATTATGGCGTTTGTTACAAAAGAAGTTTCAACATGATCCAACACAAATAGTTGACATATTGAAGGGATTATCTGTAGAATCAGCCCGAAAATTTGTACATTGCTGCGGAATAATTATCAAATTTAAACCAGGCGATTATATCACGCTTCGTGGGACTACAAGCCACACCCTCAATATTTTAATCATCGGCAAACTTTTTCCCTTTTCTAATAAGGTTGATTCAGATAATGTTTTGCCTGGACAATCTTTTGGTATTTCAGGTCTGGTGGGCAACCCCAAAGATTTAGCAGACATTTCTGCAGTGACTGACACTGAAATATTAAGTATCTCGCGATTGAGCTTTGAAAAGTTCCGAAAAATTCATGAGGCAGCTGCCAATAAAATCTTACACAACATAGAGATCACTCTTAATAAAAATACGAAGTCCCTAATTGCCAAAACATAGCGGAAAGCCAAGTTATTTACACCTGAATCAATTTTCCGAAAGGAATAAGCTAAAAAAAGCTTACATGCAAAATAAACACGAAAAAACAGCTCCTCACCCTTAGGTAGGAGCTGTTTCTAACTCATAACAAACAAATAGCTGTTTATAAACTTAATTTGATTTTAATTCGCTCAATTGCTTCCTTGGTACTCTCCTGGCTGCCGAAAGCGGTAAGCCGGAAATACCCCTCACCGGCCGGGCCGAAGCCGGCGCCGGGAGTGCCGACGATGTGGGCATCTGTCAGGAGCTTGTCAAAGAAGGACCATGAGTCGTAGCCCTGTGGTGTCTTAAGCCAGATATAGGGTGCATTGATCCCGCCGAAAACATCCAAGCCAATGCTTGTTAAACCTTCGCGAATGGTTTTAGCATTAGCCATGTAATAGTTGATCAGGCCTTTGATCTGCTGTTGACCTTCCGGCGTATAAACGGCCTCGGCCCCTTTTTGAATAATGTAGGGAACACCATTAAATTTTGTGGTTTGACGGCGGTTCCACAGGCTGTTTAGGGGGTATTGGCTGCCATCGGCAGTAAAAGCCATAACGCTTTTCGGTACCACGGTAAAGGCGCAGCGAGTACCGGTAAAGCCGGCATTTTTAGAGAAGGTTCTAAACTCAATTGCCACATCTTTGGCACCCTCGATCTCGTAAATACTATGAGGTACGCCAGGTTCCTGGATATAAGCTTCGTATGCCGCATCATAAAGAATAATGGAACCATTTGCTTTCGCATAATCGACCCATTTTTTCAATTCAGCCTTGGACAAGGTGGTGCCTGTCGGGTTATTAGGGTAACAAAGGTAAATAATATCCACTTTTTCTTCCGGCAGGGCGGGGATGAAATTGTTACCGGCATTGCAGGTCAGATAGGTTACGCCGGCAAATTTACCGCTGCTGAGCTGACCGGTGCGGCCGGCCATAACGTTTGTGTCAAGATAAACCGGATATACCGGGTCAGTAATAGCAACCTTGTTATTAACACCGAAAATCTCCTGGATATTACCGACATCACTCTTGGAACCGTCGCTCACGAAAACTTCGTCGACAGCAAGGGTTACGCCCAGAGGCTCATAATCGGTTTTAATAATTTTTTCAATTAAGAAGGCATAGCCTTGTTCCGGGCCATAGCCGCGGAAAGTACTGGCATCAGCCATTTCATCGACTGCAGCATGCAGACCTTTAATTACAGCCTCAGGCAAGGGTTTTGTCACATCACCAATACCAAGTCTGATGATATTTGCCTTAGGATTATCGTCTTTAAATTTGGCGACACGCTTTGCTATTTCAGCAAACAAGTAACTTCCAGGCAATTTTAGATAATTTTCATTGATTACGGCCATGCTTTGAAACTCCCCTCTTGTTTAAATCATCTGGCAGATTTTAAATTATTCCCCAAAATACCAGGGCCAATGCAGTTAGCAACTGATATTTGGTATTATATTCTGCTATATATATTTTTTTCCTTCATGGATACGCAAAAAAAATGCTGCTGCCACCGCTTCTACAGCCTGGTGGCAGCAACCGACCTATTACCGGAAAAAGGCCAGCCCGGCTGTAAGCGCCAGCATCAGAAACAGGACAGCAAAATCAGCAGGTCCAAGCGCCACATCGGCCGTAAACTGCCGCCGGCCCCGGCTGCCAAAACCCCTAAGCTCCAAACTCATCGCCATTGTTTCGGAACGCGACACAGCCCGCAGGACAAGGGGTTCAACGATAGCAACATAGTCCCGCAGCCGCTTAAGGGGATTACCCCGAAAAACATAGCCACGGCAAGCCTGAGCCTCGCGGACAGCCTGACTTTCTTCCAGAAAATCAGGTACAAAACGCAGGGCCGAGGTAAACATAAACGCATATTCGTAAGGAATCCGGCACTGGCTGACCAAAGCAGCTGTCAGGTCCTGCAGGCGGGTAGTTGCCAGCAGAAATATAAAAATCAGCGACATCGCCAGCATTTTAAGACCTGTCATCAGGGCAAACTCAACCGTGCTGCCAAATACATACTGGAGTCCGGCCAGCATGACGGCAAACACAGCTAAACCGAGGACACCTTTAAAGTGCTTGCCAGACAGACGATAAAGCAAAAACAGCAGGAGTTGCCCGCCAACCAGGGCAGCCTGGCCGGCCAGGGTCGGCACCAGCAGTGCCCATACCGACACTGCCGCTGTTAGAATAAGTTTGGTAAGCGGTGCAAGTTTAGGCATATTGCTCTCTCCTTCGTTTTATCGCCGCCCCCAGCAGTTCCACTAATTCATCTGCACTCTGGGCATTAATCCCGGTGAGCTGACGGCTCAAAGCCAAGGCCGCCGGCGGCATCAGCCCCCACGCGCCAATATCCTGACTGCCGTCAAACAGTTCCACCGGCGTACCATCAAATACTTTACAGCCTTGCTCCAGTACAACCGCCCGGACGGCATAACGGCTAATGAGTTCCATATCATGGGTAACGAGGATAATGGTAATCCCCTGTTGATTAAGGTCTGTTAGCAGTTCCATCAGGCTTTGTGCCTCCCAGGGGTCCTGCCCGCTTGTCGGCTCATCCAAAATGAGCATTTGCGGGCGCATGGCGATGGCGGAGGCGATTGCCACTTTCTGTTTTTGGCCCCGGCTGAGTGTACGGGGGAAACTGTCAGCCAGTTCAGTCAGGCCGGTCACAGCAAGTGCCCACGCAGCCGACTCGGTGACAGCCTCCGGGGAAAACCCCAGCTGCTCAGGCCCATATGCGACTTCCTTAACTACACTATCCCGAAAAATCTGTCTGTCAGGGTTCTGAAATACATAGCCAATACTGCGGGCCATATCGGCAGTGGTCATAGCAGCCGTATTCTGTCCCCGCAAATGGATACTGCCGCTGCTGGGCTTCAGCAAGGCCATGGCCAGGCGGGTCAGCGTTGTTTTGCCGCTGCCGTTGCGTCCGGCCAAAGCTACGAATTCACCGGCCGTCACTGTAAAATCCACCTTAGCCAGTGCCTTTTTGCCACTGCTATAATTAAATTCAATATTTTTCATGTTCAGAAGTAATTCAGGCACTTCTGGCCACCCCTTTTATACAAGTGAGCCGATTAAGTTCCTCGGCTGCCTCGCTCTCTGTCTTCCAGGCACCAAGCCTGAGCCCGGTTTCCTGCTCAAGCGTCAGCTTTATAGCCCATAAAGACGGTACACCGAGCTTTAGCTCCGGCTGTTGCCACATGTATGCCAGCGTCTGGCTTACATCACCGGTGAATTTAAGACTGCCGCCCTGCAGCACGGCAACCTGGCTGGCATAAGGCAAAACCCGGGCCAGCTGATGCTCAACCACAATTACCGTTGTGCCCTGGCAATTCAGGTCATGCAACAGTTCGTAAATCCCGGCTGCACCTTCAGGATCAAGGGCTGACGCCGGTTCATCAAGCACTAGGATATCTGGTGCCATCACCAGAACCGAAGCAATAGCCAGCCGTTGCTTCTGCCCGCCGGACAACCCGGCTACCTGACATTCTTCCAGCCCGGCAAGCCCTACTTTAGCCAGCGCTGCGCCTACCTGCTGCTTGATTTCACTGCGGCTAAAGCCGGAGGTCTCCAGACCAAAAGCCACTTCTTCGGCCACAGTCATCGCTACCAGCTGGCTTTCATAGTCTGCCAGCACCGTACCAACCTGTTCAGATAGTTCTCCCATACTTCGCTGCGACGAATTAATACCGCCAACCTGCACGGTTCCAGCCTGCCGCCCGCCAAAGTAATGCGGTACGACCCCGGCAACAGCCAAAGCCAGCGTCGTCTTACCAGCGCCACTGGGACCTGTAATTACAGTAAAAGAGCCCTTAGCAACCGTTAATGATACCTGTTCCAGAACCACATCACCGGTAGGATAAGCGTAAGAAAATTTTTCAAACTCCACAGCATTCATTGATTACGCCTCCTTGCCGCCAAACATCTTCTTTGCGGGAAAATATAAGAGCTGGGTAATTACCATATTTATTGCGGCCACAGTCAAAACAACAGGCAGCATGCCATATAGATAAACCGCCATTGGCAAGGACAGTACAACTTTGAGAATGGTAATAAAGGTAAAACCGCTGGCCAGCGTACTAATACCGGCAGTAATAGCCGGACGCAGATTGATTTTGCCGATTGTCAGACTCAGTGAGGTATGAACAATAAGTGCACAGACAACGGCACCAACCGGCTCACTAATGAAATTAGCATATGGCAACGCCGCCTTGGAGATAGGAATAGAGATGGCGCCTGTTACCAAACCAATGCCAGCCGCCTGCTTAACGCCGACCCGGGTAAGATTAATGGCAATGCAATACATCGCAATCAGCCAGTTGGGTGTAATACCGGCGATTGCCGGGGTCACGATTTTTAATATAACGCCAATAGCCAGCAGCAGAGCAGTGATTGCTACCCAGCGGAAACGGCCCTCCTGTCCGGTTTTGACTGTAATTAATTCTTGTTGTTGTTTGCTTTCCACATTAATCTCCTCCTTATTTATCGTATGTTAGCTGTAATCGTAAAAAGTTTAGGGCTAAAACAAAAACCCCGCCCCTTAAGTCATACAGGTACTGTATAACTTAAGGGACGGGGATAACCCGCGGTGCCACCCTGATTGGCCAGATGTTATTCCGGCCCGGCTTTCTGGGTACAGGGCCAACCAGCCCGATACCTGCTCCTTTGATAACGGCGGAGTAACCCGGCAGTGCCTACCCCGCTCCCGCGGCTCAGACTGCATCTCCCAGGCCCATTCGACAGGCTGAGCAGCGCCAAACTCTCACTACCGTTGGCTCGCTGCGGCTCTCTGGCCATGTGTACTTTCCCTGGTCATTGACAATAGCAATATGTATTTGTGCAAAGTATAGCAAAAGACAGGTCCTTCTGTCAATTATATTTTTCAAATTTGTAGTTTACAGTTTTTACTTGCTCCTGATGGTGATATCTTCAACATCTTCATTGTTTTCAGCAAAAATTACTCTGCCACTAATTTTTTTGCCCTTAAGCACAGCCGGCAGCCAATAGATATCATCTGCCCACATCTGTTTGTAAGGTATATCGGCAGTAGCAAACCATTCGGGCTTCATCTCCGGTGATTCCTGTGGTTCTCCCCGCCAGGTATGCACTACATACAGCTGTACATCATGGTCAAGTTCCGGGCTCGCAGGAAAAACAAACTGCAACTCGCCCACATATTCAAGGTCAGCCTCATTGGCAGCTAAACCGCATTCTTCTTTCAGTTCCCGCACCGCCGCTGCCGCCGCCGTCTCACCCTCTTCAAATTTACCGCCAAACCCATTGTACTTGCCACTACCAAACCCTGTCTTTTTCAGACCGAGCAGGATACGCTCCGCCGGCCGGCCCTGAACAGGCAGGCATAAAGTCGTTGAACGCATAATAGTCCCCCTTTATGTCAATCGAAAAACCTTAAGTTTATTGGTAACTGTAGAAATTGCCAGCGGCAGCAAGGGCCCTAATTCCCCATCCAGATCACTTTCCACTTGCTCCTCACACTCTATATAGATATCGGCGGCTTGCAGGTGCCGGATATGGCTGCTGGCAATATGCCGACCGGAAAAGATACTAAAAAATAGCCCCATAAGTTCAGGAATGCTGCATTTATTGACAATCAGCAGATCCAGTTTGCCATCGTCAATCTTGGCTTGGGGGGCGAGAGTGGGAAAGCTGCCCACCATCCCACTGTTCATAACCAGAAATAACAGAATATCATCATTGATCATCCTGCCGTCTGCGGTTACTCTGACCCGCAGCGAGCGAAAACTTGGCAACTCCCCCAGGCCTTTAAAATAGTAAGCCATCCGGCCCAGAGTATTTTTTAATGCCGTATCCACACTATGGGCAACCGATGTCAGCAGGCCGGCACTGGCTACATTGAGGAAATACTCGCCATTCACCATGCCCACATCAACCGTACGCCACTGCCCGTCAGTCACAGCGCGCAGGCAACCGGCCAAGTCTTTTCCCAGGCTTAAGTGGCTGGCAAAATCATTGCAGGTACCGCTGGGGATAATGCCCAAAGGTACGTCTACAGATTCTGCCAGCATGGCGTTGATAACCTCATGCACAGTCCCGTCACCGCCCGCCACCAACAAGCCATCGGTTGCAAATTCCTTGATTTGGCTGATAAAAGATTGGACATCGCCTTTATGCCTGGTGCGGAATGGGATTACTATGCCGCCTGCCGCTTGCAGGTACTCGATGACCTCATCCAGCCGGGACTTAAATTTTGCGTCTCCGGCTACCGGATTATAAATAAGTACATACTTCTTCATAAACTAACCTCCTGCGGTCAGGTTAATACAAGCCACTGACCGTCATCAGGAACCATCACCCTGCTGTCTAAACTATGCTGAAGCAAAAAAGCTTTGAGCTCTTCCCTTGTTAACAGACAGTGATTAATGGCTTCCAGGTGCACAACAATAACCGTAGCTTGCGGAGCATGCCGGCATACCTGATAGATATCCTCTGTCCCCATGGTTATTGGCTCCCCCTGATTAAACCTGGCAGCGCCCCCATTCAGCACGATTACCTGCGGTTTATGCTCCGTCAATGCGGCTGCCACCTCCGGACACCAGATGGTATCACCGGCAATATACAAGGTAGGCTCACCGTCAGCTTTCAGTATATAGCCAGATACAGGCGCCATCTTGCGGCCAATTTCGCCGGTACCATGCTGACCGCCGGTGCGCATAATGGCTATCCCCTGCCACATAACAGCCGGATTGACCGCCTGTATGTTATTAAACCCCTGTTCCTTTAGTTTATCCAGATCTTCAGGCTGACAAAACACCGCCATATGTTTGGGCAAAAGCTCGCCGGCAGCAGGATCAAAGTGGTCCCGATGGGTATGCGTAATAAGACAGCCGTCCGTCCTTATTGCCTCATCCGTACTG
>JAEWGR010000165.1 GCA_023388195.1 Bacillota bacterium
CTGTATCACCTCCTGTCATTATATTCCCGGATATAGGGAGTTGATTCACGATTGCCGCTTAAGGAAAAAAGCCCGTGTGTACTTAATTTAAGTTCCCGGGCTTTATTAATTAGCCTTAGTTTTTGGGGTTTGCAGGAGCATTGCCCCCGCCATCGTTCTGGGTGTCAATATAGAGATTTCCTTCCGGTGTAAGCAGGGCCAGGGTTACGTTGGCCAAATCGCTGATGCCGCTGTTATTTAGCTGCTGGAGCAGCTGTTCAATGGTTAACCCGCTTTGCAGCAAGTTTTGTTCAATTATTTTGCCGTCAATAATAAGCTCCGTGCCTGGCGAATTTTGCACTGCGGTTTGCTTTTGACTTTGGGTCTGCAAGTCCTTAATCAACAGGGGCTGATATTCCTGTTTCTTTAAGACACTAAGCTGGCCGTCAGGCTCGATTAATGCCAATGCTATTTGCTGGGGATCAAAGGTACCCTGCTTTCGCAGCATTTCCAGCAGGTCATTGACATTATAGTAGCGTTTCTGTAGATTTGCTTCGAATATCTTCCCGTTATGGATGACTACCAATGGCTCTGCCTCAAGCAGCTTCCGGGCTGGCAGCGAGACCTGACATAACTTATCAATCGCCAGCACCCATAATGAGGCCGCCGTTATCGCAACGATACCATTGCCGACGCTGAAGCCGGCGTCAGTAATGGCCGAACCGCCAATTTCGCCAATAACCAGGCCGATCACATAATCATAGAAGGTCAATTCCGACAGTGTTCTTCTGCCTAATATCCGGGAAATAAGCAGCAGGAACAATAATATTAATACGGTGCGCATACCGATAGCGAGTGCCTCTGTCATTAAACAATACCTCCGAGTCTGCCCTTTAGCGGTTTACTTTACCCTTGTCTGTAATTTTACATAGTTGAAAATTTAGTATGTACATTAAACTCATAATTATGAAAGCTGCCTTAGTCTATATGTTCAGCAGGAACCTTCGAAGCCATGGCCTATGAAATTACTTGTAAAAATACAGGAAGATTTATTATCGGTTTTGATGTAAAATTAGATAAGCACAGCGGCATAGACGCTGCTTTACTAGCCGGGACAAGGAGATAACTGATGGCGAAGTCCAGTGGTATTCCTGACAGTGTTAAATGGCAGGCCGTGATTGACTGTGATAAGGGCTGGGACGGGCTGTTTTTCTATGGGGTAAAGACAACAGGCATCTTTTGCCGGCCGGCTTGCCGGGCCAAAACTCCCCGGCGCGAGAATGTCGTTTTTTTTGCCGATACGGCGCAAGCTATGGCTGCCGGTTTTCGCCCCTGTAAAAAATGCCGGCCTGATATATTGGGTTTTGCACCAGATATTGAGCTGGTGAGTCAGGCGGCGGCAATATTTACTCAGCAGTATCATACGCCAATTACTGCCGGCACAGTTTCCAGGCTACTGGGCGTGAGTGCACCGCATCTGACGAGATTATTTAAACAGCACCAGGGCTGTACGCCAGTGCAGTATTTGACTAGAGTAAGAGTGGCTATGGCGGTGAAGCAGCTGCAGCAGGAAAATGCTACTATTCTTGAGGTTGCTTATGCGACAGGCTTTATTAGCTTATCTAATTTCTACAGGTGTTTCCAGGCCCAAATAGGGGATACGCCTAACCGGTTTAGAAAAAAGCGAGGTGATTTATAGTGGCTTACTATTTTTATCAAACCGATATCGGCCAAATTGGTATCTGCGAGCAGGCTGGCAGCATTACCCGGCTTTATTTTGCCAGCGACCAGGTACCGGACAGTGATGGGCTATGTGAAACACCCATTCTCCGGGAGGCAGCCCGGCAATTAGGCAGTTATCTCGCCGGTTCGCTCACCGAGTTTACGCTGCCGCTGGCACCGGCCGGCACTGTTTTTATGCAACAAGTCTGGGCCAGGCTTGTTGAGATCCCCTACAGTAAAACCGTTTCTTATCAAGATATTGCTGTACAGGTTGGTAACCCGAAAGCGGCCCGGGCAGTTGGCCTTGCTAATAATCGTAACCCTATTCCAATTTTTATTCCCTGTCACCGTGTGGTTGGGGCTAATGGTTCCCTGACAGGCTACCGGGGTGGACTTGAGCTTAAGCAAAAACTGCTGGCGCTGGAACAGGGCCGGGGAAAAACTGCCGGCGGCCATGACTGTATATGAACCTTACTGATCAATGTATTGAAATAGATACGCTGCCGGAATTTCGTTTTGCCGAACAGGTTGCCTTTCTTCGCCTGGCACCGCTTGATTGTTTGTATACAGTAGCGGCAAATGCCATTTACAAAGCAATTCGGGTACGCGGGGGGCCGGCAATACTAAAAGTTTCGGCCACGGCTGCTGATAAGCTGGCGGTTATGCATTCCGGCCCTGCCGGTGAGGGTCTGCTGGCGGAGACAGTCAAGCAGTATGTAGTTGAGTGGTTCAATCTCGATACCGATATCAGTCCCTTTTACGCAATGGCGAAACCGGATAGGCTGCTGGCTCCTTTGGCTGAGCGTTACCGCGGGCTGTATATTGTCGGCATACCTGATTTATTTGAGGCAATTGCCTGGGCTATTATTGGCCAGCAGATTAATTTGACCTTTGCCTATCAGTTAAAGCACCGTTTTACCCAGGCTTTTGGTGACCAGTTCACGTCCGGGGGCCGCCAGTATTGGCTGTTTCCGCTGCCGGCGGTAGTAGCAGGCCTGGAGGTCGAGGATTTCCTGCCGCTGCAGTTTTCCCGACAAAAGGCAGTCTACCTTATTGGTGCAGCCCAGGCAATT
The DNA here is from genome assembly GCA_023388195.1 of Bacillota bacterium. Lineage (GTDB taxonomy): Bacteria > Bacillota > Negativicutes > Sporomusales > Sporomusaceae > Sporomusa. The sequence goes on from JAEWGR010000165.1 coordinate 2,775, forward strand.
ATGTCAAATCAGCTTAGTAAGGAAAAACTGTTGCAGGAGCCAGGCCTGGCGGCCATGAAAAGTCAATTGATGAATCTGAAAGGCGTCGGTGAATGGACTGCCGACTATGTGCTGTTAAAATGCCTGCGCCAGTTAACCGCTTTCCCCGTAGGTGATGCCGGGTTGCAGAATGCAGTCAAATCCGGCTTGGCGATGGCTAAGAAACCAACTGCGACAGAGCTTCATCACCTGGCCGAGCCCTGGCAGGGCTGGGAGGCGTATGCGACTTTTTACCTGTGGCGCAGTCTCTATACGTAGAAATAAATGGACAAACAGCCAGGGAATTGAACAAACTGTTCAATTCCCTGGCTGTTTGTTTAGCATGCATGCCCGGTGTTTCAGGTTTGGCTATTTCCGTTGATTTCTGATCTTTTCCAGAATACCCGTATCCTTTAATGTCAGTGTGATTTTTTGCCTGTCGGCCAGCCATTTGTCTTGCGTTTCCTGGGGGCCTAAATATTGGACGGGAAGGCCGATATTGCTCATATTACCGGTGAATTCGGGATCAGATATGATGTTTTTAAAGCCTGCGGCCAATTTCTTTTTTATTTGTGGCGGCATTTCTTTAGGCACTGCTATGCCATACCAGTTAGTTAGGGTAATATCCAGTCCCTGCTCTTTAAAAGTAGGCGTTTGCGCCAGCACCGGATCAGATAGCCGCTGTTCTCCTGAAACTGCCAAGATTCTAATAGTGCCATTTTTGACATGTTCTCTAATTACCATAGGGTTAACAAAACTTAGGTGTACATGTCCGCCCAATAAAGCTGCGGTAGCTTCACTTGCGCCGGAAAATGGGACCTGCTCAATGGTAACACTGGCTGTTTGGGCAACCATCTCGCCGAGCAGGTGGGGGAAGGAACCCACCCCACCGTGACCAAATTTTAATTCGCCCGGATGCTGCCTGGCGTAGTCAATCAGTTCAGTCAGTGTTTGCCAGGGTTTATTAGTTTGGACTGCCAGAACCATTGGGGTTGCTGCAACCTGTGCAATTGGCGCCAGTGCAATTGGATAATCGTATTTAACAGAGCCATAGAGTGGCAGTAACAGCATATCAATACCTGTTATCCCGATAGTATAGCCATCCGGATTGGCACCGGCCAATTCATTCCACCCGATAGTGCCTGCTCCGCCCGGCCGGTTAACGATGGTCAGCGGTTGGCCTAAATACTTTGGGGCAAATTTTTCTAATGAGCGGGCCGTCAAGTCCAGACCACCGCCAACGCCGAATGGCACAATAACAGTAATAGGTTTTTCCGGGAACCTTGTCGTTGCCGTACTGGGAATGTTTTGAACTTGCACATCACTACAACCTGCCAAGGTGGATATAATTAATAATACTGTCGCCAAAAGCAGCAGCATTTTCTTGTGTAGCATAACATCCTCCTTTAACAATCCAGTTTGCCCGATACTTTTATCTTCGAGAGAAAACCGAGGATGAGAAATTAATCCGGTCTGGTCAATTCCTTATTTCTTTTGGGCTTTGATTTTTTCCAGTACACCGCTGCCCTGAATGGTTTTGGTAAGTCGCTGATTGTCAGCAAGCCATTTGTCCTGAGACTGCTGTGGCCCTAGATATTCGATCTGTAATCCGAGATTAGTCATATTTTTGGTGAATTCGGGGTCGGTAATAATCCCTTTTAACCCTTCGGCCAGCTTATTCTTTATTTCCGGGGGCGTATCTTTCGGGATTGCAACTCCATGCCAATTTGTTATTGCAACATTTAGGTTTTTCTCTTGCAGGGTTGGCAGCTGTGAAAACTCCGGATCAGCCATGCGCTGCTCACCGGTCGTTGCTAATACCCGGATTGTGCCTTTCTTAATATGCTCTTTAATTATGGTAGGATTAACAAATGCCAGTTGAACATGTCCTCCCAGCAGTGAGGCGGTTACCTCACCGGCCCCAGCGAAAGGAACCTGTTCAATTGAAATATCAGCGGCCTGGCAAAACATTTCGCCGGTTAGGTGAGTGAGGGAGCCCATGCCGCCATTACCAAATTTGAGTTGTCCCGGATGGCTCTTCGCAAAGGCGATTACGTCATCCAGCGTCTGCCATTCCTGATCACTTCTGACTGCCAGGGCCATGGGGAGGGCGATGATCTGAGCCAGCGGATCTAAGGCCGTAGGGTAGTTATATTTTAATGATCCATAAAGCGGCAGCAATAACAGCTCAGGCGCAGTAATGCCCAGGGTATAGCCATCAGAAGCTGATCCTGCCAGTTCGTTCCAGCCAAGGGAACCGCCACCGCCGGGCTTGTTAATAATAACAAGCGGCTGGCCTAAATATTTTGGCGCGAATTTTTCCAGTGACCGGGCTGTTAAGTCTAACCCGCCACCAACACTGAAGGGGACGATCATAGTGAGTGGCTTTTCCGGGAATTTGGCAGCTTTGCTGACAGGGATGCTCTGCTTTTGCATGTCGTTGTTACAACCTCCTATGAATATTGAAAAGGAGAAAACAGCTACTGCTAATAATAAACTCAGGTTTTTTTTATACACTGCATTCAAGCCTCCTCTTTTATTGCAAGGTACATGGACAAAAATATAACCAATGATTATGGTTTATTTGCGCTGGGCTTTGATTTTCTCTAACACACCGCTAGCTTGCAGGGTACCGGAAAGTTGCTGACTATCTGCCAGCCATTTGGTTTGTGATTCCTCAGGACCTAGATATTCGATGGTAAGCCCCACCGCAATCATATTTTTTTTAAATTCCGGATCATCAATTAATGCCTTGAATTTTTCAGATAGTTTATTTTTTATTGCTGGCGGTGTTTCTTTGGGAACTGCGATGCCAAACCAGTTTTTTACAACAAGATCAAGGCCTTGTTCTTTACAAGTGGGTATATGCTGCAGGGCCGGATCCTCTAATCGCTTGTCGCCGGTAACCGCCAATCCTCTAAGCGTGCCGGTCCGTATTTGCTCCTTAATAACAACAGGGTTGATGAAAGCAAGTTGAATATGTCCGCCTAATAAGGCTGCAGTTACTTCACCGGCGCCATTAAAAGGCACCTGCTCAATGGAAATGCTAGCTGACTGGCCAAACATTTCACTAACTATGTGGGGAAATGAGCCCAGGCCGCCATGGCCGAATTTGAGTTCGCCCGGATGTTTTTTGGCATATGCAATTATATCAGTAAGGTTCTGCCATGGTTGGTCATTTTGTATGACCAGTATTGACGGCGCTGCTGAAACCTGGGCAATTGGACTTAATGCGGTTGGATAATTATATTTGCTTGCACCATATAAAGGCAACAGTAACATATCCGGCGCAGTAATACCTATTGTGTAACCATCGGGATTTGATGCCGCCAGTTCGTTCCAGCCAATTGTACCGGCACCTCCGGGTCTGTTAGTAATAATCAGAGGTTGCCCTACATATTTTGTTGCCAGTTTTTCCAGTGAGCGGGCTGTTAAATCCAGACCGCCGCCAACACTGAACGGAACAATAACAGTAATTGGTTTTTCCGGAAATTTTTCAGCTTTGCTGACAGGAATACTTTGCGTTTGTGTATCACTGCAACCTCCCAATAGGAAAGCAACAAATACCAGAACTAATACAGTGAGAACGTTTTTTTTCAATACCACAGGTCATCTCCCTTGCTTTATACTCAATATTCAGTTAGCAATTTTATTTCTTTTGCGCTTTAATCTTCTCCAGCACACCGCTGGCATTTAAAGTCAGGTTGAGCTTTTGAGTATTTGCCTGCCATTTGTCCTGCGATTGCTGTGGTCCTAGATATTCAACCTTTAAACCAAGATTATTCATGTTTGTGGTAAAATCCGGGTCTGAAACCATTGCTTTAAAGTAGTCAGCCAATTTGTTTTTTAGCTCAGCAGGTACTTCTTTTGGTATTGCTACGCCAAACCAATTATTTAAAGGGACTTCGAGGCCTTGTTCCTTAAAAGTGGGGATTTGTCCCAACAGGGGATCATCAAGCCGGTGATCGCCTGTGACCGCCAGCGCTCTGACAGTGCCGTCTTTTATATGTTCTTTAATGATCATGGGGTTAACAAAAGTAAGATCAACATGCCTGCCTAATAAGGCGCTGGCTGCTTCACCGCCGCCGGTGAAAGGGACCTGAACAATTGTAATCCCGGCAGCTTGGGCAACCGACTCACCGAGGACGTGGGTAAACCCGCCAAGACCGCCATTAGCAAACTTTAGTTTACCAGGATGGGCTTTCGCAGCCTGAATCAGATCATTGAGGGATTGCCAAGGCTGATGGGCTTGTACAACTAATAGTAGCGGGACTGAATTAATTTGGGCCAGAGGCTGCAGAGCGGTTAGGTAGTCATATTTTGACGAACCATAGAGTGGCAATAACAACATATCACCTGCGGTTATGCTGAGAGTGTAGCCATCAGGGTTTGCTTCTGCCAGTTCATTCCAGCCAAGTGCACCGGCGCCTCCTGGTTTGTTTACAATAATTAGCGGTTGTCCAAGATGCTTTTGTGCTACCTTTTCTAATGAACGGGCTACTAAGTCTGAACCTGAGCCTACACTAGAGCCTACGATTAGAGTAAGCGGCTTTTCCGGGAATTTAGCAGTTTTATTATCGGGAATTTTTTGTAGATCCTGCTCGCCGCAGCCACTCAAGATGATGGAGATTGAAAATACCGTTATTAACAATAATAAGATTAGGTCTTTATTACGCATATGCCGGCCCTCCACGTACGACTGTAATTCAGTTTTTAAAAAGCGGATTCTTAAACGGGGGGCTATTTATGACCTATTTCCGCTGGGCTTTGATTCTTTCAATAACACCAGTATCTTTTAAAGTGACCGTAAGTTTTTGATTATCGGCCAGCCATTTGTTTACTGTCTCCTGGGGGCCTTGATATTGAACTTTTATCCCCAGACTATTCATGTTTGCGGTAAATTCAGGATCGGTAATAATTGCTTTAAAGCCTTCACTTAACTTGTTTTTTATATCAGGCGGAATTTCTTTGGGTGATGCAACTGCGAACCAGTTAGTTAATGTAATATCGAGACCTTGCTCCTTAAATGTGGGTACTTGGGCGAATACGGGGTCATCTATCCGTTGCTCACTGGTTGTTGCCAGAACCCTTATGGTTCCGGTTCTGACATGCTCTTTAATTACCACCGGGTTACCTATAAGGAACTGAACATGTCCGCCAAGCAAAGCCCCGACAGCCTCGCTGCCGCCGGAAAAGGGAACTTGTTCAATTGAAATTCCCGCTTCCCGGCTGAGCATCTCTCCCAGCACATGCGCAAAAGTACCCAGACCGGCATGGGCAAATTTCAGTTTTCCCGGATTTTTTTTTGCCTGGGCAATCAGATCATCGAGGTTTTGCCATGGTTGCTCAGCATGAACTGCTAATACCATCGGCAAAGCAGAAACCTGAGCGATAGGGCTTAAGGCGGTTAAGTAATTGTATTTTCCCGATCCGTATTGTGTCAGCAGTAACATATCAATGGCAACAATGCCAACAGTGTAACCATCGGGCGTGGCGGCAGCCAGCTCATTCCAGCCCAGGCTACCGGCTGCTCCCGTCTTATTGGTAATAACCAGGGGCTGGCCTAAATATTTGGGAGCTAATTTTTCCATTGTCCGAGCGGTTACATCTGTACCCGATCCGGGGCTGAAAGCGACAATCATATTAATCGGTTTTTCGGGGTATTTGCTGGCCACAGCAACCGGTTTACTTGGTGTACTCATGCAGCCTCCCAATTGAGAAACGACAAATAATATACAAATTAACGAAACTAGTTGAAATTTTTTTTGCACTGCAGGTTGACCTCCTTTAATATCAAGGATTACAAGTTGCCCAAGCAAGTGCGCCATTATTTTTAAACATAAGTATTGTAAAAGCAGATAAATTTGCAGTCTAATCACTCAAAACTGATGATTAGACAATTGTTACGGCCAATACTTGGGGGGATTTCCCGTTAGCTCTAATTCGTTTGAACACCGCTGAACTAAGGTGACTTAGTAAGTTGTCGCCTATCAGCCGTTTGCCTTGTGATCACCGGCGCTACTGTTTGCCTCCTTTCTTCGCTTATTAGTTTTGATAAACCAGCTTGTCATGTTATAAACAATGACTAAGGCGCCAATTGTCAGCAGCATACTGGATATTGGCCGGGTAATCATTGCCCAGATATTGCCGTCACAGATGATTAACCCCCGTACTAAGCCTTGTTCCAGGCTTGGTCCCAGAATGACACCGATTAGCAAGGGGCCTGGCTCAAAGCCTGTTCGCCGCAGGAAGAATCCAATAATGCCGCAAATTACGATTAATACTAAGTCCGACATGCTGTTATTAATGGAATAGGCCCCGGTGAGGGTTAATAAAGCAATAAGCGGCATGAGGATATTAAGCGGTGTTTTCAGCATTTGTACAAATATTCCAATAAGCGGCAGATTGATAATCAAAAGCAGTATATTGCCGATATACATACTGGCAATCAGCCCCCAAAACATGCCCGGCTGTTCGGTTATTAAGGCCGGACCGGGGGTAATGCCATGAATCATAAAGCCACTGAGCAGTATGGCGGTAGCGCCGCAGAATGGCAGTCCCAGAGACAACAGGGGGATCATGGTGGCTGAGACGGCGGAGTTATTGGCAGACTCCGGTCCGGCAACCCCTTCAATTGCACCTTGGCCAAATTCAGCCGGATTTTTGCTCAGGCGTTTTTCCAAGGCGTAAGAGGCAAAACTGGAGATCGTTGCCGCCGGACCGGGCAGTAACCCAACCAGAAACCCGACGACGCCGCCGCGAAACATGGGGGGGACCGACCGCCGCCATTCTTCTTTTGTCGGGTATAGATCCCGCAGTTTTATAGATGGAAGCGTGGGCGGGGTAGTGGGTTTTGTCATTACCGTAAGAATCTCACCGATGCCGAATATGCCCATTGCCAGAATGGATAATTCAAACCCCCGGTCGAGTTCAGGCACGCCCATAGTAAGGCGGCTGATACCTGACAGGCTGTCCAGGCCGACAGTGCCGAGCATAATACCGGTGCTGACCATCATCATCGACTTAAGGGTAGAAGTGCCGGTAAGATTTGTTAAAATGATGATGCCAACCAAAGCAAGGGCAAAGTACTCCGGCGGGCCAAATACTAGTGCCGCCTGCGCTAAGGGCGGGGCGAACAGGGTTAGGCCAATTACACCGATGGTACTGGCAATAAAAGAGCCAATGGCCGACACGGACAGCGCTGCCCCTGCCCGTCCTCGCTGGGACATCGGATAGCCATCCAGACAGGTGACTACCGATGCTGCTTCGCCGGGCACATTGAGCAGAATAGAGGTGGTTGAACCGCCATATTTTGATCCATAGTAGATGCCGGCAAACATAATTAGGGCTGCAGTACTGGTCATGGTATAGCTAAAAGGCAGCAACAGGGCAATTGTGCTGATTGTATCAATCCCCGGTAATACCCCGATCAACGTCCCGATAATAACCCCAATCGTACAAGCCACCAAATTGGCGGGAAGGATGCTGACATACAGGCCTTGCAGCAACAGATCAAAAATTTCCATATTTTATACCCCCATTGCTATGGCAGCGTAACTGCTAAATAGTGGCCGAATATAAGATAGAAGATAATGGAGCTGCTGCCGGCCATGGCGATGGGCAGCAGCCAGCCGCCGGTATCAGCTACTTTAAATAAATACAGCAGAAAGATAAAAGCCGCTGCCAGATAACCGATAATATTCAGGACTGTAATGTAAGCTATCAGGCCGATAATAACAAAAAGGAATTTGGTCCAGTCGACCATATCCGGTTTAACCGGCTTTCTCAAGCCTTGCCGGTTTATAATCAGCAGGACTACTGCCAGCACAATACTGACTAACCCTGCCAGATTCGGAAGAAATCCGGATTTGGGGGAATCGATGGTGCCAAAGGTCAGCTGTTGAGCACCAAACAGATAGATACTGCTTCCCAGTAAAAAACACAGGATAACTATTCGTTCAGCCATTTATCTATCACCTCAAGAGTATGTTTTTTGATTTGGTGTCTACTGCGAAAAATCAGGACTGCTTGAAGCCGATTGTAAAGGTGGTTCCCTTTCCCGGGCTGCTTTCAATACTTAAGGTTGCCGAATGACGTTGAATAATCTGGTAACAGATCGCCAGGCCCAAGCCTGTACCCTGCTCTTTGGTTGTAAAGAAGGGAGTTCCGAGCTTTTCCCTGATTTCAGGCGGAATACCGATGCCGCAGTCCTGGATTGATAGTAGTACCTTCGATTCCACCGCTTCCGTATAAATGGTAATGATCCCACTTTTGGGCATGGCGTCAAGCCCGTTTCTTACGAGATTCAAAATAAGCTGGCGGATACTGTTGTGATCTGCCGACACACTGGGGATATCTCCTAAACTCATTTTAATCTCACAATTATTCCGCATGGCATCGGCCTGCAGGAGCGGGTAAATATCATGTATAACCGTATTTAAGTTTATTGAGGTGAATTCCAGGTTCTTATTTTTGGCAAGTGACAAAAATTCAGAAATGATGCTGTTGGCACGATCCAATTCATCGATCATCAGATCAAAGTTTTCTTTCTGTTTAGTAAATTCTTTTTTGATACTGAGAAATTGTAAAAATCCCCGTACCGTTGTCATTGGATTGCGGATCTCATGGGCAATACCTGCGGCCATCTCGCCAATGATATTCAATCTGTCCAATTTTGTCATTTTTTCTGTTTGCTCGCTGATATATTTTAAAATCGGGGTAAATTCCTCAATTTCACTTTTATAATTATAAGTACGGCCGTCAAGGATCGATTCGGCAAATGTGCGTAAATCTTTTTTTAATTTTACAAACAACTCGCGAAATACGGCAACACAGACTAACAGCATGAGAAATGCACCTAAAAAGGTGCTGATTGTCCGCCGCCAGAGTACCGAGTAAACGGCATCCTGGTTGATGGAGGCAAAGGCGTGACCAATAGCAACTCCGTTTTCAATAAGCGGTTTAATGTAGACAAGTGTGTTTGCACCATGCCAAACAATTGAATTTTTATTTTTTATTAACAGGTCAGTATTTGCCGCATAGATTTGTTTGAGCTTGCAGGGATCAATATCGATCAGCAGGGATGTGTCTAATTGTGGTCCAATGGCAACAATACGATCATGCTGGCGGGAGTAATAACCAAATTTAACGATATGTAAGGGCACGAATATTTCGTTCAGAATCGGGTGGAGCTGACTGTTAATAGCTAACACCTGCTCCTGATCCGGTTGCAGGGGGCCAACCTGTTGAGCGGCAATATCGGCGAAGGAACCTGCGGGCTTTTTTTGAACAAGGAACTCGGTAATAGACATCATCAAAGCGATATTCTTATCGTTCTCCTCTTGTACATAAAGCCAATGATTATACGCGGTCACAGTGATCATTAACAACAAAACAACAAAAACAATTTTAAAGTTGAGTTTTGTTGTCAGATTGATTGTTTTCATCGTTTCCGGCTCCTCAAAATTGTCCCACCTCTCATTTTTTAGTTTACTTAAGTCATTGTCATTAGGATTACATAATTCATGTTATTTTTTCCTTATAATACAAATTTTACCTATATTGTGATTGTTTCGCTAATAACTATTAATATCCTTCTAAAGTTGATATAAATTTGTGAATTGTTTGATTATGGAACGTAAAAAACGTAAACAACTGAGTTTTCGTTTAGTTTAATATTGACATCATAAGGGGGTACGGTTTATATTAAAAATAATTCATATATGTGCATATACACGTTAATATTGTGGGATTAACCTGTTTTATTCATGAGGGAGGTATACTATGAAGATATGTATTCTGGCGTGCAGCATTTATCAGCCGGAATTAGAGGTAGTGCTGGGGCAAATACAGGCAGAGAGATTATTTGCTTGTGAATTAGTGGTTACTTATTTACCCTTAAAACTGCATTCTAATTTAAAAAATTTAAAAGAAGCTGTCATAAAAGCCCTTGATGAGATATCTGCAGATCGCATTATTCTGCTTTACGGTTCTAAATGTCACCCGGAATTTGATGACTTTCTACAAAATTACCAGTTAGTCCGGTTTGCCCAGGCCAACTGTATCGAACTGATTCTGGGGGAGAGAATGAATGAGGTTGATAGTGCCAAGACCTTTTATTTGACTCCCGGCTGGTTGACTAAGTGGCGGGAACTCTTTGATACGGGGTGGGGAATTGATGAAGTGACCCTTAGACAGAGTTTCGGTTTTTATGACCGGGTATTATTTTTTGATACCGGTGTGAGCGAAATTACAGATGAGATGATCCTTGAGTTTTTCGAGTACACCCGGGTTCCGATCGAAGTTGAGCAGGGAAACCTGGAAACGTTTAGAAAGAATATGGTGTCTGCCATCCGGACAGCAGTTTTGGAGCCTGAAAACCATGAATAGCCAGGAATTGCTTACTTTATTGAAAACAAAAGCCAAGGATATTTCTCTGGCAGAAATCGGACAAAATCACATACTGGCTAAGCAGAAACAATCTGACCCTAAAACCAGTAATGCCGCTCAACTCCTTAGCGAATACAACCAGCAGACCTTGCTGGAGATTAAAAGTCGGGAATGTACTGACGTCATAGTGGAAATTGATAGTGCGGTACTTAATGAATTCAGTTCCCGTATTAGCAGCTATTTGGATAAGTACGCTCCGGGACAAGCGGCGCTCAAGCAATACATTCTGCTTATTTCCACATATTTAGCGTTTATTGCCAGGAAACCATTGCATCCTGTGGGGCTGGTATTTGCCGGGGCGGGGCAGATTGTCAGCAAAGGCGGTGCATACTATTGCCCAGTGAAAAATACGCAACTGCAAGCAGAATTCTCTGTTTGCCGATACTGTGTAAGCCGGGACAGCAGTGCATTAATAACAGACTGACAATAAGAAAAGAACTTGGCTTGTGCCGAGTCCTTAGGACAACGGCAGAAGCCGCCTGTGCCCTTTAAGCTATAGGTGCTCGCTGTCCGTCGAATTATTTTGTACGTTTTGGCAGACCAGCAAAAAACAGCACGAACAGTGCTGTTTTTTGCATGGATAAAAATTGCGGCTTCTGCTCACACGTGAGAACGCCTATAGCCTAAAAAGGGCACAAGCGCATCGGCCATCGTCCTGAGATCTGCTACGAGCTGTCTAATGCAGGAAAATAGAACTGGTAGTCTAATAGTACTTTGAAGGAGCTTTAGGCAGGCTGCACCATGAATATTCCCCGGAAATACGGGGTTGATATGAATATAGAGGGGGAGTAATAGTGAGACTGGGTATTTTGACTTGTTCGGCGGCTACTCAGGATTCAGGCTGTTCTTCGGTGAGCTGCCTGCGTGATTTAAGGAAACGAAAAGGCGCATTTGCCCAATATGAAAGTAGTGAGGAATTAGAGTTGATTGGAATTATCAACTGTGCAGGCTGTCCAACCTTAGCGGGGCCGGAGAAATTATTAAGCAGAATCCGCGCGTTGGCTGAGTTCCGTATTGACGTCATTCATTTATCGTATTGCCTGGATGCGTTATGCCCCTATAAATTCAAGTATCAGGCTTTAATCAGAGAGCACTTTCCGGAGATTAATATCGTAGTCGGTACCCATGAAGCCCATGTAACCCATGAGCAATTCAGAGAAAGTGTGAAAGGGTTATTCTGCCAGCCCCGGCAGACCATGGTTGATGTCATAAAAGGAAAGTGCTGACAGGCTATTTCTCAGGTGAAAGCTTGGGCGGTGTATTTGTAGCTCCTCCGCCCATGCGGGCTACCAGGATAATCAGGATTAAGAGGATCGTTAAGCTGCCGGTGATTGTTGCCGGGGTTAAGTACTGGCCAGGCAAATATTCGTAAAGACCAAAGAGGCCAAAGCCAATAAAGACAACGGCGGCAAACCACTTCACTGCGCGTTCGGGTATTCTTTTCCCCAAAACAATACCAATAATGATTCCGATGCCGTCTGCGATCATCATGCCGGTGGTTGTTCCCAGCCATACCGGGATAATGGCATTAAACTGAGCGGCTAGCGCCACTGTGGCCAACTGGGTTTTGTCTCCCATTTCGGCGATGAAGAAGGCGATAGCCACCGTCCAAAAGGGAGTGCGTTTACAGGCTTTATCTTCGCCGTTGAGCTCATCACCACGGATTGTCCACAGTCCGAAGATAACAAAAGAGGCTGCGGCTGCAAGCTGAATATAATTCAGGGGGATCAAATGGGTCAGGTAGCTGCCGACAACCACGGCAAACAAATGGTTGAGAATTGTTGCGGCAAATACGCCCCACATGACGGTTCGCCAGCAGTAGCGGGTGGCAAAGGCCATCGCCAGGAGCTGGGTTTTGTCACCCATTTCTGCTAGAACTACAAAGGCCAGAGAAGTTAAAAATGCTGTCATAATAAACCTCCAAATATTGATGTATATATAAAAAACGAGACCTCTAGTATGACAAAATTCAGTCATACTAAAGGTCTCGCTAATTGACAAGTGTCAACAACAGAGCCAGATGATTACTCATCAGTATGTTGACTCTGTTCTGGAGCTACTCCCCTTTAGGAGTATTATATTGTTTTTTTATTCTACACCACTAAGCCGGTATTGTCAAATGAAGATTTCAATATCCTTGCCAGTATCAGGCTTTGCCGGGGGAAAAAGACCGCCACTGGCTTCTGATAATTGCCCAATTTGCGATATTGCGATTTCCCCGCCGATATTGTAAAAAAAATATGGCAGCACAAGGGGTTTGCCGGTGCAGTATCGAAAATGATACAAACAATAGTATCGCGGAATAGGGTAGAGATGAGGTATTTGGTTGCAAGCTTTGGCATTATGGCTAGACAAAACCCTGAGCAGAATTTTACTGGCATTGCTGATATTTGTGGCAGGGTTATTGTTGGCGGTCGGATTTGTTACAAAAAAATTTGAAGTAAATATCTATGATTACCGGCGGCAGGAGCTTAAAAGAATTAGTGAGGTTGCCCGCAATTCAATCGAGCCGGTTATTATCCAGTTCCGCACCGGGGAATTAACCCGTCAGGCAGCTTTACATATAGTCCGTGACCGGATCCGGACCATGACTTACAGCGATATATTTGGGGCAAACTACGTTTTTATGAGCTCTTACCAAGGGATAATGCTTGTACAGCCGTTTGAGTCCAGGCTGGAAGGCAGTGACCAAAGTCAGCTTACAGACGCGCAGGGCTTGCCCATCATCCTGTCGCTTATTGAACAGGCTCGCCAGGGGGAGGGGTATGTTACCTATGTTTATCATCCGCCTGGCCGTGCCCAGCCCCAGCAAAAGGTTTCTTATGTAATCGGAATACCTGAGCTTGAAGCCTACATTGGCACAGGCATGTATGTTGAGGATATTCAAACAAGCTACCAGGAGTTTCTTGTTCAACTGCAGGGCATTTTTCTGTTTTTCTTTTTACTGGTAATGGGAGCACAATATACGTTGCTGCAGCCGTTGTTTAGCAGTTATCAGCTGTTGATCCAGGCTTTTGACCGGTTTAGACGGAATTCGGAGGAAGCACCCCTGCTTTCGGCGGCAACCTATCGCAAGGGTTCGGAAGCCGAAAGGCTGGTTACCGGCTTTAATGCCATGCTGGCAGATATGTGGGCAAAAAATGCTGCCATGCTGCAGGCCCATGAGGAACTTACCCAAAGTCATGAAGAACTAACGGCCGGTAATGAGGAACTGATTGCCTTATACACCGAATTGACAGCCGCCAATGAATTGCTCCGGACCAGCGAAGAACGATATCGGCTGGCCATGGAGGGGGTCAATGATGTTATTTATGATTGGGATTTGCGTACCAATAAAATAGCGTTATCAGAGCGCTGGAATGAGATCCTGGGGTTGTCGGCAGCTGAGGGGATTGACATCAGGCTCGGCTGGGAAACGCGGATACACCCGGAGGATAAAGTGATCCGGGAGCAGGCAATGACAGAGCATTTCACAGGGAAAACCCCATTCTACGCGGCTGAATACCGAGTGATGAACCAGCAGGGCGAATATTTCTGGGTCTTATCACGGGGGAAAGCGTTACTTGATGGGAATGGCCGGGTAATACGCCTGGCCGGATCATTCACAGACATTAATGAGAATAAACGGCGGGAGTCTGAAATCTGGCGGCTGGCTTACCGGGATCCGTTAACCGGACTTGCCAACCGGCGCCTATTAACGGAACGTCTGCGCAGCGAGCTGTTATTGGCGCAAAGCGGTCAGGAAAGCGGTGCCATGTTATATCTGGATCTTGATAATTTCAAGCTTGTTAACGACTCCTGCGGACATATGCAGGGCGATCAGCTTCTGATTGAAGTTGCCGGCACCCTTATAAAGCTCGTTGAGGAAGAGCATTTGGTAGCCCGCTTGGGTGGGGATGAATTTGTGGTCCTGCTGACAAATCTAAGCGAGACCAACGTGGTTGCCCAGTATGCGGAAACCCTTATTAAGGCCTTGTCCAAAGAGGTTAATATGTGTGCCCATCCTTTTTTCCTCTCGGTTAGCATTGGTATTGCCTGTTATCCCCGTCACGGCACTGAAGTTGATGAAATACTAAAGAACGCCGATACCGCATTGTATGCAGCCAAAAATGCCGGCAAGAACGACTATCGTTTTTTCGAAAACTCTATGCAGGAAACCCTGATTCAGAAGCTTAAAATGGAGCGGAGTTTGCGGACCGCTCTCAGCAATGAAGAGTTTCTGCTGTATTTTCAGCCAATCGTGGCGTTAGCCAGTGGGCGGACAGCTGGTTTTGAGGCGTTGTTGCGTTGGCGCGATCCCCACCGGGGTCTAATATTTCCGGACAAGTTTATCCCGTTGGTGGAAGAATCAGGGCTTATCGTCCCCATTGGCAAATGGGTTATTCAGACGGCTTGTGCCTTTGCCCGCACGCTGGCTGACAGGGGGGTTAATCAGCCTATTTATGTTGCGGTTAATGTTTCAGTTAAACAACTGGCCTGTGATGATTTTGTCCAGGTGGTTAAGGCCGCTCTGCAGGCAGCCGCGTTGCCGGCTAATATGCTGGAAATTGAGATTACGGAAACAATACTAATGAATTCGGATTGCTTAGATTCGAATATTGCCAAACTTAAGGAACTAAAGGATATTGGGGTTCGTATTGCTCTTGACGATTTTGGGACAGGCTATTCTTCGTTGACCTATCTAAAACAATTGCCCATTGATGTCGTCAAGATTGATAAGGGCTTTGTCGATGATTTGGCCACAGGCGGGAAAAATGTACCCCTCATCGGCTCAGTCATTGCCTTGGCGCATAACCTGGGGCTCGAGGTTGTGGCGGAAGGCGTGGAAACGGCAGAACAATGCGAGTTGCTGCGTACCTGCCACTGCGATTCGATTCAGGGCTACCTGATCAGCCGGCCGGTGCCGGAGGCGGAGGCCCTCCGGCTGGTGGGCCGGGAGAACCGGGTGAACCCCCCTCCCCAATCTAACCAGAATGCGTAACCCGGACAAGGTGACGGTGTTAGTTACTAAAGGTGTGGATCAAAGAATCAAAGTCATATCAAACCACTGGGAACCACCGTGGGCAGACTGGGAAATTCCATTATTTACATAGCCAAATGACTCATAATAAGGGACTAACCGTTCTTTGCAGGTTAAAATAATACTGCTGCGGCCGGTCTTCCGGGCCGTCTGAATGAAATGCAGCATGAGCCGGGCGGCGACTCCCTGCCTGCGGTAGGCGGGGAGCACGTCCAGGCCAAAAACAGCCAGATTTTGGCCTGTTGCTATATGATGCTCCGTGCTGTGAAAAAGTTCATCATAGATAAAGGCGCTGTTGGTGGCACAGCCGTTGATAAACCCAATTAGCATTCCAGCTGCTTCCGCCACCAGGAAAGATTCAGGAAAGGCCGCGATCCGTTCCTGGAACGCTTCCCGCTGCGCCGCTTCGGCCGGTGGGAAACAGATGGCCTCTATCTCAGTTATCCGGTCCAAATCTTCCGGATAAACCCCTCTAATTACAATTTCGTCCATTAATATCCTCCTCTAATTTGTCAATAAGGTATGGCTATGCAATATTTCTCATTATATCACTTTTGCAATTAGTTGTCGTTTTAGCTCCGTTGTTGTAGTCTGCATTAACATAGGGCAACCAATAAAGATGTATGGCAGGACGTAAGCACCTGCTGTAATGGAATCTTTCAAAGGAAAGGACTTTGATATGGCCTATAAATTAGTCTGTATTGATGTTGACGGGACACTTTTAACTAGTAAGCATAAAATTACAGACCGGACAAAAGCAATATTGCTGGCGGCTCACCAACAAGGGGTTCATATCGTCATCAGCACAGGCAGAATGTATACGGATGCTGAATATTTTTCCAATCTTATTGGGGTTAAATCACCTGTAATTGCATCAAACGGGGCTTTTATCAAAGACAAAGATGCAAATAAGGTTATTTACCAGGATGTTCTGGGCGAGAATTTGTCCTTAGAATTACTGGCAATATTTCGTAAACACCGCACAAAACCGTATTTTTGTACTCCCCATAAATTTTATTATGGCAATATGATGTTTAAATTTTTCTATGTTGCCTCTAAACTGTTAGGTGCGAGAAGTAACCAACTGGATATGGAATATATTTTTTCCTGGCAGCAGTGGCAAAAAGTATTAAATAAGGAGAAAGACAATATTGTAAAATGTGAGATTATATACAGAAACGTAGAGTTGATCAAGGAATTGCGCGCCGAAATTCAAAGCATCAAGCAGCTGGAAATCGTTGATTCTTCCAGATACAATGTTGAGATTACCCGTAAAGGGGTTTCCAAAGGTAATGCCGTTGCTATGCTGGCGTCTTTTTATGGTCTCAGGCGGGAGGAAATAGTAACAATAGGTGACAGTGAAAACGATTTATCAATGATTGAGTATGCCGGACTGGGTATTGCCATGGAGAACGCTGCCGACAATGTAAAACAAAAAGCTGACTTTGTCACAAGCTCTAATGACAATGAAGGTGTTGCCAATGCGATAAACAGGTTTATTTTGGGAAACCGGTATTAGGGCGAATATGTAAGACAAAGAGGCCATTGTGATTTATCACAATGGCCTCTTATCTAGCAGATTTAGCATAAGCTAGCCTTTTATTATCTGTAGGACAAGCTTAGAGATGTCCGGCTGTATTACTGTGCATAGTCAGGAACAGGAGCGAGAATAGTAAGTTTACTTGCTGATAAACTCTTGCACTACATATACCTGGCCGCTTGCAGTGCGTACCACGCCTACGCCGACATCGGTGTACCCGGAGTTAAGAATGTTGGCGCGGTGGCCTGAACTGTTCATAAATGCCGTTTCCGCATTGGCTACACTGGAGTTGATAGCTAAGTTTTCGCCGGCAGTTTTATAGCTGATACCGGCTGCAGTCATGCGGTCGAACGGGGATTTCCCTTCCGGATTGTAATGGGAAAAATAGTTACGGTCAATCATGTCCTGCGCATAGTCGCGGGCCAGAGTCGTTAGCTGCGAGTTAGATTTTAATGTCGAAAGACCATTTTTTGTACGGTCCTGGTTCAGCAGGGCCAGGGCTTGCTGTTCATCTGAGGCCGAAGTGGTAGTAGAGCCGCTTGAGCTTGTATTGCCAGTGGTTGTGGTTTTAACAGCTTTGTCTGAAGACTTGCTATGATTGGTAAGTGCCGAAATCAATCCGACTGCTGCAATTCCGGCCAGAATGTTTTTAGTGGTTTTATTGTCTTTGAGCGTTTTTTCGCCAGTTGTTTCGGTATTCAGCGCTTCGTTGGCCGGAACTTCGTTGACTGCAACCTCGTTGGCGGCGGTTTCGTCAACTATAGCTTCGGTAGCAGCTTCTGCTGCATATGCGGAGGTCACAAGTGTGCCCCCAAAAGATGTGGTCAAAAGCGAAATGGCAATAATGCCTGAAAGCACTTTCTTTTTAATATTGAGGTTCACATGCATCCACCTTTCGAATTTTGTATTAGAAACTAAGTAATAGTTATTCGCCGTTGCTTTGAAATATCCTGTTTATCTAAAAATGTAGATAATGTTAGCTCTGGGTATATCTGATATCTTTGTAGAAATAATGGTACAGGGCAGGGATATGGTCAATGAACAAACATACGGCATATGGTATAATAGTACAGATTACCGCCTGTTGGCACAGATAATAGGACGGTTAACGCAATCAATTGAAAAGGAGATAATGATGGAACTATTTGCAATACTTCTCAGCCTCATCCTACTAATGTATTTTGCCTTCCGGGGTTACTCCATCATCTTATTTGCGCCTTTATTCGCCATTATGGCGGCTATGGCCAGTCATTTCAGCCTTATGCCTGTATATACGGAAATCTTCATGACTAAAGCCGCTGAATACTTTAAGATGTATTTCTCCATTTTTTTGTTGGGTGCTGTTTTTGCGAAGGTAATGGAAGATGGCGGCCTGGCCCGGGCCATCGCCGGGGCCATTGCCGGTAAGCTGGGTAAAGAGAATGCGATACTGGCAGTGATACTGGGCTGTGGCTTTCTGACTTACGGCGGCATCAGCGTATTTGTTGTGGTGTTTGTCATGTATCCTTTTGCAGCTGCTCTTTTCCGGGAGGCGGATATTCCCAAGCGGCTGATCCCGGCAGCTTTATGGCTAGGTACATTTACGTTCAGTATGGGGGCCTTTCCGGGGTCACCACAAATTCAAAATATTATCCCCACCGCTTTTTTCGGCACGACAACATGGGCTGAGCCTTTAATTGGCGTCATTAGCGGGGTTAGTATCTTTTCTTCGGGCTGGGCCTGGCTGTTATACCGGCAGCGGCAGGCGGCAGCGCAGGGCGAAGGCTATGGACTGCATGCCCTGAATGAACCGGCAAAGTCAACAGCGGAGCAGCTGCCTGGTCAATGGCTGTCAGTTTTGCCGTTGGCTGTGGTGTTGCTGGCTAACCTATATCTTAGCAACCCTTTTGCATGGTCCTGGGCTTATCAATGGAATCCAGATATCCTATTGCCCTTTAAAACCTTGCAGCTATCATTGTTAAGCAGCGGTATTGATAAGGTACGGGCAATCTGGTCTTTGAATATAGCTTTGATTTTGGGTATCCTGCTGGCGCTTATGATTGGCCGTCGGCAGCTGCGGCAAAAAGGGGGGGCTGCAGCTGCCCTCAACGGTGGAGCCATCAGTTCCCTGGTCGCAGTTCTTAACACTGCCTCCGGTTATGGTTATGGCAGTGTGGTTGCCAGTCTGGCCGGTTTTCAGGTGATTAAGTCTTTTCTGCTTGATATTAAGCTTGGTAACGGCCCGCTGGTATCGGAAGCAATTACTGTCAATATAATGGCCGCTATTACCGGTTCGGCCTCAGGCGGAATAACCATTGCCCTTGGTATGCTGGGGAGTGATTATCTGGCCTGGGCCCAGACGGCCGGTCTTTCACCAGATGCCCTGCACCGCTTTGCCGCTTTGGCTTCCAGCGGGCTTGATTCTATGCCCCACAATGGCGGGCTGATTACGGTTATGGCTGTGTGTGGTTTAACTCACAAAGAATCCTATTATGACCTCTTTGTTATTACGATCATCAAGACCGTACTGATCTTTGGCCTCATTGGTTTATATCTGGCGTTTATGTAGGGCAGTTGGCGATAATACTTTTCATAACCGGCATTTTGGGCATTATTAACCCCGAGTGAATACACTACCAATAGAGAGAGTTTTATATTGGAGTGGTTGGCATGGGATACTATATTCAGGTAGAATCCAATATCAATATTTATGTGGAAGATCTTAACCCGGAAGGCTGTAAAACAATTGTGTTTATACATGGCTGGCCGGCAAGCCATAAGATGTTTGAATATCAGTTTGATCAGCTGCCGCGACTGGGCTACCGCTGCATTGGCATTGATCTCAGGGGTTTCGGCAATTCAGACAAGCCCTGGGGTGGTTACTACTATGATCAATTGGCCGATGACATCCGCTGTGTGGTGGAAACCCTTGGACTACAGAATTTTATTCTGGGGGGACATTCTACCGGCGGGGCCATCGTTATCCGTTACATGGCCCGTCACAGCGGTTATGGGGTAGCGAAGCTGGCTTTGTTTGCATCTGCGGCCCCAAGCCTTATTCAACGGCCAGGGTTTCCTCATGGCTTAACAAGAGAAGCGGTGGAAAAAATTATTGAGGACACATATAATGACCGTCCGAATATGCTGCAGGGATTTGGTGATATATTTTTCTTTCAGCATGTCAGCGGGGCATTCTCCCAATGGTTTTTCCAATTAGGGTTACAGGCGGCAGGGTGGTCAACTGCTGCCATTGCTAAAGCCTGGCTTGATGAAGAGGGCTTATTTTCAGATCTTGGGACAATACGTGTGCCCACCTTAATCCTTCATGGTATTCATGATAAGGTTTGTTTGTTTCCCCTGGCCATCGCCCAGCATGAAGGTATAAAAAACTCCAGGCTGGTGCCATTTAAATATAGCGGCCACGGATTGTTTTATGATCAGCGCGATAAATTCAACAAGGAATTGGTAGAATTTATTGAGGAATAATGACAGCGGCGATAACTGACTTGTTTAGCTGCGGGAAAGAGCACTGCCGGGTGCTTTTTTTTGCGCTGCCACAGTGCAGGGTGTAAGTGCTGTTTCTGCCATAAAATATTTGACAAAATTTGTTTTTAAGCATATGATTGGCTTGAATTTTAAATATAATTATAAGCTTACTATCTGCTCATCAAAGGAGAATGGGGATAATGAATTATTTAGAAGAAATAACGCATGAATTATTTACTTTTTTTAATGCTTTTTCTTCCTGGGAGAATTCAGTAATAAAAACAAGTGATTTGGCAGTTTCCGAGGCCCATGCCATCGAAATCCTGGGCAAGTTTGGCCAGATGAATATGAAGAGCCTTGCGCAGCACCTGGGAGTAACTACCGGTACCACTACTGTCACGGTTGACCGCCTGGAGAAACAACAATATGCGACCAGGGAATCAGTGAAAGAAGACCGGCGGGTTCACTTAATCACGTTAACAGAAAAAGGACAACAGGCTTTTTCCGAGCATCACCAGTATCATTATAATTTAACAGAACAAATACTTTCGGTCTTATCGGAAGAAGAAAACGAACAATTACTCGGCATCTTGAAAAAAATTAACCGTGAGGCATTTTAGCAATTATTGCGAATGCAGGCTGGCCAACCGGCATAACTTTTTCCTGTTTTTTTACATTGACTACACAGTCAGTTGCGGTATAATCAAATTATAGTAGAAATACTAAATTGGATATGGAGGACGTTAGCATGCAGAAGAAAAAGTTTATAATTGGTATGTTATTGGTTTCTATGCTGATGGTTACCGCTGCTCCCGTATCGCAGGCTTTAGGCTTAGGTGATATTTTTAAGGTCGGTGGCATGTCTATTCTCATTGACAGATTCTCGACACCACTTAATAACTTCATTAATCAACTGACCTTCAAACATAAGATGGGGACTGAATATTCCACAAAAGTGGTCCCGATTTTATCTGTCGGTAATCATGGGTACATAGGGGCAGCGCAGGTAACCGGCTCGCAGGAGTTAGTGGATAAGACTGAAGCTGTTATGCAGGTGGAAGGCAACTTTAATAATGATAAGTTCAGAGTAAAAGCGCTGATTCCTGTCGATAGCACTAATCCTACCAACTTTACCCGCGTACAAGGGGTTGGGGTATCTGCCATTATTGACATTAAAATATAATTAGCGACATAAGAAACGGGTAAGTTTTTTGCTCAAATAAAGCGCCACTTTACGTAATTGAAACTTACGCAAAGTGGCGCTTTTACAAGTGCAGTACTATGGGCGCTGCCGTGGGGCTGATGAAATTAATTTATCCTCCTTTAAAATATGGTCGACAAGCCATTCGATAACGAACTTAAGGATTTCTTTTAAATAGGCATTTTGTTCATTATCGATTTTTGCCAGGTCAATGGACCCCATTTTTTCGATAAACTCATTATGCAACACCTTATGTGACAAGAACTTAGGATACTTATTGGCCAGCATATAGGCCTCTTCGGCTGCGAAATGTTCTGATGTATACTCCTGCAGTTCTTCGATAATAGCTACAATATGATCATATTTGTCAGTCATTAATTCATTGTTCAATAATTTGTCGATCGCATTGGCGATATCAAATAATTTTTTATGCTGCTCGTCAATAGCAGGGATACCGATGTCATAATCGTGTTTCCAAATTACCACGGCACTAACCACCTTTTAATAATTTCATAATGACATTTTCTACATCATTGGGATAAATCCTGTTAATGGTAATTGTGATAAAGTAAAAAAGCACAGGCTGGAGGAATGATCCCCCGCCTGCGCCCGTGCTGCCGGTTAGAATGTAATTGTTTTGGAATTACCCTTCATATCCTGGATGGTTGCCTCGGCGTTTTCAATATAAAACAGCTCGAAAATGGAATCATCCACACTGTACATAGTAGCGAGCCTTGGCATCTTATCAAGTGCAGCCTGCTTACTTTGCTTACTTGTGTTAAACACGGCTTTGCCTTTTAGGCGTATCCATTCACCGGTTTTGGAGGTTGTGGATATCTCAATACTGGGATTGGCTTGCAGTTGACGGTAGACAGGCTTTTGGTTGCTTGTACCAAAATGCAGCTTACCTTCGAAATTCATTATAAAACCGAAAGGGCGAACCTTGGGGGTGGCTCCGTCCACGGTGGCCAGGTAAAAAATTGGATTCTCAGTGAGAAAATTAAGCACTTCTTCCATGGCAATTCTCCTTTACTTTATATATTTTTCCATGATACGATTATACGATAAAGGGATAAAAAAACAAAGTATGCAGTTATTTCTTACTTAGTCAGTATTATGTGAGTATTGGAGAAGAAATATGAGTCGGAAAGAAAAGGCACAGGCCGAGTGTCCGGTATTATATGCCCTCAGTTTAATTGGGGGGAAATGGCACCTGCCGGTAATCTGGGCTCTCAGCCGGCATAAGTTGCTGAGATATAATGAATTAAAAAGAAATGTATGCGGAATAACGAATATGATGTTGTCCCAATCGCTGAAAGATCTGGAAGCCAATGGGTTGATTAACCGGGTTCAGTATAACGAAATTCCACCCCGGGTCGAATATTCGCTTACTAAAGCCGGTCTGAGCCTGTTGCCGGCACTGGACGAGCTAGCCAGGTGGGGTATGAAGCAAAGGAATTACCAATGATTAAATCTTGCTCAGGCTGTAATTAAGACTTGACGGACTTTAGGCGGATAGGATACAATTGGTACAAAATAATACATAAAAAGACAAAATTATATATTGGCAAACCTGCCGAAAGGCAGGGACGCAAAGCCATGGGTCTACAGTCGCTAAGCGACCAAGATTGCCAGGCCGCCGTGCTTAGTTTATACTAACATGTAAAAGGTCAGATAAACTCTGACCTTTTTGTGTTGTTTAAAGGGTATGTGCTTTAGAAAAAGTAACTACATGCAATATGATGGAGGGAGTAGGAGTATATGAAAGTACTTATTGTCGATGATGCCATCTATATGAGAGTAACCCTTAAACAAATGCTGGAAAGAAACGGTTATCATGTCGTGGGCGATGCGGGAACTGGGACAGAAGGAGTTCGCAAATATAGTGAATTACAGCCCGACTTAGTGACTATGGATATTACCATGCCAGAAATGGATGGACTGGCAGCATTAAAAGAAATCAGGCAAATTAATCCTAAAGCAAAGGTATTGATGATATCCGGTATGGGCCAGGAAAGACATGTTAAAGAGGCCGTATTAGCCGGGGCCTGCGGCTTTATTTTAAAACCGTTTAATGAAGAACAGGTTATTCGCGGTATTAGCAAGTTCAAATAACCGATCATTGATGCCGGGGGCAATAGTAACGGCACTGATATAAAGGATGGTTTACCGTGTCTGAGGATTTCAGTCAAGTAACAGGTTCAGAACTCTTTGTATTTGAAACAAATCAGCTGCTTGACAAGCTTGAGCTCCTTATCTTGGATAGTGAGAAATCAAATGGCCTGGAAGCTTCCATTGATGAGGTGTTCAGGATTATGCATACTATCAAGGGCTCGGCAGCGATGATGGCCTTTAATGATATTTCGGCCCTTGCGCATTCAATGGAGGATGTTTTTTACTATTTGCGGGAAGCAAAGCCATCATCTGTGGATTATTCAGCGTTAACAGATCTGGTATTACAGGTTGTTGATTTTATTAAAGGTGAAGTTATTCAATTAGCAGCAGGGAACAAGGCAACAGGTGATTGCTCCTGCTTAAATGACAATATTAAGACATGTTTACGTATATTAAAAGAAGCAGGACCTCTGCCTGAGGCTTGTTTTGCGCAACCAACAGCTGCCGGGGTAAGTTACCTCGGTCTTATTAATGCCTGCGAACTGGCCGGTGAAGCCGGGCAAAGCATTTATAAGGCGCTGGTTTTTTTTGATGAAGACTGCGGCATGGAGAATATGAGAGCATTAACGCTGGTTACCGGGCTCGGCGATTTTTCCCGGCATATGGAGTATTTTCCCCAGGATATTCTGGATAATGATGATACGGCGGCAATCATTAAAACAGAAGGGTTTACCATACTATTTGCCACAGCCTATCCACAGGCGACGGTAGAGGATTTTTTAGCCCAGACCATGTTTTTGAAGGAATTTAGCCTGGAGTTAGTCCATGATTTGGCCGGTGTTCAGCCGGCCAAACGGACAATTGATTTAGACGGGCCTTTGCCGTTAGCAGCAATGGCTTGTGGGGGAGCTGATTCCAGTTTGCCAGATTTGACAGCCGATAATGAGCGCTGCCTGAGTGGTAAGCACAGCTTTATCAGTGTCAATGTGGCAAAAATGGATATTCTCATGGATTTAGTTGGGGAACTTGTTATTGCAGAGGCAATGGTAACACAAAATCCTGAATTGCAGGGTTTGAATCTGGATAAATTTTATAAATCGGCGCGACAGCTGCGGAAAATTACGGGTGAGCTTCAGGATGTGGTTATGTCTATCCGGATGATTCCGTTAGCGGCAACCTTTCATAAGATGACCCGGATTGTCAGAGATATGGCCCGCAAACTCAACAAACAGGTAGAATTGGAGATTATCGGTGAGCAGACGGAAGTGGATAAGAATATTATCGAGAACATATCTGATCCGCTGATGCATCTGATCCGCAATGCTGTCGATCATGGTATTGAGCCTTTACAGGATCGGCTTGCCAGTGGCAAACTACCGGTTGGGAAGATACGGCTGGAGGCCAAAAATGCCGGCGGTGATGTTTGGATTATTGTGCAGGACGATGGCGGGGGTCTGAACCGGGAAAAGATATTGGCCAAGGCAGTCGAACGCGGCCTGATTGACGGCGTAGATAACGTTTTGACCGATAAACAGGCATATGCCTTTATTCTACATCCCGGTTTTTCAACCAAAGAAACGGTGACAGAGTTTTCGGGCCGTGGTGTGGGGATGGATGTTGTTGCCCAGAACATCATGGCTATCGGGGGAACAATCAATGTTGACAGTGTGGCTGGTAAGGGTACCGCCATGTCGATTAGAATCCCGCTCACGCTGGCTATTATTGACGGTATGCTTGTGAAAGTTGGCCATTCGATTTATACGGTACCAATTATTGCCATCAGGGAATCTTTCCGTTTGAAGGAACAAAACCTGATTACAGATACCGATGGCAATGAAATGGTTATGATCAGGGGGCAGTGTTATCCTGTGCTGCGCCTATACGAACGATTCCGGATAAGGAAGGGGAAAACCAATCTATATGAAGGAATCATGCTCATGCTTGAGGCAGATGGAAGAAGTATCTGCTTGTTTGTCGATTCCTTGTTAGGACAACAGCCAGTTGTTGTCAAAGCCTTGCCCGGGTATATCAAAAAGAAACAGGGAATCGCCGGCTGTACCCTGCTTGGCGATGGCAGTGTCAGTTTAATATTGGATGTAGCCGGACTACTCAAAGGGTAATGTGGTAATGAGCAGTATTAAGCTTACAAAGGCTCTCCGGAATAAGAAAGGTGGCTTGTTATGGCAACAGAACTTGCTAGTGGTGATCTGAGTTTGGAAGAAGATACTCAGAGAGGAAAGTTTCTTACTTTTGCGTTAGATCAAGAAGTATACGGCATTGAGATTATTTATGTTACAGAAATTATAGGCATGCAGGTCATTACCGAGGTTCCCGATCTTCCTGATTATGTAAAAGGAATCATTAATCTGCGCGGCAAGATTATCCCGGTTATTGATGTGAGAAGTCGCTTTAAAAAGCAGGCTAAGGCCTATAATGACCGGACTTGTATTATTGTTGTGGAAATCAGGGAGATTGCAGTCGGGCTGATTGTGGATACGGTTGCCGAGGTGCTGGCCATTGCCGAGCAGGATATTGTGCTGCCGCCACAGCTTAATAATAAGTTTCATCAGCGTTATATCAGGGCAATCGGTAAAGTTGGCAGTGACGTAAAATTAATTCTGGATTGCGATAAATTGCTAAACGATGAAGAAATGGAGAGTCTGGAGACTATCCGCTAAAGATCCTTGGATAACAGGAGGCATAATAGATGAATTGGTTCCGGAATTTAAAAGTTGCAGCAAAATTAATTGGTGCATTTCTCTGCGTGGCTGTGATTTGCGCCCTAGTAGGCCTAGTGGGGGTAATCAATCTCAATAACCTGGCCAAAGAAGATGCCAATCTGTATGAATACTTTACGATACCATTAGAACAAATGGGCAATATCTCCGAGTCTTATCAACGGGGGCGTGTCCATTTCCGCGATGCGATGTCGACCAAAGACCCTCAGGTCCGGGCCGAAAATATAAAGAAGTTTGATGAAACAATCATCCTCATGAAAGCGGAGACGGATAAGATTGCTAAAACCCTGGTCAGTGATGAAGGGGTAAAACTGCATAAAGCACTGGAAGGTGCGATTGGCGAATATGAGCCATACACTAAAAAACTGTTCATGCTGCTGCAGGCCGGTCAAACGGAGCAGGTCAATCAACTCATGCAGACAGAAGGTATCCGGATTGCCGGGGTGTTTGGTGATACACTTGATAAGCTAACCCAAATGAAGGTGCAAATGGCAAAGGAGAAAGCGGCTGCAAACACGGCTGCCGCCGACCGGGCTATTTTGCTGATGATCACTTTTATTATTGTTAGCGTTGTGGTGGCCATGGGGTTCGGCCTATATATTGCTAAAATAATTTCCGGGCCGATTAATGTGGTGGTCGAAGCGGCAGACCGGATTGCTAACGGTGATTTGAATGTTGCTCTCGACATTACCACAAAAGATGAAATTGGGGTGTTGGCCCAGGCTTTTAATACAATGTCTGATAGCCTCAATCAAACGATGACCAGTATTAATCAGGCAACAGAGCAGGTGGCTGCCGGGGCCCGTCAGATCGCTGCCTCCGGCGAAGTATTATCGCAGGGCTCAACCGAGCAGGCCAGTTCTATTGAGGAGATAACCGCCTCTATGTCCCAGGTCGCTTCGCAAACTAAGCTAAATGCGGTTAACGCCAACCAGGCTAACGATCTGGCCAGTGAGGCTAAGCAGCAAGCGGTTGCCGGCAACGGCCAAATGCTACAAATGATTAAGGCGATGGATGAGATTAATGAGTCATCGGCCAATATTTCTAAGATTATCAAGGTAATTGACGAGATTGCGTTTCAAACGAATATTTTAGCGCTTAATGCTGCCGTTGAGGCGGCCCGGGCAGGCCAACATGGCAAAGGATTTGCCGTTGTGGCCGAGGAGGTCCGGAATTTAGCTGCCAGAAGTGCCAATGCAGCTAAAGAGACAACAGTAATGATTGAAGGTTCCATTAAAAAAGTTGATGTGGGGACAAAAATTGCCAATGAGACGGCAGCAGCCCTTGCCGGCATTGTTGATGGTGTTGCCAAGGCAGCAGAATTGGTTGGGGATATTGCGGCGGCTTCTAATGAACAAGCGACCGCACTGGCGCAAGTGAACCAGGCTATTGGTCAGGTATCACAGGTTGTACAAACCAATTCGGCCACAGCAGAGGAAAGTGCCGCCGCCAGTGAAGAGCTTTCAGGCCAGGCAGACGTGATGCGGGAACACGTTCGCAAGTTTAAGTTAAAACAACTGAGCCGGGAGGCAAATACGGCCAATGCCTTGCAGCTAAACCCGGAAGTGCTGCAGGCAATTGAAGCTATGGTTGCGCAGAGAAAAGCAGGGTTTCAACAAGGCGGCAAAGCGGGAAAACAGGAGCCGAAGATGCAAATTCTGCTTGATGACAATGAGTTTGGCAAGTATTAAGAGTGAGTTAGCAAAGGGATCGATTAGCTCTCTTTGTTCATATTGAAGGATGGGGCCAATGGACGCGATCACTGATCAGGAATTTAACGAACTGGTTCGGTTTATTAAAAAAAATTATGGCATAAATTTATCACAAAAACGTAGTTTGGTATTGGGGCGCTTACATAATTATATACTACAGAGTGGGTTTGCCAGTTTTTCTGAGTACCTGCAGTATGCAGTACAGGATCATACCGGTAAAGCCGGAACTATGCTGCTAAATAAACTTACGACAAACCATACTTATTTTCTGCGTGAACCCAAGCATTTTGAACTGCTGGAGCGCGATGTCCTGCCTTATCTGGCTGAGACTGAAGCTAAAACCCGGGATCTGCGGATATGGAGCGCCGGTTGTTCGTCAGGGGAAGAACCGTATACCCTGGCGATGACAATTGATTCTTATTTCGGAGCCGGCAAATGGCGCTGGGATACGAAGATTCTGGCTACTGACCTATCTGCAGCCGCACTGGAAAGAGCCAAAAAAGCAGTTTATGCCAACAGTCAGTTGGATACTCTTCCGGCCGCGTGGCGGGCAAAGTATTTTCGCAAAATTGATGGTGAATGCAGCGTGATTACGGAAAAAGTACGGAACGAGGTTATATTCCGGCGTTTCAATCTTATGAATCCGGTTTTTCCTTTTAAAAAGAAGTTCCATATCATCTTCTGCCGTAATGTTATGATCTATTTTGATGCTGAGACCAAACGGGATCTGATAAACCGGCTTTATGACCATATGGAACCCGGCGGGTACCTGTTTATCGGCCACTCCGAATCCATCAACCGCCAGGAGAGCAAATACAAGTTTATAACTCCAGCTATGTACAGAAAGGGATAGTGCCTATGTCCATGCAAAGTAAGATCAGGGTTTTGGTGGTAGATGACTCCATTGTTTTCCGGGAAACGTTGGCCAGGGCGATAGGGCAGGACCCGGCTATTCAAGTGGTGGCAACCGCTGCCGACCCTTATATGGCCAGGGATAAGATACTGGAACTTGAGCCTGATGTTATGACCCTGGATGTCGAAATGCCGCGCATGAGCGGTATCGAGTTTTTGAAAAGGCTAATGCCTCAATATCCCATCCCTGTGATTGTGGTAAGTGCCGTTAATGAAACCGTATTTGATGCATTAAATGCCGGGGCGGTTGATTTCGTCAGCAAGCCGGATGCCAGGAGCGGACGGGGACTGGATAGCCTGGTCAGCGAGCTTATTATTAAGATTAAAGTGGCTTCCATGGCAAAAGTGATACCGGTATCAGGCGTTACCGGCGCTAAACCCGCTCTGGCCGGCGCCGGTCCGAGGCAGCCGGGCCATATGATTGCCATTGGTGCATCGACCGGTGGAACCGAGGCGATTGACACGGTGCTAAGAGGGTTTTCGGCAGATATGCCGGGAACTGTTATAGTCCAGCATATGCCGCCGGTTTTTACCGCTATGTATGCAAATCGACTTAATAATACCTGTACCGTGCAGGTCCGGGAGGCCCGTACCGGTGATTTAATCCTGCCAGGCCGGGTGTTAATTGCCCCGGGGGATCATCATATGCGCGTTAAAAAGCTCAACAGTAATTATATGGTCGAGTGTTTTCGCGGTGATAAAGTTAATGGTCACTGCCCATCAGTGGATGTTTTGTTTAATTCGGTTGCTCATAGCGTCGGCGAGGCTGCAATTGGGGTGATCCTGACCGGCATGGGAAACGACGGTGCCAATGGATTACTTGCGCTCCGCCAAGCCGGGGCCCGCACAATCGGTCAGGATGAGCGCTCATCTGTTGTTTATGGTATGCCGAAGGCGGCTTTCGCTATCGGGGCTGTCCAGGAGCAGGTTCCACTGCATCTGATTTCACGGAAAATATTCTCTCTGTTGCAGTAATGCCAAGGAAAGGAAACTAATCCCCTGCGTCGAAGTCATATCTGCAAATCGTTAACGGCTAAAGCCTTTGACTGTTGAGGGGGATGCAAGTGAAAAATCAACCGTTACTTTTGATCTTTATCGTGGGTCTAATTTTATTGCTCGGTTGGGCAGTGGCGCAGCATTTTATGGCCGGAATACCTACTCAGGAGCCGGTCCGCAGTCAGCCGGCAGCCGATCATATGCCGCCGCCTCCTGCGCTGGACGCGGTCAGCCTGCAGCCGGTTGTTGCTGATCCCGGCCTGGCCAAACCGCAAGAGGAGAACCTTGGGTCTCAACAGCTTAT
Organism: Bacillota bacterium; assembly: GCA_023388195.1. Taxonomy (GTDB): domain Bacteria; phylum Bacillota; class Negativicutes; order Sporomusales; family Sporomusaceae; genus Sporomusa. The sequence goes on from JAEWGR010000165.1 coordinate 33,245, forward strand.
TCCTGACAAACGTATGGATACGGTAAATAACGTGGACAATACGCGCGTTAATCTGTCTGACCATACCTATACAATAGAGAAAGAGGAGAAAAGAAGTTTTGAGATCATACCGGGGGTCAATCTGAAAAGCCGGCGCGTTCATGTTGAAATTGACGAGGAGGCCAATCAGTGGATTGAAATTGAGCGGAATCCGCCCAACTCCAATAGTGAGTACCAAATTTTGCTCAAAAAGAAATTTTAGGTAGTAATCGCTTAAATACTTAATTTACCTTAATTTCAAATTTTTAGGTAAAAACAAAAGGCTCCATAGAGGAAAATATATAATCCGGGGAGAAAGTATCCATAACTGCACCTGCCGTAGGAGCTAAGTAATGGATACTTTTCATTTTAATCAATACCGTGTTGATATTACCTAAAAGGAGTAATTACTATGAACAATCAGGATAGGCCTACCATTGGACCGGCAGCTAAGTATAGAATGCAGCCGCATCTTGTGAAAAATGTTTACCGTGAATTTCAGGAACAACAGACATTTGGCCAGCGGGTTGCCGACTCTGTTGCCAAGATAGTTGGCAGCTGGCCGTTCATTATTGGCCAAAGTATCATCATTTCTATCTGGATGGGGGTTAATGCTTTTTTAGTTTATATGAAGGTAATGGATCCGGGTTATTTTGCTGCCTGGGATCCATATCCATTTATTCTGCTTAATCTGGTATTAAGCTTCCAGGCAGCCTATACCGGCCCGGTAGTCATGATGAGCCAAAACAGGCAGGCGGAAAAGGATCGTTTAATGGCCGAACAGGACTATCAGATTAATAAAAAATCAGCAGAAGAAATTGAGGTTATTATGGCTCATCTGGTATATCAGGATGAATTTATGAATAAACTGATGGCCCGCTTAGAGGAGCGGTCAGCAACAACGGAAAAAGTATAATCGGTGATTCTCTATTATTTATCAGGCAATGGCATATAAAAAAACTTAGCCCGTTTCTGGCTAAGTTTTTTTGCATGATCAGAAAGTATATGGTTTCTGATCATAAGTAAGAACGCCTGCCGGCTTCCTCAGGGCCTGGACACAAGCCAAGTCTTTTCTTATTGCTGCCAATATTTTGGGTAAAGGCAGGAATCGTGAAGTATACGTGTAAATGTATAAACAGGGAATAAAATATAGGAGGGTAAATCAGATGCAGATTTTCGATTTCGCATTGCAAATGGAGTTAGACGGGGAACAATACTACCGGAATCTTGCCTCACAAGTACAATACGATGATCTTAAAACCGTGTTAACCGGCTTGGCTGATGATGAGCGGTCTCACTATGAGCTAATACTGGCAGGCAAAAATAATCATTTTTGCTCCCATGACGCCACCCTCTCTTTGGCCGGACAGAAAAATGTTTTTGCGTTTGACAAAGAATTTATCAATCGCAATGAAGAAGCTATCGCCAAACTAAAAGATGAACAGATTGATATATACAGAGGTGCATTGGTAAAAGAGCAGGAAAGTGTGGCACTTTATAAAGACTTATTGGTGAGAGTGGGAACAGAGGGAGAAAGAGAGATTTGCACTAAGCTCGTACAGGAAGAAGAGAAGCATGTGGCTGTGCTGGAGAATATCATCGAAATGCTCAATCATGTTCATGATTGGGTTGAATCGGCGGAGTTCAACCTCAAAGAAGAAAATTATTAAAAAAAATAGAGGGTGATAACAGATGATAGCAAAGAAAATTGGGGTTTTGGTTGGCAGCTTGCGCAAAGAATCATTTTGCCGGAAGGTTGCCAAGGCTTTGGAGGCGTTAACTCCGGCCGGTTTCTCACTGGAAATAATTGAAATAGGCGACCTGGCCATATATAACCAGGATTTTGATGACGAGGGCAACCCGCCTGCTGCCTGGACAGCATTGCGCGAAGGTGCCGGCAGCTATGACGCATTTCTTTTTGTTACACCAGAGTATAATCGTTCTGTTCCGGCGGTGTTGAAGAATGCTCTTGATATTGGCTCGCGCCCATATGGCAAAAATGTATGGGATGGCAAGCCGGGGGCGGTAGTGAGTGTATCACCGGGTGGATTAGGTGCGTTTGGTGCTAATCACCATCTCCGGCAGTCGCTTGTCTGTCTGAATGTTCCTGTTATGCAGCAGCCTGAGGCTTATGTCGGCAATGTGGCTACACTTTTTAATGCCGATGGGATTCTGAGCAATGATAATTCTCGTGAGTTTTTACAAAAGTTTTTGCAGGCCTTCGCAACGTGGATTGTCAAAAATGCCCCCAATCAACACAAAAATTAAAAAAGAGCTGACCTAAAATACTATATATTCCCACGTATCAACTAGCTTAATCGGCAGATACTATTAGTGTAAAGGGTCTGTAATGGTTGAGCCAAGATTGGTGCCGGGTTTGCAAGAGCTCGGTATTAGTCGGCCAAAGATTGGCGTCGGGTCATAGGGTTCGGCGTTAGTCGGCGGGAAGACTGGCATGGGTCTTGAAAGGCTGTACGGTAGCCCAACTGTTGCCGTGTGGTCCCAAGGGATGTATGTTGGTCGAGCTAAGACTGCTATGGGTTGTGAATAATACGGGTCGTTTGCAGTCGTGAGATTGCAGGCGGTTCAGTAGCTATCTGTGGTAGTCGAGCAAAGGTTTGCATCGGTTGTGTAATGCTTGTGGGTAGGCGAAAGTCTGCGTATAGGTATGTAATGATCGGTGTAGGCTGTAGCGTAGATTATTGCAGGCTCTTTACTTTTATGAATTCTTTAATCCACTCATTTATTGAGTGGATTTTGAAGTTGTCCATAGTGATTGACAAGAATACTGAGATAAGATAAAATCAATTCGATACTTATCGAATTTTAGTATAGATATAGCGGAGATGTAAGTTATGAATACAAAGAAAATGGCAAAGATATTTAAAGCTCTTTCTAATCCCAACAGGTTAGAATTGTATTTAAAGATTGCTGAAGCACACGAAGCCAGTTTTGAAA
>JAEWGR010000192.1 GCA_023388195.1 Bacillota bacterium
AGCTAATCCTTGCTATTGGCGAAACAACAGATGACTTTCTCTATTTTAACCTGCTGTCCATGGAATTTAAAAAAACCAGTCTCCAGGATTTTCCTCAGATCGCAACCGAACTGTGGGCAATTAAACCTGAAGACTGCCAGGAAACCAGCTTGGAGCACGGCAAAGTGCTGATTGTCGGTACCGGCGGGCTTGGTTCGCCTGCGGCCTACGCCCTGGCAGCTGCAGGGATCGGCACCATCGGCCTGGTGGATTATGACGTTGTGGAGATCAGCAACCTTAACCGCCAGATCTTGCATGCTGGTTCCCGGATTGGCATGTCGAAAGTGGAATCAGCGGCAATTTTTTTAAAAAATATAAACCCGCAGCTTACAGTTAATGTTTATAATACCAGTCTGACCAAAGACAATGTCTTTGCTATTCTTGCCGGTTATGATGTAGTTATTGTCGCCGTCGATAATTTTCCGGCCAGATTTTTACTTAACGACGCCTGCTTTTTTGCCGGCAAACCGATGATTGATGCCGGCGTGCTCAGGTTTGACGGTAGTTCTATGACCATTGTCACGCCGGCAGGGCCCTGTTACCGCTGCACGCTGCCGAAGATTCCTGCCGCCGGCAGTGTACCATCCTGCTCTGAGACCGGCGTACTGGGGGCCTTGCCTGGGATTATGGGCTTCATTCAGTCGGCAGAAGCGGCCAAATTATTATCCGGCCAAGGCCGGATTTTACGAGGCCGGGTTGTTTATCTGGACGGATTATTCAGCCGTTTTCTTACCCTCCAGTTGAACAAAGCAGACAACTGTGCCCTGTGCGGTTCTAAGCCCACGATTCATGAACTGCAGGAGTATGAATTTGTGTGTGCCGATGCAGAGGAACGGGCGGCCCCATGATGCTGCCTGCCAATCATCAACCGGTGCAGCTTACTCAGCAACAAGCCCGGCGCTTTATGCTTGCCCACCAGGGGCTATGGCCGCCTTACCGGTGGGCCGGCAAACAGGGGATACTTAGTTATATCCGTCGTGTGGGCTGTATTCAGTTTGATCCCCTGAGTATTGTCGGTTATAATCAGGAATTGGTGCTGCAGGCCCGTGTGGCTGAATTCCGTCCGGCCCTGCTGCAGGAACTGCTGTATCAGGATCGCAGCCTGCTCGATGGCTGGGATAAGAATATGTCCATCTACTGCACGGAGGACTGGCCTTATTTTGCCCGCAATAGAGAACACGCCTGTCATAGTCCGCGCACTAGCTCCGAGCTTGAGCTCTTTTTGCCTCAGGTCCTCAATGAGATTGAAAAACGGGGACCTTTGTCTTCAGCGGATCTTAGTTATGATCAAATCATAGACTGGTCCTGGGCACCTACCCGGATCGCCCGGGCGGCATTGGAAACCCTGTATTTCCGGGGAGAATTGATTATTCATCATAAGGCCCGTACTCGTAAGATCTATGATCTGGCCAGCCGGCAGCTTCCCCAGGTTCTGCTGCAGTCCCCAGACCCCAATACAACAGAACAGCAGTATCACGATTGGTATATTACCCGGCGGATCGGGAGCATCGGGCTGCTGTGGAATAAGTCTGGGGATGCGTGGCTGGGGATAGCGGGAATAAAGAGCAGCGAGCGTAGTGAAGCACTGCAGCGGCTGCTTGTGCAGGGCAGGATTATTGAGATAGCAGTGGCTGGGATTAAACCTGCACTGTATATGCGGAGTGAGGATAGTCATTGTCTGGACAGTGTCCTGCATCAGTCTGAGCAGGAATATCAAGCCTCCATCCTTGCCCCCCTGGATAATCTGCTCTGGGAGCGGCAACTTGTGAAAGCCTTATTTAATTTTGATTACCGCTGGGAGGTTTACAAGCCTGCTGATAAACGTTTATATGGCTACTATGTATTGCCGGTCTTATATGGCGATCAGTTTGTAGCGCGGTTTGAGCCGGCAATAGATAAACAGAGCCGAACACTGGTGATTAAGAACTGGTGGTGGGAGCCTGAAGTACAGCGATCAGAACAAATGCGGGCTGAAATAGGGCGGTGTTTGTTGCGATTTGCAGACTATCTGGGTATTGTGTTTATACCAAGTCAAGCTGACGCCTATAATTAGCCTGTGGCATGTGTGAGACCCCTGGAGCTTATACTCCAGGGGTCTCAATATGATCTTTATGAAGGAAAAGCGCTATGTCAGCAGTAGTTTATTGTCGCAGGCCTCTTTTTTCTAACTCCTGTTCAACACTAGTCAGCTGAATACAAAGTGTAAACAGCTCCATGGCTTGCTTTAGCTCTGCCAGCGGCGGGAAGGTGGGAGCAAGCCGGATATTGTTATCCTTCGGGTCCTTACCATAGGGGAAGGTAGCTCCGGCCGGTGTCAGGACAACGCCGGCGGCTGCCGTTTTCGCCACTATTTTTTTGGCACAGCCGGGCAGGGTATTGACACTAATGAAGTAACCACCTTGCGGTTTGCTCCAGGAGGCCAGGTTTTTGCCGCCTAACTCAGCTTCCATAATGGCTATGGCCAAATCAAATTTTGGCTTGATGATTGCTGCCTGCCGGCGCATGTGGGCTTCAATCCCGGCCAGGTCTTTGAAGAAAAGGACATGCCGCAATTGATTCAGTTTATCAGGGCCAATGGTTTGGATGCTGAGGTGTTTTCTAAACCAACTGATATTGGCCTCGCTGGCGGCGAGAGCGGCAATACCGGCACCGGCCAGGCTGACCTTGGACGTGGATGTGAACACAAAAACCCGGTCAGGCTGACCGGCCTGTTTACATTCCGCCAGCATGTTTAATATCCGGGGCGGGGTATCGGTCAGATGATGTACGGCGTAAGCATTATCCCAGAAAATCCGGAAATCGGGGGCTTTAGCCGGCATGGCTGCCAGCCGCTTTACCACCGCGTCAGAATAGGTGATACCGGTGGGATTGCTGTGCTTGGGCACACACCAGATCCCTTTAATGGACGCATCGGCAGCTACCAATTGTTCTACCTGCGCCATATCGGGCCCATCATGCTGATAGTTAACCGGTATCAGCTCAATGCCAAGATGCTCACAGATGGCAAAATGCCGGTCATAGCCGGGGCTGGGGCAGAGAAATCTTACTTGCGGCTGTTTTACCCATGGGGTTTCACTGCCTGGCAGCCCATGCAGCATTGCCCGGACAATAAGATCATTCATCAGGTTCAGACTCGAATTGCCGCCAATGATGACTTCAGCAGGCTTGGCTTCCAATAGCTGGGCGAAAAGCTCTTTGGTCTCAGGGAGACCATCCACGCCCCCGTAATTCCGGCAATCGGTTCCGTCGGCCGCTTTATAATTTGTCTGATTGATGCAATCTAAAAGCCCGGCAGCAAGGTCCAGCTGGTCAGGGCCTGGTATACCGCGCGACATATTTAGTTTTAGATTCTGGGCCTGGAATTTCTCATAATGCCGGACTAATTCTGCATAGTATTCCTGTAATGCCTGGTCATTCATTGTTTCTAACTCAGTCATGTTGTATCACTCCTTTGCACTCTTATCATTATACAGGATTTGCTAAATTCCGGACAATAAATTTATATCATTATTTCGTTTTTTTTAAAATATATATTCCGCATTAAAGAAGTTTGCAGGTGTTTTGATAACGAAAAAAGCGGAGTTAGGTCTTGACAATAGCAAGAAATCATACTACATTTAATGTAAAATGAGTTGTAGCTTACTAGGGTACATTGCGCATAGGTTTAACTGGCTGATCAAAAAAAATGAAGGCCAAAGAGGTTGTTTACAAACAGCTTCTTTGGCCTTTTGTTTTTTCTGCAATATTATTCTAAAATGGGGAGTGATACTATGTCTAGAGTGGCTGTTGCCAGCACGGATGGAATCGCGATTAATGAACATTTTGGCAGATCAAAAGAATTCTGGATCTATGAAGTGGCCGAAACCGGCGAATATCAGTTTATTGAACGCCGGGAAAACGATGCGCAAGCTGCTCATGCCGGTAAAGGCCATAACTTTATAGCACAATTGCTGGCTGATGTGGAGGTTGTACTGGCAACTCAAATTGGCCCCCGGGCCGAGCAGGAATTGCAGAACCACGGCGTGATTGCATTACCAGTGTCAGGCCCTGTTGATAAAGCGCTAACAACCTATGGCAAACGGCGTAAATTTATCAAAGATAATATCCCCAGGGCAAGTATCACAAGTCATCCAGGTGGTTGTGGCGGTTGTTCCCATGGTTGCAAGTAGCCGCAAAGATTACTGTCAAAACAATATTGACAATTGAATTTGTGCAGATGTATAATGACTTAAGCGTATATGCAAAGTGGCATTGCTGACTGGTCAAAAGAATCAGAGGCTGTGTTCCATTATTATGGGATACAGCCTTTTTTGATTTTCCAATAACCTTATCATAAGCTTTGCTGCTCCAGCCCCAGGATAAAGTCGTATTGGATTTCATAGAGCCGGATCATTCAAAGTTGACCAGACATACTGGAGGCTTGGGTTTACACTTGTTGTGAGACAGGGGTAAAACCAGGCTTTTTTTACTATACTTCTTTCAGTAAAGCGAGGCGAAATTTATCATCACCATAACAGATGTAAGCAAAACTTATGTTACGCCCCACGCCAGCATAACTGCCCTGCGCAGCGTAAACCTGCAAATTGAAAAAGGAGATATTTTCGGCATTATCGGCTTTAGCGGGGCCGGTAAATCAACCCTTATCAGGTGTTTAAACAGGCTGGAGGAACCTGATTCAGGATCCATCGTGATTGAAGGTCAGTCGATTACCGGCATGGACAAAAAACATCTGCGGCAAGCCAGACGGAAAATCGGTATGATTTTTCAGCAGTTTAATCTATTTGATGCGAAAACAGTATTTGAGAACGTGGCTTTCCCGCTAGAGGTTGCTGGTCATCCCCGGGAATTTATTAATCATAAGGTAAAACAGCTGTTGGAACTGGTTGGTTTGGCTGATAAAGAGCAGGCGTATCCCCTGCAACTGAGCGGCGGCCAGAAGCAGCGCGTAGGCATTGCCCGGGCCCTCTCTAACGAACCGAATGTTCTCTTAAGTGATGAAGCCACGTCGGCCCTTGACCCCCAGACAACCCTCTCGATTCTGGAACTGCTGAAAGATATCAATAAGAAACTGGGGCTGACAATCGTGCTGATTACCCATGAACTGGATGTGTTAAAGCATATCTGCAATAACATGGCGGTGATCGAAGAGGGCGAGATCGTTGAAACCGGGCCTGTCGATAAATTCTTCCTTAACCCGGAGAGTGATACGGCGAAGCGGTTTATTACGATTTTGCAGGGATTTCAGGCCAAAAGGATATACCGGGAGGGAGAAGGCATATGAGTGAGGATCTGCTGGATTTATTGCTCGCCGGTTTCAATGAAACCATCTATATGGTTATTCTCTCTACCCTGGCAGCCTTAGTGCTTGGTTTTCCCCTGGGGATCATTCTGGTAGCAACCGAAAAGGGGCATGTGCTGGAATCACCCAGAATCAATAAGGTGCTTGGTACAACCATCAATATCATCCGCTCTTTTCCGTTCATTATTTTGATTGTCGTGTTGCTGCCTTTAGCCAGGTTTATTGTGGGCACCACCCTCGGGGCTACGGCAGCAGTAGTGCCGCTGGCGATTGGCTCGGCGCCATTTATGGCCAGAATCATTGAAAACTGCTTAAAGGAAGTCAGCTACGGCAAGATTGAAGCCGCAATGGCGATTGGCGCCAACCCGCTTACCATTATTACCAGAGTAATGATCCCGGAGGCGCTGCCCTCGCTGGTCAGAGGCATAACCCTATCTATCATCGCCATAACCGGCTTTACTGCCGTGGCCGGGGCCATTGGGGCCGGTGGGCTGGGCAGTCTGGCCATCCGGTTTGGGTATATGCGCTTTCGGGATGATATTATGATTGCCACTGTCGTCGTGCTCATTCTTTTGGTGCAGGGGGTACAATGGGGAGGTGACAGTCTGGCCCAATATATTAATCGGAAAAGGTATAAGTTTGACTAGCAATTCGTAATAAGGGGATGATTTTTATGTTAAAAAGAAACATGATTTTTAAGGCTGTATTGGCAATTATCAGTGTTATTTTTGCCGGCAGTGTATTTGCCGGCTGCTCATCAGGCAATAAAGCCCAGCCGGCCGCACAACCGGCAGCAAAACAAGAGGTGACTGTTAAAGTCGGGGCGGCAGTGGTACCTCATGCCGAGATATTAAACTTCATTAAACCTAAACTGAAACAAGAAGGGATACACCTCGAGGTAGTGGTGCTGGATGATGAGGCCCAATTAAATCCGGCCCTGCAAAATAAACAGATTGATGCCAACTATTTTCAGCACATTCCGTACTATGAGTCGGTAGCCAAAGAAAAAGGGTACAAATTTATTGTGGCCGCCAAGGTTCATGTAGAACCGATCGGTTTTTATTCACAGAAGATCAAAGCCAAGGACGAACTAAAAGACGGAGCCACCATCGCCATTCCGAACAATCCTTCCAACGAATTCAGGGCGCTGGTTTTATTACAGGCTAACGGGCTGATCAAACTAAAAGACGGTGTAGCCAACTTCTCAGCCACGCCGCGTGATATTGCCGATAACCCGAAAAAGCTAAAATTTGTGGAAGTCGATTCGGCGCAGCTTACCAGATCGCTGCCTGATGTTGATGGTGCTATCATTAATACCAACTTTGTTCTGGAAGCGAAAATAGATCCCAAATCGGCTTTATTTAGAGAAGATGCCAACTCACCTTATGCAAATGACCTATTTGTCAGAACCGGGGATGAAAACAGGCCGGAGATCAAAAAGATTGCTGAGATTCTAACCTCGCCGGAGGTAAAGAAGTTTATCCAGGATAAATACGGTGTTGCTGTTGTACCGGCGTTCTAAGGGGGGGAAGCATGAAGCCTGTTAACCTTACCGAGGCGGAGGTTCCCGTGCGGGAGATCCGCCTCGGGTCTATCACCGGTTTTGAGGGAACTGCCGGCGAACTGGTGCGCTGTGCCCGGGCCGGCAGCCTTACCGACAGTACCCGCAGTTTCAGTCAATGTATGGGCTGCAGTTCAAATAATGCTTTTTGCCAGTTGGCGATGATTCAGGATGCTGCCGTCGTCAACCATGCGCCAGTAGGCTGTGCCGGTGACTTCTTCACCTTTAACTTTGTCTACCGGGTAGGTCAGATGGAGAGAAAGCAGCCGGCGGTGATCGGCCGTTATTTTAATACCAACATTGAGGAACAGGATACCATTTTTGGCGCGACGCAAAAACTGGCAGACACCATCCGGGCCGCTTATCAGCGTGTACAGCCTAAGGCCATATTTATTACCACCTCCTGCGCCTCCGGCATCATCGGTGATGATGTCGAGGGCGTGGCCAATGATTTATCCGGGGAATTGGGAATTCCGGTTGTTGCCTGTTTTTGTGAAGGGTTTAAGTCGAAAATCTGGACAACTGGCTTTGATTCAGCGTATCATGCGATTGTCAGAAAGATCGTAAAGCCACCGGTAAAGAAATCTAATAGGGTTAATATTATCAATTTCTGGGGCAGTCATATATTTGATCAATTATTGCAGCGATTAGGGTATGAAGCCCATTACATTGTACCCTTTTCCACAATAGCCCAGCTGGAGCAGATTGCCGAGGCGGCTGCTACCATTCAGATTTGTCCGACACTGGGTACCTATATCGGTGCCGCGCTGGAGCAGGTATATAGGGTGCCGGAAATCAAAGCCCCACCGGCTTATGGTATCGCCGGTACTGATCAATGGCTGCGGGAACTGGGAAAAGTCCTGGGCCGGGAGCAGGAGATTGAGACAATCATTGCTGAGGAACATGAGCGGGTATTGCCCGGGCTCAGCGAATATCGCAACAAACTACAGGGGAAAACCGCTTATCTTACGGCCGGAGCCGCCCATGGGCATGCCTTGATTGCTGTATTAAGAGAATTGGGCATGACCGTGCAGGGGGCGGCCATTTTCCATCATGACCCCATTTATGATAATGGCGATATAACTGCCGACGCCCTGGCCCATGACGTAACCACCTACGGTGATGTCCCTAATTATAATGTCTGCAACAAACAGGCCTATGAACTGGTTAATATCTTAAACAAAGTAAGGCCGGATATTATGATTGCCAGACATGGCGGCATGACGCTGTGGGGAGCAAAGCTGGGAATACCGACACTATTGATCGGGGATGAACAGTTCGGCTTTGGTTATCAGGGCGTCCTTAATTATGCAGAACGCATCGTAGAGACCCTGGATAACCGGGAATTTGTCACAAATCTTGCCAGACACAGCACAATGCCTTATACCAAGTGGTGGCTGGAGCAAAACCCATTCTCGTTTCTTAGGGGTGACTTAGATGTCAAAGTTTATTGAACAGCCGCGATACTCTTGCGCCTTAGGCGCACAGCAGTCGGTCATAGCCATAAAAAGAGCTGTTCCTATCCTGCATTCCGGGCCTGGCTGCGGCGATAAAGTCAGCCGGCTGCTGGGGCAGGGCGAGGGCTATGCGGGCGGCAATACCGTACCCTGCACCAATGCCAGTGAGGCTGAAATTGTCTTTGGCGGTGAGGGCAAACTGGACAGTGTGATTACCGGTGCGTTCCAGGTCATTGATGCTGATCTCTATGTAGTGCTTACCGGCTGCACTTCTGATATTATCGGCGATGATACCGGGCAGGTGGCAGGCAGGTACCAGTCTGAGGATAGACCGATTGTGTATGTGGAGACAGGCGGCTTTAAGAGTAATAACTATGTAAGCCATGAAACCGTAGTTAAAGCCATTATTGACCAGTATGTCGACAAATTCAAAACCGGAACAACGCCAATTAAAGGGCTTGTCAATATATTTGCCTCAATTCCCTACCAGGACCCGTTTTGGAACGGCAATCTGGAAGAGCTTAAGAGGGTATTGGCCGGGATCGGGTTGACAGTAAATATTCTGTTTGGAGCAGCGTCCGGGGGAGTAGAGGAATGGAAAACCATCCCCCAGGCCGAGTTTAATATTGTTGTAAGCGCCTGGCCGGGCCTTGGCATTGCTAAACATCTGCAAGACAAATATGGAACCCCCTATATGCAGTTTCCCTATTTGCCAATCGGTGGTGTGGAGACAACCAAGTTTTTGCGGCAGGTTATTGATGTTGGCGGTCTGGATGAAGCCAAAGCCGGGGCTTTTATTAAGGCCGAAGAAGAGCGTTTTTATCTGCATATTGAGCGGACAGCCGACTTTATGCTGGAATTCAGATATGGTCTTCCCCGCAGATTATATACGATATTAGATGCTTCGTATGCGATCGGTTTTGCTAAATATCTGCTTAATGAACTGGGGATTATTCCTGCTAAGCAGTTTATTGTTGACGATACGCCGGCGGAGTTCCAAGCGGCGATCTGCGAGCAGTTTAAGCATATTTCGGAATTGCGCTCGGCCCTGGTGAGTTTCTCAACAGATGGCGGCGCTATTCAGGCGGAAATCAGAAGTGATATTCATAAAAGCAGGGCTTTGATTATTGGCAGTGGCTGGGAACGGGATCTGGCCAGGGAAATTGGTGCCGACCTGTTGATTGTCAGCGTGCCTGTGGCCTACAGACTTGTCCTGAATTGTGGCTATGCCGGGTATAACGGCGGCCTGCGCGTTATCGAAGATATTTATGACAGAGTGCTTGATACTTATAGATAAGAAGAATTTTCCAGGCTGATTAGAATGACTGAAGGCCGGGATTGCTTTATAAGCATTCCTGGCCGTTGGTATTTTCAATATAATAAACAAACTAGGGAGGAGAAATTATGACATTGCACAGGTTTGTAGTGGTCTCATTTTTAGTATTTGTATTGGGGCTTGTTGCCCTCTATACGGGGGTCAACCGGGTGCCGCTGCGGCAGCAGGGCGGCACGCATGAGATGCACAAATCATCCCTGCAGGTCCCTGCGGCCAGCCATATGAAGCTGGTGGCGGCAATACCGGACACTAGCCCGGTAGCTAATCATGCGGGTTAAAAGGAGTTGATCGAATGACAAAATATAAGTTTTTTGCCGGGAGCGCAATCCTGCTCAGTGTCCTGCTGCTTGTTTTACCCAGGCTAATTCCTATTTGTAACGGGCTGATGCAAAATGGCAGTCCGATGCATTGCCATTATACCTATCAGGCGGAGTTTGTTATTTCCTTACTGGCACTCATTCTTGCCAGTGCCCTGCTTGTGCTGCGTACAGAGGAAGCGCGCCTGCTCAGTGGTTTTGTTATCTTGTTGTTAGGCATTACTGTGGTTATCCTGCCCCAGCCCTGGGCGCTTGGCATTTGTGAGGCTGGCGGGTGCCAGAAAACTGCCTTTTTCAGCACCCTTGGCGGCAGTCTGCTGGCTTTATCAGGCGCCGGGATTGTGTGGCTGACCTGGCGCGGTAACAATCTTCATGAATAATGTACTGCCAAAAGGAGACTAGACTATGATATTTCTTATTTGGAAAAGTCTGCTGCACCGCCGGCTCCAAAGCCTGGCCATCATTGTTTCCATTGCAGTTGGTGTAGCCATAGTCTTCAGTGTTGCCGCCATCTATAACGGGGTGGCATCAGGCATGGAACTTTCTAAGCAGCGGATGGGCGCCGATATTGTCATTGTACCATACGGTGTGACGCTGGAACCAAGCCTGCTATTGTTCGGCGGGGCCACTGCCAATTCGTACATGCCCCAAGAGTATGCCGAGGGGGTGCGGGGGGTTGAGGGGGTCCGTACGGTTACAGCCCAGTTTTACACCCATTCCCTGACTGCTGATTGTCACGATATTGGCAGTCAAAACAGGATGATCGGTTATGATCCGGCGAGTGACTGGATCATTGCCCCCTGGCTGAAGAAGGTGCATAAGACCGGACTCAGCGATGATGAGGTTATTTTAGGTGCTAAAGTACCCATTTGGACCCAGGATAAGATATCAATATTAGGTAAATGGTACAATATTGTTACGATCGCCGAAGAAACGGGAACAACCCTGGATTACTCCCTGCTGGTCAGTATGAATGAGGCCAGGCAGGTGGTTGCCAGGGATACCTCGCTGAAGCAGGTGTGGCAAAAGCAGGGTCCGCCGGCGGGACTGATATCAACGCTGCTGGTGCAGGTTGAGGAAGGGGTGGATATTAATAAGGTAGTAGCTGACATCCAAGCGGTCGGGCTCATGAAGCCGATTGTGGCTGCAGAAGTCAAAAAACGCATTGTTGATCAGTTTACGGTATTTGTTGTCTTACTTGGCGGCATTGGCTTACTGACCGTATTGACATCTTTGCTGCACCTGTTTTCCCGGTTTTATACGCTGACCTGGGAGCGGCAGGCCGAATGGGGGCTTTACCTGGCTTTTGGCGCTTCCGGACGGCATGTAGGTGCAATTATTGCCGGCGAAGCAGTAGCTGTCTCCCTGACAGGTTCTGTTGCCGGGTTACTGCTGGGCGGCGGTCTGTACAAAGTTAGTCTGCAACTGCTGGCGGCTTACCAATCTTTTCCCTTCGTTCAGCCGTCCTGGACCTTTATTGCCGGTAGTGCTGTGTTGATTACCGTGCTATTTACCGGGTTAGGGGCACTTGCTGCCTGGCTGCCGGCCTACCGGGGCAGCCGCATTGACCCCAGTGTCATCATGACCCGGGGGAGTTTGATTAAAGGAGCGAAAACTATGGGCAACTTGCTGGAACTCAGGGATATTAACAAAAATTACGGTGATGATGTCATTTTGTCGGGGGTTTCGTTTACGCTGACCAGGGAAACGGCGGTTGCCATTATTGGACATTCAGGTGGTGGTAAAACGACGCTATTAGCGATTATGGGGCTGTTGCAGCAGGCCACCTCCGGTACGGTGCTGGTGGCTGGCCGGGATATTGCCGGTCTTGACCCGCAGCAGCTGGCCAAACTGAGGGGTGAATACCTGAGCTTTGTATTTCAAAGAGCACGCTTGCTTAATTCTCTGACTGCGCTGGAGAATGTCATGGCACCGGCCTGGTTTATTAGGAGCGGGGTGAATGTGGAGCACGAGGCAAAAGCTTTATTGGCGAATTTCGGGCTTGCTCATCGTTTGTACCATAAACCCCAGGAGCTTAGCCTTGGCCAGTTGCGGCGGATTTCGCTCGCGCGGGCGCTGCTGCTTAAGCCGCCAATCTTATTGGCTGACGAGCCGACAAACGATCTGGACCCTGCTTTGTCTGACGAAGTTACCTCGTGCCTGCTGGCCGCGCGCAGAGACGGTACAGGGGTGGTCATTGTGACCCATGATGCCGGTTTGGCCGCGCAGACTGATCAAATCTTTCGGTTAGAGGCCGGGGCATTGCGGCCTGCCTGATGAGTGAGACCGTAAGGGGCGTATTGGCACAAAATAAAGGAGAGCTTTCCCGGTATGAGGGAAGCTCTCCTTGCTTTGCCTGTTCATCAATGCCCTTTGCAACGCCCCAGCTTGTTTTTTTGTACTGTCAGCCACCCGGTTACCAGCGCTGTCAGTTGCTCATGCTGACCTGTAAACACGTGATCAGCCTCCATACGGACAAGCTCTTTCTCGCCTCTGTACTGGTCGTAGACAAGCTCGGAGCCGGCTGGCGGGACAACGATATCCTGGTTTCCGTGAACAATAAGCAGAGGCGAACGCTGCAACCGGAGATGGGGTAAAGGATCATACCGGTTCTCCACTAAATCCTTAACAAAATTCGGTTCAAGGCTGAAACCCTTGCCCAGGAAGTTAGCCACTGTCTGACCCTGCAAAGACCGTTGCCACAAATCCGGTCCCAGGATGATATTCTGGAAATTGTCCACAGGGCAAGTTACCGGCGCCAGTGCCACCCGGCCGGCAATGCCGGTATCATCATGACTGAGGGCAATCAGGCCGCCTAAGCTGTGGCCCAGCAGATAGACTGGCAATCCCTCGAACTCCGGCACGCTTCTAACCCAGTCAACGACATTACGCAGATCCTCCTGCCAGTTTTTTATTGTTGTATCGGCAGCGAATTCACCATCACTCTCCCCTGAGCCGGTAAAGTCGAAACGTACAGCAATCAGACCGGCGGCGGCAATGGCCTTGGCGAGCTGCAGGGTTAATTGATTGGAGCCGATTTTATCGCTGGTAAAGCCATGGCAGCAGATAACAATTGGTGTCTGCGTTACTGTAAAACTGTTGGCATGGATCATGGCCGACAGTTTGCGGTTTTGGCTTATTATCCATTCATGTTGTTTCATGGTGATTCATCCCCCTTAAAATAAGTGAAGGCCAAAAAGCGACGTATGTCGTTTTTGGCCTTTAGTTTTTCTAATCAGCATTCAGTATGAATTTTATTAAAATTATAGCAGGGGTTGCACGGTTCGTCAAGAGAGATAAGGGGAGCGAAAATAATCGTAAACATTTTTAGAAAAATAGCCTTGTGTTTTTCCAACGTGTTCAGTATAATAAGTTACAAGTTAATTTTGCTAGACTGATTGGTAAATCAACCAAAGGTCAGAATAACAGTTCTTCGGAATTGTTGTTCTGACCTTTTCTTATCATTCTGGACAATTCTGGGAGGGCGTACACATGAGTAAAAAAATCAAGCAGATTGCGATCTATGGCAAAGGCGGCATTGGTAAATCAACCACAACATCCAATATCAGCGCTTCGTTATCGAAGTTAGGTTATAAGGTGATGCAATTTGGTTGTGATCCGAAAGCAGACTCGACCAATACCCTGCGCGGTGGTACCTATATTCCTACCGTACTGGATACCTTGCGTGAAAAAAATAAGGTACAGGCAGAAGACGTAATTTATAAAGGGTTTAATGGTGTGTATTGCGTGGAAGCAGGCGGGCCGGCCCCGGGGGTGGGGTGCGCCGGCCGGGGAATTATTACGGCAGTGCAACTGCTAAAACAGTTGAAAGTCTATGATGAACTGGATTTGGATGTTGTTATTTACGATGTTTTAGGTGACGTAGTATGTGGTGGCTTCGCTGTTCCCATTCGTGAGGGTATTGCTGAACATGTATTTACAGTGTCATCGGCTGATTTTATGGCTATATATGCAGCCAACAACCTCTTTAAGGGAATTCAGAAATACTCCAACTCCGGGGGCGCGCTCTTGGGGGGCCTGATTGCCAATTCCATCAATCTTCCGTATGCCAAAGAGATTGTTGATGATTTTGTGCAACGCACCCAAACACAGGTTGTTGAGTATATTCCCCGGTCGGTAACGGTGACCCAGGCCGAGCTTCAGGGAAAAACAACGGTAGAGGCTGCGCCTAACTCCGAACAGGCCAAAATATACAGCCGCCTGGCCCAACGGGTTGTAGAAACCGTAGAATCAAAGGTACCCGCACCCTTGGAAACGGCTGAACTTCGCGAGTGGGCGGCAAAATGGGCCGATCATTTGCTGGCCTTGGAAACCGGTGAGGTTCGCAGTGCAGCTGCCGGCATCTAGCCTGCATACAGCCAGTAATCCTGTATGCTAAAGGCCTGAAATGAAGAAGCGAGGTGAAAAGTATGGGGTGTGTATGTTCTGGTACTTTGAGTACGGAAACCTTGGAAAAAACCAGTAAACATCCATGTTACTCCGCAGATGCTCATCATAAATACGCCCGCATTCATTTGCCGGTGGCTCCCCGATGCAATATCCAATGTAATTACTGCAACCGGAAGTATGACTGCGTAAATGAGAGCCGGCCAGGTGTTACCAGTGAGGTATTGACACCTGATCTTGCTAAAGCTAAATTTGTCTGGGTTAAAGAAAATATTGAGCACCTTAGTGTAGTTGGCATTGCCGGCCCGGGTGATGCACTGGCAGACTGGCAATTATCCAGGCAGACGATTGAAAACATTAAAGCCGCCAACCCCGATATTACCTTCTGCTTATCAACTAACGGCTTATTGCTGCCGGCGTACGCCCACGAGATGGTGGCTTTGGGCGTTCGTCATGTTACGGTAACGGTTAATACCTTAGATCCGGTTATTGGGGCTCAGATCTATCAGTTTGTATCCTACCAGGGCAAGAATTACACTGGCTTGTCAGCAGCAGAGCTGCTGCTGGCTAATCAGTTAGCCGGAATAAAATATGTAGTAGCCCAGGGTGTGCTGGTTAAGATCAATATCGTTATGATTAAAGGTCTCAATGACAGTCATATACCGGCGGTGGTCAAAAAGATGAAAGAGCTGGGGGTTTTTGTTACCAATATCATGCCCTTGATTCCCGCGCCGGGGAGTGCCTTTCAGCACCTGCCGCAAACAAGTACCAAAGAGTTGAATGCCCTGCGGGATGTTTGCGAGCTTGACATTCACCAGATGCGGCACTGCCAGCAATGCCGGGCCGATGCCATTGGTTTGCTGCATGAAGACCGTTCGCAGGA
Organism: Bacillota bacterium; assembly: GCA_023388195.1. Classification (GTDB taxonomy): domain Bacteria; phylum Bacillota; class Negativicutes; order Sporomusales; family Sporomusaceae; genus Sporomusa. The sequence continues at coordinate 15,300 of JAEWGR010000192.1, forward strand.
GTTCCGGATGTGCGACCGCTCATCAGATGAGGCATGCGTGAGCAGACCTAAGAGCAAAAAAACATATCGTATTGCTGTAACCTCAAAATATGGAAAGTTGGTTGATCAGCATTTTGGTCATGCCACCCAGTTTTTTATCTACCAGGGAGACGGGCAAGAGTTTCAACTTAGAGAAACCCGGGCCGTGGCTCAGTATTGCGAGGGTATGGCCGAATGTGATACAGACAGTGTAGATGCTAAGCGGGATCAGATAATTGAATCACTAACAGACTGCGACGCAGTATTGACCATGCGTATTGGTTATCATGCCAAAGAAAACCTGCAGCGATACGGGGTTTTTATTACCGAATACTGCGATACAGTTGAAGCCGGTCTTCGTTATGCAGCCAGTCAAATTGCGGGTTTGCCCCTTAAGCAGGCCAGTGGCTTTAAGTGAATCGGAAAAATTGATTGACAAATAATTACCAGTCAGTATAATTGTAGTTATTATAGGAAAATGTATCGATTGGCTGATCAGAATGACTGAAGGCTGAGGCATTATCTGCGAGGATATGCCTTGGCCTTTTATAGTCTACCGGAATTTACAAATAAATTCTGTGGACATAAGAACGACTACGGCTTCTGCTATCGTCCTAACGGACTTGGCACAAGCCAAGTCTTATCTTATTGCCTGGTGACCTGACAGTCGGAAATACTGAGGGTTGCCAATCTGGCGCAGACATGTTAATACAGGATTTGACTGATCAGTAGAGCATGCTGAAGGCAAAGAGTATTCTGTTTAGAATTATTCTTTGCTTTTTTGTTTATCAGGAAGATTTTAAGGAGGCAAAACATTATGTCTAAGATTGCCAGCAGTATCACCGCATTAATCGGCGGAACACCGCTCCTGCGGCTTAATAAAGTAACCACAGACGCTCAGGCTGAAGTGGTTGCAAAACTTGAGTCTTTTAATCCTGGCGGCAGTATTAAGGATCGTATTGGTTTTAGCATGATCAAAGATGCCGAAGAAAAAGGAATTATCGATAAAAATACGGTGATTATTGAACCTACCAGCGGCAATACCGGTATTGCTCTGGCGTTTATTGCCGCTGCCAAAGGGTATCGCCTGATCTTAACTATGCCGGAAACTATGAGTGTGGAACGGCGCAGCCTGCTAAAAGCCTATGGTGCGGAGTTGGTTTTAACCCCTGGCGCAGCAGGCATGAAAGGGGCAGTTTTAAAAGCGGAAGAATTAGCGGCCGTAACGCCAAACTCCTTTATCCCCCAACAGTTTAACAACCCTGCCAACCCTGAGATCCACCGGGCAATTACCGCTGAAGAAATATGGCAGGATACGGACGGTAAGGTGGATATTATTGTTGGCGGTGTGGGTACCGGCGGCACGATAACCGGTGTTGGCGAGGTGCTTAAAAAACGCAATCCCAATGTAAAAGTGGTGGCCGTGGAGCCTTTTGATTCACCGGTGTTGTCCGGCGGCCAGCCCGGTCCGCATAAAATTCAGGGGATTGGGGCCGGTTTTGTCCCCAATGTGCTAAATCTGGAAGTAGTTGATGAGATATTCAAGGTAAAGAATGAGGAAGCGCTAACGATTGCACGCAGGCTGGCCAAAGAAGAAGGAATTTTAGTGGGGATTTCATCCGGGGCTGCGGCATTTGCTGCCTTACAGGTTGCTAAACGCCAGGAGAATGCAGGAAAAACCATTGTGGTAGTCTTACCGGATACCGGTGAACGCTATCTGAGTACCATTCTTTTTGCAGAAGAGTAACCTCATAGCTATTGGATTGCTATTAACATTATGAGACTTGAGAATATGTCCTGCTTTTTTGTTGGCAGGAATAGTAATAAGGGGGGAACGTTATGTCCATAGGTCAACTGGCCGCAGCCGACATGGTTGGGGCAGATGCTAAAATCGTTGCCCGTAATATTCGGCGTATATACCAGATTAAAAGACAACCGAACGAACCAGCCACTGAGTTTGAAGCAATTAAGCATCTGGACCTTACGGTTAAACAAGGCGAGTTTTTGGCCATCGTCGGGCCAAGTGGCTGCGGCAAATCAACTTTCCTGGATATGGTTGCAGGTTTAGCGCAGCCCAGTTCGGGCGAAATTTTTATTGATGGCAAATTAATCACCGGTCCGGCATTAGACCGGGGGATTGTCATGCAGGGGTATGCACTATTTCCCTGGCGCACGGTAAGAAAAAATGTTGAATTCGGGCTTGAAATAAAAAAAATTCCTAAAAAGGATCGTAAGGAGATTAGCCAGCGGTATATTGAGCTGGTAGGTTTGGCGAACTTTGAAGACCGGTATCCGCACGAATTATCCGGGGGGATGAAACAGCGGGTAGCGATTGCCAGGGCCTTGGCCTATGATCCGGAAGTGTTATTGATGGATGAACCATTTGCCGCTGTTGATGCCCAGACAAGAGAGGTTTTACAGGAGGAACTGCTCCGAATATGGGAAAAGACAAAAAAAACAATTATATTTGTTACCCATGGCATTGATGAAGCTGTGTTTTTAGCAGACCGGGTAGCGGTGATGACTGCTCATCCCGGAACGATTAAGGAAATTGTCAATATTAACCTGCCCAGACCACGTGACGGCATTCGATCATCTGCCGATTTTGGCTGGGTTCGCCATAAGATCTGGGAGCTCCTGCAAAATGAACATTTCACCGGCGGGAAGAAGTCTTCGCCAGACCAAAATGTTGCTGAGGCGATATCCTCATCGGCGGCTTTGTAAACATTTGCTCATTAGCTGAATAATGGTATTAGCTGATCAGACATACTGAAGGCTAAGGGGCTTATTTTTTTATAAATTAGTCCCTTAGCTTTTTACATGAGCAGAAAGCATAGCGGTTTCTGATCTTAAGTAGGAACGCCTATACCCAAAGGGCACAGGCGGCTTCTGCCGGCGTCCTGAGGGACTTGGCACAAGCCAAGTCTTTTCTATTTACATATCATCTTATTGTTCAGATGAATGCTAAAAAAATATGGGAGGTGTTATGTGTGGAGAAATTAACGCCTAAGAAGCTGTTACTGCCTCAGGTCATGGAGTTGATTCGGCATTCTCTTCATACTGTCCAGTACGGGCACTTAATTTTAACAATTCAAGATGGGTGCGTCATTAAAATGGAGAAAACAGAGAGGTTCATTTTCTCCTCAAAAAATAAAAAAGGCTACGTAATCCGTGATGTACCTGAGGGGCAGCACTCCTTGCAGACCAAAATCATTGCTCAGCTCCAGGGGTTGATGTACGGTCAGCTGATCATCCGGATTGAAGACGGCAAGGTTGACCAGATTGAGAAGACGGAGAAACGGCGTATTAATGAATATGAAGGAATACACGGCGATGGGATCTAGTACACAGGAGAAATCTATGACAATTACTTATAAACTAGGTACGGCATTATATATTAATATTACCAACCGCTGTACGAACAGCTGTGTTTTTTGCGTAAGAACCAAAACCGTTGGCGTTGCTGACGGGGTTAATCTTTGGCTTGAGCGGGAACCCACAGTGAATGAGGTTATTACAGCTATTCAACAATGGGATGTTTCCGGGTTGACTGAATTCGTATTTTGCGGCTATGGTGAGCCCATGGTCCGTACGGATGCGATCATTGATATTTGCCGGGAACTGAAGAAAAAATATACTGTGCCCATCCGGATTAATACCAATGGCCAGGCTAATTTGCTTTATGAACAGGATATCACACCCTTACTGGCCGGCCTTGTGGATGCTGTTTCAATCAGTATGAACGCCAAAAGTTCCAAAGAGTATCAGGAAATATGCCTATCGGAATTTGGTGAGAAAGCCTATGACGCGATGCTGGATTTTGCTGTTAAATGTAAGCAGTATATCCCTTCCGTGGTATTAACAATCGTTGATGTCATGCCGGAAGAAGATATTCGGGTTTGTCGGGAGGGGGCCCGGCAAATCGGCGTGGATTTCCGGGTAAGGCAGCTTGTAGAATAAGGCTGAAGGTCTGTATGACAGCGATATATATTCCCGCGGCGATGAACTGACAAACAGTTTATCGCCGTTTTTGATTTGCCGGTTAGAGCAGCGGTGGTATGTGAATGATAATCAGGCTTGTAATTAACATATAAAGGTGTTAAAATTAATATTATTAAAAATAATAACTTTTTTATTCAGGAGGAATTGCCATGCCGTCTAAAGATCGTGACTATAAACCATGGGTTACCCTGATAATCGGTTTATATGTTTTGACACTGCTTGAACAAGAACCAATGCATGGTAATAAGATTGCCGAAGAAATCCGTAACCGGTCCAAGTCGGCAATCTCCCCTAATCCTAATGCATTGTACCCTCTGCTTAGAGTTATGGAGAAGCATGGCTATATCGCGGGTAACTGGAGTAATCCGGAAACTCGCAATAAACGGATATACTCCATCACTGAGCCGGGGTTGTCATACCTGCCCGCATTGCGGGGAAAAGTCAGAATAAAGCTGGATGAATCAGCACGTAAACTGCAGATCGTGCAGGCCGACTTGCTGTCCAATTAGAGTGGAGGCGTAAAATATGAGTCAAGAAAAAAGGATAAATAAGAAAAAACTGATCGGCATGGCCGGCTTGATTGTTGCTGTCATTCTCTGTGGTGGTTTATGGTGGTGGATTAACTATGCCGGGATCGTATCAACCGATGATGCCAGGGTAAAAGGAACGATTGTCGCTGTAAGTTCGCGGGTATCGGCCCAGGTTGATGAAGTTCTGGTAAGAGAAGGAGATGAGGTTCAAGCCGGACAGATTATAGCCAGGCTTGACAGCAAAGAATTGGAAGCGCAGGTTGCACAAGCCAGCGCTAATCTGACAGCCGCCCAGGCTAAACTGGCCGGAATTAAAGCCGGCAATAGACCCCAGCAGATTGCCCAGGCTGAGGCTGGCGCCGAACAGGCAGCAGCCAATCTGGAAAATGCCCAAAAAATATATGAGCGGAGTGAGACCTTGTATAATGAGGGGGCGATATCTGCTCAGCAGCTTGACTCAGCGAGAACCGCTTTGTCTGTTGCTCAGGCTCAATATCACGCTGCCGGCCAGTCGGTCAGCCTGACCGCAGAAGGCGCACGGCCGGAAGATATCCAGGCAGCTGCCGCGCAGGTTGAACAAGCAGCTGCTGCGTTAAAAAATGCTGAACTGCAATTAAATAACACGGTAATTAAAGCGCCTATTGCCGGTGTTGTTGCCGTAAAATCTGTTGATGCCGGGGAAAGCATATCTGTAGGTCAGGCGTTGGTCAATATTGCCAATTTGAATGATGTATGGGTCGCAGCCAACATCGACGAGACGAATGTAGGAAAAATGCGGGTTGGTCAGACTGTTGAATTTAGTATTGACGCTTACCC
>JAEWGR010000179.1 GCA_023388195.1 Bacillota bacterium
CCGTTAAGGTCAACAGAATCTGCAGACTAAGAGCCGTCTCCTGGGGCGTAGTGGCTTGTTCCACCCCGACAGTAAGATTAGGAATAGGAATTAAGGGTGCTGCCACGGCTATTGCCGGCCAAAAAACCGCTAACACAATAGCCAGCAGGCAAACATACCTGTTCCAGGCCTTACAATGATTAATATAATGTGACACTCTATTTACCTCTTCCTCTAGCGTTCTCATGCTCCTTCTCGTTTATTTCCTGAGTGTCTGAACCAAAAACAGCGGGAAATTTCTTATTCATTTGTTTAAGTGCAAGCAACTGGCGATGAAAGACGTTTTCGAACTGTTCAGGCGGTACAGCAAGGTCGGCCTGGTCTTTAAGCTGTTCGATATCCTCGGGGGAAGTAATTTCCCGGAGCAAGGAAATATTCTGTTCCGTGACACCCAATACCATAAACTTACCTGCTATCTCCACCACATAAACAGCACGATTGGGGCCTAAGGACAGCATCGAATGAACCTTCCCCTGACTGAACCCGGCAGAACCATTCATCCTTTGCCCTAAGAAGCGGGATGTGAAATAGGCGAGGCCAAGCACTAAAAGAAATGTCAGCAGCAGGGAAAAAACATAACCAGTGGCCGTAAACCATGAAGCTGCTGGCGGCTGCGGCTCCTGATATTTAAGATACTCAGGCGATTCGCCAGCGGCCAGCCCATAATTCGAAAGAAATAGTACAATGCTGCAAAAGATAAGGATACAACTAAAAAAACGCCGATATTTATACATTAAAACCTGTTAACCCACTGCCTTGCGCACAGCCTCAAGAACACGGTCAGGCTGGAACGGCTTCACGATGAAGTCCCGCGCCCCGGATTGAATGGCTTCAATAACCATGGCTTGCTGCCCCATCGCGCTGCACATGATGACTTTTGCCGCCGGATCAACCTTTTTAATCTCTTTTACGGCTGTAATTCCATCCATTTCCGGCATGGTTATGTCCATAGTAGTCAAATCAGGTTTAAGTTCCTGATATTTTTCCACGGCTTTAAGCCCGTTCTCCGCTTCCCCCACTATATCGTAACCGTTTTTTGATAAGATGTCTTTAATCATCATCCTCATAAATGCAGCATCATCCACAACTAAAACTCTAATTGCCATGTTCACTTACCTCTCCTATCTCAAATAAATTCAGGTTATTATTGAAGATTATTAGCCCGTTCTAAAGGACTAATAATATCGGTGATCCTCACACCAAAGTTTTCGTCAATGACGACAACTTCGCCTTTGGCAATTAGTTTACCATTAACCAGAATATCCACTGGCTCACCAGCAAGTTTGTCAAGTTCAACAACTGAACCAGGCGTCAATTCCAGAATGTCCCGGATCAATTTACGGGTCCGCCCCAGCTCAACCGTAATCTGCAAAGGCACATCCATAATAAGATTGATATTCGTATCAGTCCCTGCTATCCCTGCCGGCTTCAGAGGAGCAAACTGAACCGGTTGCACAGCCACATTCTGGACAGGCTGCGGTTTGGGCTGTGGTGCCGGTTGAGAGTACGCTGGCGCCGCAGCCGGTGAAGCTGCTACCGGTTGGGGAGGTGCTAAAGGCGGTGGCGGCGGCGCTGCTGCTGCCTGCACAGCCCCCATCAGATTTTCCACCATTTCTTTGGCAACATTAAGGGGCATAATCTGCATAAGCTCGCTGTCAATCAAATCTTCAACTTCCATCCGGAAAGACACACGCACCAGGGCTTCATCACCGGAAATAATATTAGTGACATTAGGGTCTAAGGCAAAATCCAGTAAATTAACCTTCGGCGGCGCTATATCGACTTTCTTTTTGAAAATAGTAGATATGGAGGTCGCCGTTGAACCCATCATTTGATTCATCGATTCACTGACAGCACTCATATACAGTTCATTCAGCTCAGACGGCGGATTAGAGCCATCGCCACCCATCATTAAATCAGCAATAATCAGGGCATCCTGCTCACGCATGGCCAGGATATTAGTCCCTAACAGGCCATGGGTATAGCCGACCTCAATGACTAAATACGGCAGTGGATACTGACGTTTTATTTCATTAAGATTCGAAATAGATACCTTGGGCGTAGTAATCGACACCCGTCTGCCTAACAGCACTGACAACGTAGTAGCGGCAGTCCCCATCGATATGTTGCCGATCTCACCTAAAGCGTCTTTTTCAATATCTGACAAATCAGACCCAGCCGGAGATGGCGAAGCTGCGACTGGTTCGCCTCGTAGTAAAGCGTCTATTTCTTCCTGGGACAGAAATCCGTCACTCATCAGTATCATCTCCTTGGGCAATTACCTGAGTAATTTGCACCGCATTTTTATGACCAACAATCCCGGGCTTGCACTTGAACTTCTCCCGGCTGCCAATAATTACGCTTAGTTCATTTTCCGCTTTAGTTTCCAGCTGCAGCACATCGCCAACACCTAAATCCAATAACTCGTGAACAGTAACAGTAGCCTGCCCCAGCTCAACAATCGCGGGGATAAGGGTTTTTTCCAGTTTCCGCTGTAAAGCACTGATCGTTTCCGGCGATGCCTGTCTGGCAGCAGAGGCAGATACCCAAAAGCTGGTAGTCAGCTTAGACATAATTGGTTCAAGCACCAGATAAGGGATACAGATATTCATTAACCCTTCGGCCTGACCAATTTTGGCTTGCAAGGTGATGAGTACCACCATATCATTAGGCGGAACAATCTGGGTAAACTGTGGATTGGTCTCCAGCGCCTCCATCCGGGGTTCAATGGCCACTACTTGTTTCCAGGCTTCCTGCATACTCTCCATCGTCTTATTGATGATACGCCGGATAATGGCTTCTTCAATATCGGTCAAAGAGCGTGGCTTGGCCGGCGGTAAACCAGGTCCGCCAAATAATCTATCAATGATGGCGAGAACAATATTGGGATTTATCTCTAAAATCGCATTTCCCTTAAGCGGACGCATCTGAAAGATACTAATGACGCTGGGATTCGGCATAGAACGGATAAATTCTTCATATGTCAGCTGGTCTACAGAGGCCACATCAATGTGAATCAGTGTCCGCAGATGGGCCGAAAGATAGGTATTAATCAGCCGGGCAAAGTTTTCATGCAGCATATAGATAGTACGTATTTGGTCTTTCGAAAACTTATCGGGGCGCTTAAAATCGTAAGTTTTGATTTTGCGCTGTTTTTGCTCGGTTTTTATTTCCTCTGCTGTGACAACACCGGTAGACAAAGCTGACAGCAATTCATCAATCTCGGCTTGCGATAAAACATCTGGCCCTGCCAATCGCTTCCCTCCTTTCGCATCAAAAAGGAATATAGTTTACCTGATAGGTATTTTTATTATACTAAAATTATTGTTATGAATCTACTGTAAAACAAAATTGGTTATATAGATATCATAAACCCGCTCTTCACCAAATGTCTTGTTAATTTCATTTTTTAGCATCTCTTTTAATTGATCTTGCTTAGACGGATCGAAATCTTCAATTTTTTGCGATCTTAAAACATAGACAGCCGTATCTAATATCCTGATCTCTTCCGGTGAAGGCAGTTTTCCTTCTTTGGGGGCTGCATTTTTATCAGGTTTTAATTCTACAATCAGCCCGATTTTGAGGTAGCGGCCACTATTGACGCCGCCAATATTTAGGATCAGGCCTTCTTTCGCATCACCGAGTTTGATAAACTGTCCTGGCTCCCGCTGAGAAATCTTTTTGTCTGTTGTTTTGTCAGCCACTACTCTGGTAGCAATCAAGTACGAAATACCACCGGCTAAAATTAAGCCAACCACAATGAGTATGATCATAACCATCATCGACATTTTTTTCGGTTTTTCTTCTTCAGCCACTGGCACACCTCCATTACAGCGTATTTATTAATCGCAGCAGATATTCATCTGTAAACCGACCTGCACTGCCTAACGCGTATTTCTGAATAAAGAGCGGCGATACTCCATTACCTTACGGACAATTTCGTCCATTGACTCTTCCACAATCAGCTTTTTGCCGCTGGTCAGGGTTATCATTGTATCCGGAGTTTCTTCAATCGTTTCAATTAGTTCGGCATTGACAACAAAATCACAGCCCTGAGATTTTAATTTGGTTACCTTTATCACATTTGTCCCCCCTATTATTATAAAGCAGATACCTGCGAAACTTATCTTTCTGCCGGGAAAAAACAGGCAGCCGAGGGGGAGGTTCTCCCCCCCGCCGCCTTATATATGCCTATCGTTTAAGGTTGGCTAATTCCTGCAGCATTTCATCCGATGTGGTGATAATCTTGGAATTGGCCTGGAAACCACGCTGGGTGACAATCATCTCACTGAATTCCTGCGCCAGATCAACATTGGACATTTCTAATGATCCGGGGGTAAATTTCCCCCGGCCGCCGGTCTCACTGGAACCAATCTGGGGCTCACCGGAGTTGTTGGACTGGGAGAACATACTGTCACCCACTTTATTGAGGCCGCCGGGATTGTTAAATACCGCCAGTGCAACCTGGGCAAGCGTCTGGTTCTTCCCATTGGTAAAGGTACCGATAATAACGCCGGACTGGTCAATTGACACCGACTTCAGGGTGCCTGCGGCATACCCGTCCTGGCTGGTGGCCTTGACTGTCGATTCTTCAGCACCATACTGGGTCAGCTTAGAAAAATCAGGTGTTATCGTAAAAGCCCCGCCCCCGGCATAAGGCCCCCCAGCCGGATCTATAGTCATGTTATTGATAGTGCTTGTCTGATCATAGGTGCCATCAGCCTTAAATTTAATAATAGAGGGTGTAGTTGTAACATTGGCTACAATTATACCTGAATCATTAGTTACTGTACCATTAGGTGTAAAACTCCAGGTATTCTCCCCGGTCTTCATAAAAGTACCTTTTACACTATAAGGATTTCCCTGTACGTCATATACAGTAATTGAGGCCGGAGCAGCAGAAGAAGTGCCGTACGCATCCAAAACAGCCTGAGCGGCATTGGTGGCGGCAGTAGCTGCGGCGGCAGCCGCATTTGCGGCATTGGTAGCGGCTGTAGCAGCCGTGGTAGCGTTAATGCTAGCAGTACTGGCTTCGGTACCTGCAAGTGTTGCGGCATTTGCTGCAGCGGTTTCAGCAGTAAGAGCGGCTGCAGCTACACTAGCTGGCGTTGCAGTTGCAGGCGTGGCAACCAAAGCGTCAGTTTCAGTTTTTAATGCGTCGGCAGCGGTTTTTGCCGCTGCTGCTGCGGTTGACGTCGCCGGTGACGCCGCCGTAACTGCGGCTTGAGCAGCACTTACAGCGGCGGCTACAGCCGCAACAACTGCAGCTTGCGTAGCTCCAGCTGTTCCTGCAGCCAAAGCATCAGCCGCATCTTTCGCCGCCGTCATCGCAAGCTTAGCGGCATCAATAGCCTTCTTGGCAGTATCGGCCGTGGCTTTAGCAGTATCGGCAGCAGCTTTGTCAGCATCAGCGGCAACCTTATTGTTATCGGCAACAACTTTAGCCGCATCGGCCGCCACTTTGGCCGCATCAGCCGCAGCCTGCTCTGCCGGTGTGCCGATTGCCTTAGCCCCAGCCTTTAAGTTGTTTTCATAGACTATCTTACTGGATACCTGGGCGGCCATCGCCTTGCCAACAGGAACCTGGATACCGGTCGCATCCTGTTTACTGTCAATAACCCCATTTGCATCTGCTTTCCAACCCATTACCTTGTACCCACTGCCTGGTACGATGAAATTACCTTCTGTATCAAAATCAAAGGCACCGGCCCGGGTGTATACCTGGCTTTGGCCGTCACTTAAAACGAAAAATCCCTGACCGGAGATGGATAAGTCAGTCTGTTTGCCGGTCGGCTGCGGACTGCCGTCAGTAAAGATGGTGTTAATACTGGCCAGGCTCATGCCCATCCCAATCTGCATCGGGTTGGTGCCGCCCTTCGTGTCGGTGGCGGAAGAAGCCCCTTTGATTGTCTGGCTTAACATATCCTGAAAAGTAACCCGGCTGGCTTTAAAACCCACGGTATTCACGTTAGCAATATTGTTGCCGATTACATCCATGCGAGTCTGATGATTTTTCAGACCGGATACACCGGCAAATAATGAACGCATCATATAAACACAACCTCCCAATTATATAGTACGGACAGGACTGCTTCAATCAGTCAGCAGCCACGGGCTTCCTTAAGAGGTCCAGCCCTCAAATAATTACGGCACTGTCAATGTTGGTAAATACATTGTCTTTAATGCTGGCGCCATCGATAGCGGTAATAACCGTTTTATTCTTAACACTGACAACAAACGCCAAATTATCACTCATAAGAATCAAAGACTCTTTAGCACCTTTTTGTGCGGCCTTATCCACCGCCTGGTTGAGCTTGCTGAGTTGAGTGCCGTCAAGCTGAATCTTCCGGCTGTTTAAGCGCTGCAAAGCATGCTGAGAAAACTTTACACCAGCAATTTCCTGTTCCAAAATCTGATTGAAACTCGGGCCGGTATTTATCTTGTTCGGGTTTATTCCACCTGGTGATGCGGCAGGGTTACTGGGTGAAAGGGCAGGACTAAGCGGTTGATAGGGGTTATAAATCCGGTTGTCAGACATTAGGCAGTAGTGCTTTTAGGTACTTGCACAGAGACTACCTGGCTCAAATCAAGAGCCATATTGCCAATAATCAGTTTAGGCTGCCCTTCAATTAACCGCACCGACTGCACAATCCCAGACCACTCCTCCGCATTGCCGTCAAGCCAGTTTACCTGCATGCCTATTAAACCGCTGGCTTGGGACATAGCCATTGATGCATTCATATTCTGCATCTGCTCCAGGCTGGTAAACTGAGCCATCTGAGCGATAAATTCCTTGTCCTCCATGGGGTTCATCGGGTCCTGATACCGAAGCTGCACGGTCAGCAGTTTCAGAAAATCATTTTTGCCAAGATCGTCGTTTTTCTTGCGGGTAGCATTGCCACTGTTGGTTGTGGTATTACTGCCAACACCATATACATCCATGTAAGAAACCTCCTTTAAATGCGATAATCAACACCGGCCAGACCACCAATGCCATTCAATTTCCCGGCTTCGGTTTCCGCGACAATCGCCTCGACAAACTCGCCGGCATTTTTCTTGTTAGTTAATTTAACGAATTGCTGGCGGGAATTGCGTTCCTGGTCATGATTGGGTAAAAATTGGCTTAAGCCGGCATAAACACCCACGTTTTCCACTTTCAGGCCATTATTGGCTAAATCCTGTTTAAGCTGGAACAGGGACGCTTCAATGATACTGCGTACTTCGGGATTGTTGGAATGAAAACTGGCATTAATGGCCCCGTTATCGACAACTACCTTCAGGGTAAGCTCACCCAGATGCTCCGGTTTTAGTTTGATAACCATTTCTGTGTTTTGCAGTTTGGTGACAACCCGGGACTGATCAACAATCTGATCGACAATTTGATAAATATCAGTTGCCGGGCCGCTTGTCTGTTTTCCCTCAACGCCACTGCCTGCGACAACATCATTTTTAGACAAAGCAGTTTCCAGCCCCTGCAGGAAGTAAGGCGATGAGGCTTCCGTATTCGGAGCAGGTTTCCCATTTTGCGCAGATAATGCCTGTTCAAATAAAGCGGGGTCTGGCAAGGCTTCTGGTTGTCCCTCGCCGGCATTCTGACTGGAAGTTTTACCCGGTGAAGTAACGGCAGTAACAGAAAGTACCGGCTGTTGCTCGGCATCGGGTACTGCTGCAGTTTTTTGCTCTGCTGCCCTAATTGGCTCTTTATTCTGGCCTGCAAGTACTATCTGTGGCATTTCGGGTTGAACCAAATCCGCTACTGCCGGTGGGGTTGTATTCTCTTGCTTATTAGCTTGTTCCGCAAGTACCGGGTTAACCTGAGGCTGTACCAGATCAGGCTGCACACGTACTGGCATTACAGTCTGGTTCTGGTTGGACATGTTTGCACCAGCCTCAATCGTGTCACCCTCAGTCTCTGCACCGGCAATAGTTCCTATTGGTTGCTTCAGCGATTGAACTGGCAATACCTGAACTGAAAAGGCGGTCGTTGCTTGACTGGCATCGGTTACACCAGCGACAGCAGTTATCATTTCTGCCGGAGATGCGGGCTCAGCATGGACTGCCGGCAACTGATAAGCTCCGGGAGCGCCTAAGAGAATCTGTGTGAATAGATCCGTATTGCTTACGGCCATCGCACTCTGTCCAAGCTGCGTCAGGTCGGGCTGCTCATTGTCTGCTTGCTCTGACACCGGTTCTTCGCCAGGCAGTTTGATCGACGCTTGACTATTGGCTATATAGCTGTTTTTCTTAACAGGGTTTGGCATGCCGCCTGGCAGCATAGGGTTGCCAACCTGCTGATTATCATTGGTGTTAGGTTGGTCACTTGCCGCCTGCTCTTTGTCAGATTTAGCGACAGACCCGCTAAGTGTCTCACTAAAAGACTTTTGCTGACCGTTGGCTCTTGCTGTGTTTTTGCCTGAAGCTGCTGCCGGTTTCGCTGCCGGTTGGACAGGCAATATATTCTGAGCTGAGTTCATTTTATCACCTCCTTTCGCAATGTTTATCTATGTTAAAGGTTAGGCAGCTGCGCTTTACCTTTAAGCATATCCTGTGTAAGACTGGCAGCACGCTTAGAATCAAACAAGGCCAGTATTTTAGCCACCTGTTCCTCTTCCATTTTACTGAAAATCGCCAGAACAGTAGCGTCATCCAATTCTTTCATAATCGCAGTAGCTGCGTCCGGTTTCATACTGCCATACAAGCGGGCGAGTTTAGATATGCGTTTGTTTTCTTCCTGCTGCCTGAGCTTAGCCTGCTTTTCCAGGTCTTCCGGAGTGATCAGATTGGGGTTAATGACCTGCGGCACAGGGAAAACACTGGCCGGCTTCTGGCTTTGATTAGAATTAACCGGAACATCCTGCTGGGCAGGTATGGTTTCTTCCGCAAGTTCTACTGTTTCAAAGTTGGTTTTAGGCAAATAATTACCAATCACCGGATATTGGTCCAGTTTCATATCTCTTGCCAGTTTTTCAACATCAATAAACTTTAAGTACACACCGGCAGCAAAACCAATTGTGACTAAAATTAACAAGGTTACGAGAATAACCATAACTTTAAGCCCAATGCCTGAACCAGGCGGAGGAGGCTGTTTCGGATTGGCAACAGTTTTTTTTTGTTTTTCAGCCATAGTTAGTCAAGGCTCCTCTACTTAGCCAGCGCTAAAACCCTGGTCACATAATTGCGTGTTTCACTGTATGGAGGAACACCATTATAATTTTTTACTGCCTGCGGTCCGGCATTGTAAGCAGCAACTGCTTTAGTAACATCGCCGTCAAACATAGTCAACATCTGTTTAAGATAGCGGACACCGCCGTCAATATTCTCACGGGGGTCGTTAATATTACGCACCCCGAGCGAACGTGCCGTTTCCGGCATCAGCTGCATCACGCCGGTAGCACCGACAGGTGAAACGGCCTCAGTGGATAAGCCGGATTCAGCCTCGGCCACCGCCATGGCCAACTTGGAATCAACACCATATTTAGCAGCGGCCAGCTGGACCATCCTGGCAACATCACCCTGGTTTACGCTCGGACGGGCTGCCAGTCTGTCTTGCTGCTGGCTAGCGGCAGCTGTGGCCAGTGCACCGGCAAAATCACCGGCGGTGTTATTGTCCGGGCCAGCTGGCGAAAAACGCCGCTCAATCTCTGTTATCCGCTGCATAACCTGATTTAGTCCTTGTATCACTGTATTCCCCTCCCCCTGTTA
>JAEWGR010000068.1 GCA_023388195.1 Bacillota bacterium
GTCTTCATCTCTGTCAATAAAATAATCCAGAAGAATATGTAAGCCATTAACCCAGGGAAAATACGCACAGGCAATCTGGTCAGCCTGGTCTTTTGTGAGCTTTGGATTATAAGCGGCGGCACACAACATGAACATACCTAATGTAGAGCCGGTGGCGGCAGCAAATTCCCATGGCTTGATTCCTTGGTATTTTGGCAGATGACAATGTATCCAGTCGAGCATTTTCTTCTCCCTGATAGCAAGGTCAAGGTGCTTGTAGGTCTGAAGCTCACTATAGAGAACAGCTTGCCGGAGAAGCTCGGCTTTTACTAAATGGTAAGCCGGTAGTTTCGCTATTTCATTACGGCAGGTGTTAACCAGCTTTGTTAAATAGCCGCCATCATCTTTAAAAGGGTAGTTAATATAGTAGTGATTAAGCGGTGTGGTGGGATCAAGCGCATCAGTTATTGCTAAATGGAGTTGCCGGAAGGCAGCCTCATCTGCGAACCCGGCCCGGTCACATAAATTGTCAAGGTAATCGCTTATGGTCTGGAGTGCTACTATCAGGCGCACAAAATCGCGGGTAGGTACGCCTTTATACAGGCTGTAGACACTGCCGCCCTGACAATGAAACTTTTTAGAGTGAATACTAGCTAAGGCTTGCTCAGCTAATTCCCGCATACCGTTTTCCTCGGCATACCGCTGCCAGGATGAGAGTTCCTGCTCAACCATAGGGAACACCTTGTGTATAAACTTAGGGAGCAGTGTAAGGCCTGAGGCTGGGTAAAATAAGTCTGCAGGCATAGCGTTTTCCTCCTAGAAAAATCGCATAGATAATTTTATTCTAACTTTATATCTATATTTTGGCAAATAAAAAAGAGGTGTTACTCTTTTAGCTAACCGTTAACTCTAGTCCCATTTCTTTTTTAAACCATTTACGGTGTTGATCCACGGCTTGCCGTTCAATTGCTACCGGTTCTGCTGTTAACAGGCGCAGGTGAGCCTGACTATAGGAAAATGAAGGAACGACATCATGAACCAGCCCTAATTGCGTTGTTTCCAGACTTTCTGCCAAAGCCACGATGAGTGCCAGCTTGCGGGCAGTCTGCCAGTCCTGCTGGTCAAGAAATTCACTGTAGAGCTTATTACGGACATATTTGGCGGAGGGTCCGTTATGCCAGCCAACAATGACGGCCACCAGCATTTGTTCGCGATGGGTCAAGCCAAAGAGGCGGGCATTTTCGACAAGGTAAGCACTGTGACGTGCATGGTCATAGTAGTTGATGGTGATGCCTATATCATGCAGTAATGCCGCAACTCTCAGCAGTTTTCTATCACGGCTGCCTAATCGCAAGATAGGCTGCCAGCTGTCAAACATCGTTTCAGCAAGCTTGGCTACATGATAGGCATGCGCTTCATTGCCTTTGTAGAATAATAGCATATTGTGGGTCGAGTGCATCAGGATGTCAGGGATTATTTCAGAATGCTGCTGTTTGGATAGATAGTAATTAAGAAACATGCCTTCCCGCACTCCACAGCCACTGATGATAATATTAGTCGCCTGTGATAGATCAATCAATGACTTGACAATGGTTGTTCCGGCGATAATAATATCAGCCCGTTCCGTACTAAGTCCGGGGAATTTACGACGCTGAGTCAGATTCGTTTTAGTAAGTGTCCGCCACAATTCATCAAAAGCCATCGGGCCAAGCCTATAGTTATGAACTTTAGGAAATGGATAGTTTTTGCGCTTCTGGTCCATCTTGGCGATATTGCGGGCCGTGCCGCCAACGCCGACAACCGGGAGCCCCAGACGCTTCAACCAAGGCAGGCGTTCCAATCTGGTGACTATGTGTCCGCGCATGGCCGCCAACTGCAAATCACTTATCTTGTCCTGACAACCGAATTTTTCGGTAAGATTTACAGCGCCAAACGGCAGGCTGAAAACCTCGACCGGTTGCCGGTCTTTTACCAGTGTTATCTCAGTGCTGCCGCCACCTAGGTCAAAAAGCAGGGCACTTTCAACATCAATTGTATTTATGATACCTGTAAAGCCTGAGTGGGCTTCCGCTTCCCCGCTGATGACCTGCAGTGGGATGCCGGTATGCTGCTGTACCAGATCAATGAACTCGCTGCCATTTTTAGCGATACGAACGGCGGCTGTTGCTACGGCGAGGATTTTATCGACTTTTACTAATTCACACATGTGGGCAAAAATTTTAAGTGTGCCAATGGCTCGCCACATTGCATCACGGGCTAATACACCGGTTTCGGCGATGCCTTCACTCAAACGTACTGTTTCTTTTTGATTATATACGAGATTGTAAGCGCCATTGTGGTAGATGTGCATAACAATCAGGCGGGCTGAATTCGAACCCAGGTCGATGATTGCTACCCGTTCTGTCAAAATAGTTCAGCTCCTAACACTTTTGGACTACAGTTTAGTTATAACATAGTTATTGCTATTATTGATAAAATCCTGCTAAATTAGACTACCAAAACATATTGTTTAAAAATTTGTTTATGAGAATAGTTTTATTAATTTACTGTTAATTTAGCATTAAGTCCTAAAAATGATAGGATTTTTGGTTGTTAATGTCGAATTAGAGCATATTATATAAAAATGAAGATATTTGGGGGGGCAGGTAATGGCCAAACGTGCTCCGGATCGATTTGCCGCCATTCACGTTGGCTCAGAGCAGATCGGTGTTCAGATTGTTGAATATACTACACTTGATGATGTACGCATCGTTGAACAGAGTTATCGCCAGGTAATGTTAAGTGAGGAAACCTTCAAAACCGGGCGTGTCAGCTTTGGCGCTGTAAGTGAGATTTGTGAATTGTTGAAGGGCTATCGTCGTCTGCTTAATGAATACGGGGTGCGTGATTATCGTTTGGTGGCAACTACTGCAATTCGCGAGGCGCAAAACCAACCGTACATTATTGACCAGATAAAGGTTAAGAGTGGTTTTACTGTGGAAGTTGTCGACATGCCGCAGGAAATTTTTTATAAATATGTTTCTCTTGTTAAGACGGTAAACGAAAGGGGTTTGCTGAATCAGGAGGACGGCATGCTATTTGTTGACATTTCTTCTGGGGGACTTGGCTTTACCCTGTACAAAGAGGGCAGCCTTGCCTATCAGCAGAATATTCATATCGGTGCGCTGAGGATTAAAGAAAGCTTTGACAAAAACCAGCGTGATTCAGCCCATTTTTATGAAGCCTTATCCCAGTATATAAGCAGCACGATTGAGCCGGTGGAAAAGGAAATGAGCCAGCATAACATTAAGCGGCTGGTCCTGTCAGGACCTGAGACCAAGCTGCTGTTAAAAATGCTTGGGAAAGAGCAAGGGCGGGTTACCTTTGTCAGTCTGTCCGAATTTAACGATCTCTATAAGCAGGTTGGGTCACTTAATCTGCCACAAATTATAAAGAATTTTGGTCTTACAGAAAACAAAGCCGAGATTGTACTGCCGACAATCGTACTTTACAGAAAAATTATTTCACTCACTAACCCTGAAGAAATTGTTATTCCAAGTGATCAGTTTATTGATGGCGTTATTATTAAACATATTGCTGAAAAGACCGGTGATAAACATAGTCAATTGATTGAAGATCAACTGATCAGCCTATGCTGGGAAATAGGCAAAAAGTATTATTATGATCCTAATCACGCGGCTGCTGTAGAAAAGTGGTCGTTACTCCTCTTCGATAAACTGGCCCGCGTACATGGTCTGACCGAGCGCCATCGGCGGCTGTTAAAAGTCGCTGCTATCCTTCACGATATTGGTAAACATGTTAATTTAAGGCGTCATTATTTCTATTCATACCGTTTGATTATTTCTTCAGATATTATGGGTTTTTCCGAAGCCGAGAGACATATAATGGCCAATATAGCTTTTTATCATTCCAAAGGCACGCCTTCTGATTCGGACACTAACTTTGCCAGTTTAACACCAGGGCAAAAAGTTACTGTTTCCAAACTTTCCGCCATTATAAGACTGGCTGATGCCATTGATCGCAGTCATCGGCAAAAAGTCAGAGAAGCTGATGTCGTATTCCGCGGCGATGAGATGGTTATAACCGTAGTCAGCAGTGAGGATATGGCTCTGGAAGGCTGGACTTTTGCGGAGAAAGCTGATTTCTTTGAAGCTGTTTTTGGCATAAAAGCAACATTAATTAGAAGGGCGGGGTAATGATTATGGCAAGTGCCAAAGACTGTGATATCCATGACAATCCCGAATTCTTCTTTAACCGGGAATTAAGCTGGATTAAATTTAACCGCAGAGTGCTGGGAGAGGCGGACGTCAAACACAAGCCCCTCTTAGAGCGCCTCAAATTTATAGCCATTACCAGTTCAAATTTAGATGAGTTTTTCATGATTCGTGTAGCTGGACTTAAACATCAATTTGAGAGCGGTGTTAATAAAACGGACGCTGCCGGTCTGACGGTCAGACAGCAACTGGCAGGTATTGCTGAAGATACACATGAATTAGTCAAGTTAAAATACCGGTATTTAAAAATTATCCTGCAGGAATTGGAAACTGCCGATATTAATTTTGCCGATATCAATGGTCTTGATGATCGAGTGCATGAATGGGTTGAAGATTATTTTGATAATACAATTTTTCCTGTTATAACCCCTATGGCTGTGGACGCTGGTCATCCCTTTCCTTTTTTGGCCAATCGCAGCCTTAACCTGGCAGTATTTTTGAGCCGGGAACGGGGCGAGACCCATACTGCCGTCATTCAGGTTCCCGGCGTGCTGCCCCGGATTATTGAAGCACCCTCCGATGGCAGTCAGCGGCAGTTTATATTTTTGGAAGAGATTATTAAACATTATTGTGTACACCTGTTCCATGGTTACACTATAAAAGATATTGTTCCTTTCCGGATAACCAGAAATGCCGACCTCTCTATTGATGAGGAGGATGCGGAAGATCTTCTGGCCGAAGTGGAAAAATCGCTGCGACAGCGCAAACGGGGCCAGGCAGTCCGGCTGGAAATTGGCAAAACCAACAATAAGCAATTAAAAGAGTTATTAGTGCATACACTTAATATCGAAGAACAGGATGTCTATGAAATTCAAGGTCCACTGGATGTTACCTGCTTTTTCAAGTTTAGTGAACTGCCGGGACTTGAGCACCTCCGCTACAGCCCGATGGGTCCCCAACTGGCACAGGATCTTATTGGCAGTAACAATTTATTTGAAGCTCTCCGTGAGCGGGACATTCTGTTGCACCACCCGTATGAATCTTTCGAACCTGTAGTGGAATTTGTTCGTCAGGCTGCATGGGATCCCAAGGTATTGGCGATTAAACAGACTTTGTACCGGGTGAGTGGTAATTCCCCTATCGTAAAATCATTGGCTCAAGCTGCTGAAAATGGCAAGCAGGTTACTGTGCTTGTCGAGCTAAAAGCCCGGTTTGATGAGGAAAATAATATTCTTTGGGCTAAACGTCTGGAGGAAGCCGGCTGCCATGTTATTTACGGCCTGGTGGGACTAAAAACGCATGCGAAAATGATATTGGTGGTCAGGCAGGAGCAGGACGGGATTAAACGTTATGTTCATATGGGGACTGGTAACTATAATGATGCCACGGCTAAATTATACACCGATCTGGGCTTGTTTACGGCTAATGATCAGTTTGGGGCTGATGCCTCAGCCTTTTTTAATGTATTGTCAGGTTATTCTGACCCGCCGGTATGGAACAAAATTGTTGTGGCTCCGCTGGGACTGCGTGAAAAAATCAAGGAATTGATTGACCGGGAGATTGAGTTTGCTAAAAGTGGTAAAAGTGGCCGGATTATTGCTAAGATGAATTCCCTTGTGGATAAAGACATCGTACTCAAGCTGTATCAAGCCTCTTGCCAGGGCGTCAAGATTGACCTGATCGTGCGGGGAATTTGTGTCCTTAGGCCTGGGGTGGCCGGTGTAAGCGATAATATAACAGTCCGCAGTGTTGTCGGGCGTTATCTGGAACATCATCGCATATTTTATTTTGGCAATGGTGGCGATGAGCGGGTGTTTTTATCGAGTGCTGACTGGATGCCGCGGAACCTGAATGAGAGGGTCGAATTATTTTTTCCTATTGAGGATCTGAATCATATTGAAAGAATCAAAGATATTTTGGAGATTTCGCTCACCGACAACCAAAAAGCGTATGTGATGAGAAAAGATGGTACCTACCGGCGGGTTGATAAGCGCGGAAAAAGGATAAACAGTCAGCTCGAGTTTTATGCGGAGGCCCAGTCGGCTGTGCAGATTCAAAATATTACAATCGAACAGCGCCTTAAACCATTATATAAGCGGGCTGAATAACCAATATTAAACAAGGCAGGAGTTTATCTCCTGCCGGCGTAATATATACAGGATAAAATACGTTATTGGAAAGAGAAGAGGCGATAATTCATGCAAGAGAATTTTAAAGTGGCTGTGCAGTATAATAATAAGTGTGGATATATTGAGTACGACGAGGTAAGTAAGTCTGTTAAAGTAGCATTTGACGATGCTGTCACCCGACAAATCATTGAGAAGTATCTTGCGTCAGAACATGTGATCCGGGTAGCTGGTGAAGGCCTTCTGGATTTTAAGGATGTCACAATTCGACCTGCTGAAAGTGCCGAGCAGCTTAAAACAGCCCTTACCCGCATCTGGGAGAAAACAGGTGTTCATGTTGATTGGAGCCGGCCGGTAGCGTGATGAAATATCACGCTATCTTTTTTATTCAGTATAACAATTGGGGTTATCCACAAAACTATCCCCAAAACATGATAAAATGTGGATAACTATGTGATTGCTTGTGGGGAATATCTGTGGAAAAGGAGATAAATAGTGACGATATAAGGGTTCCTGTTGTGGATAAGTAGGATAACGTGCATGTGGATAATAAAAATGGACTCTTTTGGCAAAGTCTTGACTTTATGTGAAAGAGTATGGTAGAATGCTTTTTGTCGGTATAAAATGACTCCGTAGCTCAGCTGGATAGAGCGTTTGACTACGAATCAAAAGGTCGCAGGTTCGAATCCTGCCGGGGTCGCCATTGATATTTTAAAGGCTTTACGGTTATTTTTCCGTAAAGCCTTTTATTATTTATTCACACCGCCCAACTATAGGGCTGCCTGCTTAAAGCATCATCAGTTATTGCGAGCAAAGGCTGGCGGTTGGAAAAATTGACGGGGAAACCAGTGCAAGGCAAATAAGACCATAAAGACAAGCTGCCGGCGTACACAAAGTGTCGTCAGGCGGCTTGGCTTTTTCCGGCATTTTGAGGTGGTGTGGCATCTGTTTTGTGTACCTGCTGTTTACAGAGTTCTATTCCAGCCTTGCGGCAACACGCCAGGCTGTGATTGCGAATAAAACTCCCAGCAAGATGGCTGTCAAATCGACGCTGGCAGTCATCCAATCGTTATGTCTGACCGCCGGTAATAAGCCGACATTGCTTGTGAGTGCATTCAGTACCGGCAAGCCAATACTAAGTCCGGCGGCGAGGCTAAGTTGCTCAACCCAGGCACGTAGCGGCGGGCGCAGATACGCGTGAATCAGCATCAGGAGCCATAGGCTGAAGAATACGGTTATTTCAGCATCAGCCCGGTCTGGGAGACCCGGTGGCAACAATCGGTTGGACCATAGAAATGCAATGCAGGCAATGACGCTTCCGGTAATAGTCGTTATATTGAGAGCTTCGATAGCACGGTACAGCATTTGCGCTGTATGGCTGCTCCGGCTATAGCGCTTGCGGCGTTTCACGGTAAAAAATATCAGACCGGTGGCAATCATAATGCAACTGATCAGGCCTGCAGTAAAATACAGCCAGGATACGGGGTAGCCGCCAAATCTGGCAATATGCAAACCAACCAGTGAACGGTAAATTTGCACATATTTGTTCCAGGCAGTCTGGCTGCCGAGCAATTCACCGGTAACACCGTCAAAAGATGCTCTGGCGCTCATCGCGACAATTGAGTCATCAACAGTCCGGAAAAAAGTTATGACAGATTGGCTGTCGCCGGGATTATTGATACGGATAAATGAAATTTTTCCTTTGCCGAGTTTTTCCTCCGCCAGGGGCAGGAGGCGGGTGAGGGGTGCTAGTTCTGCTGGTACATTAGCAGGTGGACGCTCAAAATTAGTAGCAGCAACTGCCGCCGGCCCTTTCCAGGAGGTGCCATATAGCACCTGGGGTACTACCGGCAATAACATAAAGAAAGTAATGGTCAGGCCCGTATAGGTAATTAACACGACAAAAGGCAAGGTAAAAACGCCAGTCAGCGTATGGGCATCAAGCCAGTTTCTTCGCCAGCGGAGACGAAAAAAATCTGCAAAGACCTGCCGGCGGATAACAATGCCGGATACAAGGGCAGCCAGCATAACAACCGAGGCTAAGCTAACAAGCCATAAACCGGTTTTGCCGCTATGCAATTGGTAATGAAAATTGGCAAAAAAATGGCCGCCTTCGGTAGCCGGCATTTTGATGACTGCTCCGGTTTGGGGATCTACATGTCTTTCCAGTGTGGCTTTACCTTTTTTCCATATAATCTCCAGGTCCTGATGACGGTTTTGGGGCAGGGCAATCATCCAGATATCAGCCTTGGGTGCAAGCTGGCGCAGCTTTTGGTCTGCTGCAGCCACGGCCTGCGCCGGCACAGTGTGGTTAATGCGTACCTGCGGCTGCATCCAATGTGTAATTTCCTGTTCGAATACCGCCAGGGTGCCGGTAAGAAAAATGACAAACAACAGCCAGCCGAACACTAGCCCGCCCCAGGTATGCAGCTCGCTCATAGCCCGGGTCAAATTTTTATTTGAAAAATACGGTTGATTCATAGATTCTCCTTTACCTTACCCAGGCGGCAATCAACGCCAGGACACCGCAAATCAATATGACTGTAAGTAAATCCCGCCAGGCGCGTTGCGCAGTGGGCGCGGCAAAAATCCAGAGCAGTACAGCCGGGTATATGAGGGCCGGCAACAATGCCGTAAAAAACAAGGTATCAACTTTGGGCCAGGGTAACAGCAACGCTAACACCGTCAGCAGGCTGGAGGTCAGCGCATAGCCGCCGAACACGGCGGCTATGATGCGCAGGATAGTTTGAGTTGTTTTATCGGTACGATATAAAAGTGCTCTTAGTTGTTTAACAGTAACAAGTGGGGTAGTCTTCATGCTTACACCGCTTATAGCTGGAAGGTGGCCGATAATTTAAAGGTGCGGGGGCTGCCAAGGGTGACGTGGTCGGCATTGCTAAAAACACCTGCCCAGTAGTGTTTGTCAAATAGGTTTTCGACGCTGGCGCGGTAGGTAACAGGGACATTGTTGAAGGTGGTTTTATAACGGGCGCTCAAATCATAGCGTACCCAACTGGGGATTTTTGTTTTGTTATCATTGTTTATATATTGGGAACCGGTATATACGCCCATGAAAGAAAGTGTTAAATCATTATTCCACGGTGTATCCCACTCAACGCCGGCATTCATCAGCCATTTTGGTATACCAAACGGGGTATTGCCTTGATTTGCTGCTGCTGCTGTTGGGAGACGGACCAATTCTCCTTCCAGATAGGTAATTCCGCCTAAAAGACGCAAATTATTCGCTACACTGCCAAAAGTACTCCACTCAATACCGCTGTTTTTCTGTTCTCCATCAAAGGACAAAACATTATTGAAGATTGTTTGACTTGGCTTTTTTATTTGGAAAAATGCAAGCGTATTAGCGAATGTACCTTTGTCCCACTTGACGCCGAATTCATGTTGTTTGGTTTTATATGGGGCTAATGTTTCACCGTAATTGCTATAGGCTACATTGGCAACTGTGACGCCAGGAGAAAGTGCTTCAATATAATTGGCGTAGAGTGCAACAGATTCTCCCCAAGGTTTGACTATAACGCCGGCCATGGGGGTATTAGTGGCGGAATCATAGGAACTTGTCTGTACGCCGGTGGTACCGTTATAGTCTTTTTGTTTCACACTCTGCCGTCGTACTCCCAGGGTTAACTGAACTTTTTCTTCATTAAAGGAAAGCGTGTCGGCCAAAAGCAAACTGGAAAGATCAAGGACGCGCGTCTTATGGCCCTTGGTCTTCCAGGCTAGGTTATTAAAGTAGTCGGCAAGTGAGGGCGGGTTGTAAATATTTGTTGGATAATTAGCGGCTCCCTGGTAAAAAGTTGTGGAATAGTCCTCATCAAAGAAACTTGAGCTTAAAACAAGCTGATGCTTTACCGCACCGGTATGGTAAGTGCCTCGCAGTCCTAGTTCCGATGAAGTGGCATCGGTCCAGAAGTTTTGCTTATACACATTACGGACAAGTGCCGTTCCATCGGGTTGGAGGTTATTGACATGATTGCCGTTTACCAATCCGGTTGCGTTGCCTGCTAATGTGCCAACGCTGGCATAGGCGGTTAAATTGTCTCGTACATCATACTCGCCTTTAAACAGAAATGCATTATTCCGGACTGTACCTGACGTCCCCTTATACACATTGGTAGAGCCGTCCGGCGCTTTTACATAGCCGTTGGCTAAATTATACATGGAGATTTGACCGTTATCATAGCTCTGCTGTGCGCCATAAGCATCCAGGGATAGGCGCCATTTGTCGCTTCGATAATCAATGCCGAGAGCACCCAGCAGCCGTTCTTTAGATTGACCGTTAGTTTCGGTGCTGCCGTCTGCATACACGCCGTTGAAACGAATGCCCCATTCTCTGTTTTGGCCGAAGCGGCGCCCAATATCAATATGGCCTCCCAAGTGGGACGAGGAGGTGTAGTTAGTAGTGAAGGTGGTGATATCCTCATCACCGGCGCGCTTGGGAACCAAATTGATTGCACCGCCAACTGACGTATTCACGCCGCCGTAAAGAAAAGAACTAGGGCCTTTAAGCACTTCCACCCGCTCTAAGAATTCAACCGGAACATGATTTTGCGGCGCTAAACCCTGCATGCCATTAAAATAGAGATGTTGATGATTAACGTCTAAACCGCGGATAGAGAAATTTTCATTGATATGTCCGGTAGGGGTGGTAAACCGGACGGACGGATCATTGATGAGTACGTCATACAGCGTGTCGGCCTGCTTATCTTCAATGGTCTGGGCGGTATAGCTAGTGACGTTAAAGGGGGTATCCATAAAATCTTTATTGCCCAACACACCCAGGTTGGCGCCACGTGCCACCTGGCCGCCGGCGTAGGCAGGCGGAAGAGTTCGGTAGCGGCTGGCTGTTACCTCAATTTTCTCCAGGGTGAAGGTTTGTTGTGCTGTGGCCGGTTCCTCAGCCCCATAGGCTGCATAAGGCAGCTGCCAGAACAAACTGCTGCCTAGCAGGGCATAGAGCAGGTTTTTTTTAGTACGGGACAATTTTTTCTTCATCTGCTTAAATCCGCTCCTCTGTTACATGAATCGACAGCGACCGTATGCTCCGTCTGTTTACATGGCAATAAAGGGGGGCCTCCTGGCAGCTATAGTTTAGCTGGTGGTTCTTCAGGATCTTTATTGCCTAAATGTAAATGAGTATTACTTTCAATACACTGCTTGCCAATTAGAATAACAAGCAAAGCGGCAAGAGTAAATGGACATATTTCTAAATGAACCTGGATTTTTTCCAATGACCCAGCAAATAGACCCGGGGAGAATCAATGACAATCTGAGGCTACTATTTATTGACAAGCATAAACTAAAAACATTATAATGTAAATGATAATCAATTTCATCTACGAGGCTAAATTTAAAAATGGCTAGGCATTGCTCCTTTAGAATAAAAATTTGTCCCTAAATTTATGACGATGGTACGGGCAGCCTGATTTTTTAGTCAGATCTGCAGCTTTAACAAGGAGGAATGGACGTGAAAGTTGATGTTGATGAAATTGCAGAATATTTTTCTATGATATCGTTTGATATTTATGATGTACATAAAACTGTGATTGAACCGGGAAGAAAGCAACTGGGTACATATACGGCACCGGCCTCAGGACTTGTTTTTCCTCTACGCGGCAGGGCGAGGATGACTTTTAATGGCGTAACATATGAGATGGAGCCCGGCCGGGTTTTCCACGCAGGTCCCCGTATGACACTGGATAAAGAGGTCGTGGGGGAAGGTGAGTGGGAATTTATATTGGTTCACTATAAAATTGCTGACAATGACAAGTACCTATTTCCCTATGCATCATCTCATTATGAACTGGAACCGGGGTATACTCCCCGGATCAGCGATTTGCTGCAACAGTTTTACCGCACCAGTATTGTGCCGGGGCGCCTGCAGGCCTTGCGGTCAAAAACATTGTTTTTTGCTATTATTGATGAGGTGCTGACTTGTTACGGCAATCGGCGGAATGAAAGCAGCCAGGAACTGGTGGAGCAGGTTATGGAATATATGAATGCTCATTTCATGGAGCCACTGACGATGCCCAGTCTGGCTGCGCAGTATGGTTTGAACAGTAAGCAGCTTGCCTACCTATTTCAAAAACATGCCGGTATAAGCCCGAATGAATATCTGATTGAACAGCGGATCAGCCACGCGCGGCAACTGCTGTGCAGTACCGGCTGTTCAGTGGCCAAGGTATCTGCCTATGTAGGTTACACTGATCCCTATTACTTCAGTAAGATTTTTAAGAAGCGCACCGGTGTTTGCCCTAGTACATTACAAAGGTGTTTGCAAAAAAATACTGGATGAATCGGGAATATTGATTCCTGATTTTTTTTTGTAAACTCTTATATAAATGCTTGGCTAGAAGTAAAATTTTGAGGTGAAGCTGTGTATCGGATAGTGCTCCTTTTATCACTTGCAATTTCTGCAGGGGTGTTAGCCGGGTGTGGTAATCAGGCGAAACAAGAAATTGTATCTAAGCCGGTTGGCAGTGTGGAGAAGCTGGGCCAAGAGACCGCCTTTCCGCGTATCTATACAGATGCCAAAGGCCATGCGGTTTTCATTGAAAAGAAGCCGGAGCGGATTGCTATTATGTTTTTTCATCTCGCAGATTCGATGTTTATTCTAAATACGCCACCTGTTGCGACACCCCAACTGCAGGGATTTCTGTCAGAATGGGAATCTCTCAAACCGCATCTTGCGGCTAATCCGATAATTGATCTTGGCCGGCAAACAAGTACAAATCTCGAAAAAGTACTGGAGATTCAGCCAGATTTAATTATTGGCGGAATTTTAAATGAAGGGATGTATGATGAATTGTCGATGATTGCTCCTGTTGCCTTGCTGGACACCCGGGAACTTGCCGGCGATTGGCGCGAGGTCCCGCGGGAGGTAGCTAAAATCATTGGGCAGGAACAGCTTGCAGAGCAACGTATTATTGAGATTGAGATTTTGATTGAACAAGCACGAGCTAAGCTTGCGCCCTATAAAAATGAGACAGTTGCCATTATTACACTTGATGATAAAGGTAATTTTAATATCTATGGCACGGAGAGTTTACCGGCATTCTATAATGCCGAGAATGGCCTAGGTTTATCTGCTCCTGCCGGCTACCCGGCCAAGATTGGCAGAATTTCACTGGAAAGGCTGGCAGACCTTAATCCTGACCATATCTTTCTTAAAAAAAATAAAGGAATTGAAGCAAGGCTGGCGCGATTGACGGATAACTCTATCTGGAATGCATTACAGGCTGTAAAACAGGGAAATGTCTACTTCTTGGATCAATCGGTTTTTAGCGTGGGAGCACTTGCAGTAGAGTACGGAGTAAATAGTGTTGTCGAGAGTCTGATAAATAACAGCACCAATCGAGCCCAGGCACCGGTGCAATAAGTTGCATTCACAACGTTTGTATCCGGTTGGGGTTTACTAAGCTTGCTGGGGATGATTATTAATGGCAGTTTTCGGGGATGGCAATACTCAGAACGGTTACCGTTTACCAAAATCAAGCTGCCGGCCAGGGCCTATATTGATTATGGCCGGTGGGCTTAGCCTATTGATCGTCGCTATCATCGTATCGTTTTTTCAAGGCATTGTGCAGGTGTCTGTTAGTGCGGCCGGGGCGGCACTGCTTCATTTTGATGCGAATTCTGTGCAGCACTTGATCATGCGGGACCTGCGTCTACCGCGGATACTGTCAAGTGTAGTGACCGGTGCTGCTTTGGCTGTGGCGGGAGCCTTAATGCAGGGGATTACCCGGAATCCGATGGCAGACTCGGGTTTGCTGGGATTGAATGCAGGCGCCGCTTTTGCTTTATCACTGTGCTTCACCTTTTATCCTGGAACTTCTCCAGCATTTATTATGTTGTCTTCTTTCCTGGGGGCTGCCGTTAGTGCTGGTATGGTTTATGGAATTGCTTCATGGCCGCGTGGGGGAGCTACTCCCCTGCGGCTGGTGCTGGCAGGGGCTGCGGTCAGTGCCGCGCTTACCGCTTTGGGCCAGGGTATCGCCATATATTTTGGTGTTGCCAGAGACATCCTGTTTTGGCTTACAGGCGGTGTGGCCGGAGTAAGCTGGCAGCAGCTCCACATTCTGCTGCCCTGGGTCGCCATAGCGCTGCTGGCAGCAATTATGCTGTCACGCTCAGTTTCAGTACTTAGCCTGGGGAGTGAGGTCGCCCAGGGGCTGGGACTTAGAAGCAGGCTTGTCAGTGGCAGTGCTGCCTTGGTTGTGTTGATACTAGCAGGTGTGTCGGTGGCCATGATTGGACCTGTAAGTTTTATCGGTCTTATTGTTCCGCATCTATGCCGGCATCTGTTAGGCGGGGATTATCGCCTTATAATTCCGGCTTCGGCGATATTGGGCAGCCTGATATTAGTAGTGGCCGATATCGGAGCACGCCTCCTTAATCCGGACTTTGAAATACCAATTGGTGCTCTGACCGCCCTCCTGGGTGCTCCTTTTTTCCTGTACATAGCCCGCAGACAGCAAAGGCGGGCGGTATAGATGCCCTCCTTCAGCTTGAAGTTCCTGTGCCAGCAGCGCAAAGTTCGCTCAGTGGCTGCATTGATTATCTTTAGTCTATTACTGATTCTTTGTGTGAGCATAAGTATGAGTCTAGGTTATACCCGCTTAGAGCCAGGCGATATCCTGCGTATTCTGTGTGGCGGCGGCAGCTATCAGGAAAATCTGGTTTTATTTGTTTTTCGAATGCCCCGTATTATTATTGCCATGCTGGTGGGGGCAGGATTGGCTCTAGCCGGTTGTATCATTCAGGGAATTTCCCGCAATGCACTGGCTGACCCCGGTTTGCTGGGGATTAATGCCGGTGCCGGCTTGATGGTAGTGCTGTTTGTACTGGTCTTTTCTGTAAAAACCGGTCCGGCCTTGCTTGCCTTGCCGCTTTTGGCGCTGACGGGGGCAGCGGGCACCGCGGCCCTGATTTATCTTCTGGCATATAAAAAACAGGCAGGATTATCCTCTATCCGGTTGATTCTGACTGGTATAGCTGTACAGGCAGGCATTAGTGCCGCTATCATTGTGCTGACTATTGTTCTCGATGAAAGCCAGTTTTACTTTATTGCCGTATGGCTGGCAGGGCAGTTTGGGGGGGCTAGCTGGCGGCAGGTCATGATTGCGCTGCCCTGGCTGCTGGTTATCATTCCCTATGTAATTTATAAAGCACGGGTACTGGATGTATTGAACCTGGGGGAGGAGGCTGCATGGGGATTAGGCGTGGCGGTGGAGCGGGAGCGCCGGAACCTACTGGCGGCTGCAGTAGCGCTGGCAGCCGTCTGTGTCTCTGTCAGCGGCGGTGTAAGTTTTGTCGGATTGCTTGTTCCGCATATGGCCCGGCAACTGGTAGGGCCGAAGCATCAAATTTTGCTGCCATGCAGTGCTTTAATCGGCGCTACGCTGCTAGTGGCTGCCGACATGCTGGCACGTGCAGCCGCACCACCGTCTGAAATACCTGCAGGTATTATTTTTGCTATTGTGGGAGCACCGTGCTTTCTGGTTTTATTGGCGAAAAATAGGTAAAAAGTTGCAAGGGCGGTGTTAGCTATGGAGAGTATGCGAGCAGAAAAATTAGTAATTGCTTATGAGAAAACGGCTATTATTCAAACATTAAATATGCAAATCCCACAAGGAAAAATTACTGCTCTCATTGGTCCAAACGGCAGTGGAAAGTCCACTGTTCTCAAAGCTTTAGGGCGTATTCTGCGTCCCCAAAGCGGTTTAGTTTATCTCAATGGTCAGGATATCAGGTCCCTCTCGACCCAGGCAGTTGCCCGTAAAATGGCCATTTTGCCCCAATGCCCGCTGGCTCCTGGCGGTGTGACTGTAAGTGAACTTGTGGCTTATGGACGATTTCCCCATCAACAGGGTTTCGGTAATCAGTCTTCTGAGGACCGCCGGATAATTGCCTGGTCGTTGGCGGTGACGGGACTGGAAGCACTAGCCGGGCGCTTTGTTGATACGCTTTCGGGCGGGCAGCGTCAGCGGGTATGGATTGCTATGGCCTTGGCACAGCAGACCGAACTTATCCTATTGGATGAACCGACTACATATCTTGACTTGTCTCATCAACTTGAGATATTGGAATTGCTGGTAGGGTTGAATAAACGCCAGGGATGCACTATTGTGATGGTTCTGCATGATCTTAATCTTGCGGCCCGCTTCGCTGATTATATGATTGCTATACGGGGCGGGGCCGTAATTTGCCACGGGGTGCCTGAAGAAGTTATGGTGCCGGCAATACTGCGGGATGTTTTTCAGATTGATGCTCAGGTTGTCAATGAGGCTCGAACCGGTCGCCCTGTCTGCATTACTTATGATTTAGTCAAGTCTTTATAGCTTGCCAAAATTATGATCTACGGGACTCAATATCCGTTATAATAACGTGTAAATAAGGGAGTAAAGAGCCATGGTGAAAAAAATATTTCACCATGGCTCTTGTGTTGTGCTGTTTTTAGTTATGGAGGCGAAAAGATACTGGCATGGTTGTCGTGCAGACTACTGTGCGGCCGCTGCTGCGGTCTTTGGCCGGGATAAACTGCCATTTGCGCACGGCTTCGGCGGCGGCTTCGTCTAATGTTGTATAGCCTGTCGAACGGGCGATACTAATTTCTCCCGGCCGGCCATTAGCCAGAATCTGAATCTTTAAGAGCACGGTGCCTTCTTGTCCGGCTTGCCTGGCCGCTGGTGGATAACGAGGATCGACCCTGGTCAGGATACCAGGACCGGCGATGCCGCCGCTGCCTGACCCGGTTGCGCCAGCACTGCCAGATCCAGTACCAGTATTACTGGATCCAGGTGGCTGCCCTGTTGCTGCATTGACTGCCGGACTTTCGACCTCAGAGATTGATAGATCGCTGGTAGTAATAACCGGTTTTACTTCCGTTTCGACCGGCACTGGCTCAGACGACACTGTTTCCGTCGGCACCGGTTGGGTTGGAGACGGTGCTATAACTGGTGCCGACGGTCCCGGGTCAATATTTGCCCGGTCACCAGGATCATTTACCAGATCCATTTCCATAATAATTTCCTCAGGTAGAGCTAACGTCGTCAGGTTGGCTACCAGGTACCCGGCCGCAACTATCATGAAAATATGCAAGCAGACAGATATTGTAATGGCTTTACGCCAATAAAAAGCATAGGTCATACAGTTACCTCGCTTTCTCAACCGCTACCGATACCCGGTGGGCTCCTGCTTGTTTCAATGCATCCAGTACGGTTACAACCTGACCGTATGCAACCTGCTTGTCGCCACGGAGAATAAAAACAGTATCAGACTTTTTACCGATCTCCAGGTTTACCCGTTTGCTTAGCAATGCCAGGGGGATCTCTTCCTGATTAAACATGACGCTGCCATTTTCCAATACTGTGACATTAATACTGCTGGGCTTATCCTGCTGAACGGCGGCCGCCTGCGGCAGGTTGACCGGGATTGTATGCTGTTCGACCATATATAGCGTACTCATCATAAAGAACACCAGCAGAAAGAAAATAATGTCAATTAGCGGGATGATCATAAGTTGCGGCTGGTTTTCTACACGGAGGCTACGCAATTTCATGGGATTCTCTCCTGCTCGTTTTTTTGATCAGTACATGACTGACGGTTAGGGCTGCCATTTGCTCAATGTCAGTTACCATCCGGTTGACCTGGCGCGAGAAATAATTGTGCAGGATTAGTGCCAGTATTGCGACGGTGAGACCGGTAGCTGTGGCAATGAGAGCCTCGCCAACACCGCCGGTGATGGCCATCGGTTGGCCGGATTGGACATTGAACACGCTAAACGAATTGATCATACCGATAACAGTCCCCAATAACCCTAGCAAAGGGGCGATGGTGACGACCATGCTCAGGTCGTCAAGGTGTTCCCGGAGGCGGGCTGCTGCCAACGCGGCCGCACTTTCCAGGGCATTCTCAATCTGGCTGCCCCGCTGGCAGGCCTGGAGGCCTGCCAATGCAACAGCGGCCAAAAAATTGGGGTTTGCTTGCTCACAGACCTGCACGGCCTCGCTAAATTTTTGTTTTTCTAGTAACGGCAGCAATTGCTGCTGGAAATCCTGTGAATGGGCAGACCGGCTGCGGTAATAGAGAAACCGTTCGACGGCAATGGTGACGACAAACAGCGAGCACGCAACCAAGAGGTACATGACTGGCCCGCCTTTGTGAAAAAGATTGATAGTTTGTGTTATAAGTTCCATAATTCTCTCCTTTATATGTAATCATTTAATAACCGTTGTTACTCTTGTCTGGATACACTGATAGTACAAGGCAGTATATCTATGCAAGAGTGGCCCCTTTTTATAATAGCAGAAAATGATAATCATTTTCAATATCTGAGTGCAATTATTTCTGAAAAATAGACAACAGTACTAAGTTACAATTAAAACCGTGCGTTTATTTTGTGGATATCTAGATGGGAAAAGGCTTTAATCTAAGGAAATATAATGAAAAGGCTAGTATGCGCCTTTGGGAGATACCCTTAATAATACCTAAGTACTTTAGTATGCTTTTTTATGCCTAGGGGGCTCAGTTTGGGTTATTTTGAACATACAGCGCTGTTGTGATTTATAGATAAAACCAATATAATGTATATCAATATGAAAATCATTTGGCGTGTAACCCCGCCAATATTTAGGATTTCCCAACGTATATGCAGTAAAAGAGAGGTTGTGTAGAAGTCAACCTCTTTTAAATTAGGGCACTGGTAAGACGAAACAATAATAAAATGTATGGAGGTGAGCCTATTCTCTCGGCTAACTGAGAGATAGGGATTTATTGGACCCTGCGTCTATGCTGTTAAATTTATTTCTGGTAATGTTGCTTGTTCTATTAAATGGTTTTTTTGTTGCCGCTGAATTTGCCATGGTTAAAGTACGAAGTACTCGCATTGAGACCCTGTTACAGGAAGGGAACACTAGAGCAAAGTTCGCTAAAAAAATTGTTGACCATCTTGATGCCTATTTATCGGCTTGCCAACTGGGAATTACCCTTGCGTCACTTGGTTTGGGTTGGATTGGGGAACCAGCGGTTGCCGCAATATTTGAACCCATTATGTTAGAATGGGGGTTTTCCAGCCAGGTTGTTCACACACTTTCTTTTGTAATTGCCTTTTCTATTATCACTGCTTTACACATTATCTTAGGTGAATTAGCACCTAAATCTTTGGCAATACAGCAGGCAGACCGAGTCACATTATGGACCTCAGTGCCATTGATTGGTTTTTATAAGTTAATGTATCCGTTTATATGGATTTTGAATACGATTTCCAACTGGATTCTCCGTCTGGTCGGTATTCAGGTTGTTAATGAACATGAAGCTGCCCATACGGAAGAGGAAATTCGGATCTTAATGGAAGAAAGTCATAAGCAAGGATTTATCAATAAGACAGAACTTACTTTTGTGGATAATATTTTTGATTTTGCTGAAACAAATGCCCGGGAAATCATGGTTCCCCGTACTGACATGGTGTGTTTAGATATACAAGACACTTTTGAGGAAAATCTGGATAAAGCTTTGGCTGAGGAACTGACACGTTATCCGGTATGTGATGATGATAAGGATAATATTATTGGTTTTGTTCATATTAAAGATATACTAAAAGCAATTGCCAGAGGGGAAAAACCAAACTTACGGGACATGGTGCGGGAGGTAACTGCAATCCCTGAAACCATGCACATCAGTGATTTGTTAAAAGTGCTGCAGAAAAACAGGACTCAAATGGCGATTGTTGTTGATGAGTATGGTGGAACTGCCGGATTAGTAACGGTTGAAGATATTTTAGAGGAAATTGTCGGCGAAATTCAGGACGAATTTGATGAAGAGCGTCCTTGGATTGAGACACAAGATGATAACACGTACTCTGTAGATGCCCGCGTATTATTGGATGAGTTCAATGACTTTTTTGAACTGCAACTCGAAACAGAAGAGGTTGATACTTTCGGTGGCTGGATCAGCCTGCATATCGAATTACCGCCAAAAGCCAATAGCAAAATTGAATACAAAGAATTCGAGTTTACTATTACTGAGGTTGATCATATGCGCGTAAATAGAGTGCTTGTTAAAAAGGTGCACCGCGATCGTGAAGATATGGAGTAACCTTTACGCAAAAAAGCCTGTCTGGGGGACCAGCCAGGCTTTTTGCCTTGTGTCTAAGGCAAGGGGAATTTTATACCATAAAGGATACAACGTAGTTTGTACCGTCGGCCTGCAGCGCTAGGGGATTGCAACCGCAATAATACCCATACTAAAAGAAGGTGATGCTAAATGAGAATCAGACATTATACAAGTAGCGACTGTCCTGAGATAATTGAACTTTTTTATAATACTGTCCACACAGTAAATCGGAAGGACTATAATCCTGCTCAACTTGATGCCTGGGCACCACAAGAGGCTAATGCTGGTAAATGGGATACCGCACTCTCTGCAAATTATACGCTTGTAATAGAAGATGATAATCATATAATTGGGTTTGGCGATATCGATAAATCAGGCTATTTTGATCATCTCTTTATTCATAAGGAGTTTCAAGGTCGCGGCCTGGCAACACTGCTGGCGGTTGAAATTGAAAATTATGCAAGAGAAAATGCTATACCAAGAATTACGACCGAAGCTTCCATTACGGCAAAATCATTTTTTCTCAGAAGAGGCTATGCTGTGATAAGAGAACAAACGGTTGAGAGAAAAGGGCAACGGTTAATTAATTATTATATGGCGAAAGAGATTACTTAGTGAAATTAGCCTAGTACTAGGTTTATACCATTGGGTAGTCAAATATTTTCCACTACCTTACAATTGACAACTATGTATCCAAAATGCTATACTAAGTATCGTTATCTTTTACTTTGCCATGATTCTAGACATGGTGAAAAACCTCATAAGAGGGACATGCGCCCGTAGCTCAGGTGGATAGAGCGGTGGTTTCCTAAACCGCGTCAGCCGGTGGTTCGAGTCCTCCCGGGCGCACCAGAAAATTAACCCTAGGTAATACAAGGGTTTGAAGACTAGATGAATCTTATGATTTGTCTAGTCTTTTCTTATGGTGAGAACATAGGTTTAGTTACCACAAGTAACTCAATGGCTTTTCCATTTGCATAAATCAACAGAAATACACATGATTATGTAGAAACTGGTACATAAGTATGGACTTAAGGATGGATAAAGAACGTCAAGCCACCTAACGCAGAACAGAAGATCTTTGATAATCATAAGTAACCCCATAGTCCCTAACTTAACAAAAAACTTAAAAACTCTCTCTTATGCGTTCCTGTTTTTTAAAATCATATGCCTCAAACCCGTATAAATACTGATGTCTTCAAAACCCCGTTCCCATTTTTATTTTTGTTTACAGGGAGGTCGTTGGATGCTCTGCGAACCGATTTACCAGATACACCAACCATTTTACCTACGATATCATTGGTTTCGCCTTTGGTTATTTCTTTCGGTTCCCCACTTTGAAGTGTAAACGAAAGAAATAACCATCTTTGTCTTTCCCAGCTAATTGTGTTGCCATCTGCCGTTTCCGAGCTTCTTCCTCGTACAGTGGTTTCATTTTGACAGCTACCCATAGCTCTCTGACTTGCGTCCATCTGTCGCCTATTGAAGTTCATGTCACTGACGAATTCTAAGAGGCTTCCCTTGCCATCCCATTGCTTGACAATGGGGGTAAGCTTAAGTTCGATGCAGGTTGTGTAGCGGTTTCTTCTTGGATAAATTATAGAATTCACTGAATCGAATTTTTGATTGAGTGATTCCAAGTTTAAAGATGTCACAGCCGAGTTCTCGACTACGAATTTTATTCTAAGGTCAGCAGTTAAACCCTCTGTCCACTAAAGGATCAGAGGGTTTAACTGGTTGTTTATTAGTATTATCTCATGATTTAAAATTTAAGAGTCACACCAAGGCCAACGCCTTTGGCTTTAGCATCGAATTTATATGCACTATACCCATCGAATTCAACATTAGAAAACTTAGTGTACCGATAGAATAGGTTTAAATCTGCTATCTCTGACATCTTGTGTCCAACACCTATTTCATATGAATATACATCACTACCAGCCGTTAAAGTGGCCCACCCAGAAAGTTTATCGTTAAACGCCGTGTGGCCAGTGAGGCCAACTTGGAAATTAGTTTGTGTATCAATGTCAATGCCTTCGACATCGCCAGCTAAACGGCTAATACCGGCAATGGCATTGAGGTTGTCATTGAGTTTATATACAACATTAAACTGCTGAATGTCATTTTTAGTATCAATTCCAAAGTAATCATTATTAACCTTTTGGTACTTATATTGTAATGCCAGATTATTAC
Organism: Bacillota bacterium; assembly: GCA_023388195.1. Taxonomy (GTDB): domain Bacteria; phylum Bacillota; class Negativicutes; order Sporomusales; family Sporomusaceae; genus Sporomusa. The sequence continues at coordinate 22,643 of JAEWGR010000068.1, forward strand.
CTAAGGAGTGAGTGACGCCTAAATCAATGTTTGTCTTGCTGTCCCAACTTGTTGATCCAGAACTATCGGACGTGTCAAGTTCACTGTTAATAAAACCAATATCAAATAATGTGTTCCCCTTCGTGAAGTCTGTTGCAGGTGCTGCAAATACTGCGGTGGTCATAGCACAGGATAACCCTAATGCGATTACTAAAGTCTTTTTCATGCTGATTCCCCCTTGTATTATTTAATTCCTACTATTTGTACAATTATATATTTTTTACCATATTCCTCCTATTATGTTAAATTTATTGAATTTATAAAAAAAATTTTATGTGCAGGTGTAGAATACTGTTTTTTATTTGGAGTATACCCTGGTGAGTTTTGCTGCTCCAAAGAGGGGTACTTTTCATGGAAGGATGGACGTATTACGACAGCTCAGTCTATGTACTGAAATTCGCTTGAAGTATCTAAACGGGGTACGGGTGTTTTTCTATAGCCTTTTGGAGAAGTAAAATTAAATATAATCAAAAAATATATGACAAGAGAGTAAGCTTATGATAAAAATAACCCATTAGCCTAAAAATTTTATGATGTTGGGAAATGGGCATAACGAGTACTACTAATCTGTCCTAATCATTTAGCAATAAACTTGGTTTAGCATGGCCCAGACGGCGCGATACTCTATCCGGGGCTACGCCGGCGGCTAGGAGCATAGTCGCATGAGTGTGCCTGAGGCAATGGAAGTTCAGAAGTTTGAGCAACGGCAAAATGTAATAACAATTAGATCCCCATCTGTTGATGAAATGAGAGAATCGCAACTTAGTATAACTGAACGGTTGAAGCAATCACTTGATCGGCATACACGGTCAAGTGATTAATAACAGTAACATTCCCGTCGTTACCAACAATTCTGGCATCTTTTAGAGGAATTACATCGAATTCGCTTATGCTTTCCGGCGAACTCTTGTAATAATCGAACATTTCGCTATCAAAAGAGCCAGATATAGTTCCAAACGCTGTGATTAAGAACAAATTCTTTTTGTCTATTTTAGACTTTTCAACATGAGTATACAGAACCATTCTTTTTGACATAATATCACCTCCCTCTAAAGTCGATACTTCGACAAGAGGAAACATTTACCTGTAGGCCAATACGATGTTTGCCAAATATTTTAATGTCAATAATTTTTAGAAACTATCACTGTAGGATTAGGCATACTTTTCGAGGAAGATACTTTCGAGCATCACTTAAATGTTGCTGTTACTATCTTCAGAAGTGACTTTTTTAGTAAGGGTATGTCCATACTTGTAATAATGACTGTCAGGTGGTTGCCGGCGTTGCACCGTCCATTTCTATCGGAATGTGTTTTCCGTAATACCTAGATCCAAAGTCTTGTGAGGCTGGGGTATATTTGTTGAGCGCGGGCTTTCGTTTAAACAGGTTTTTAAAACGCTGTCATACTTTTGTCACACTTCCACATTATGCTTAAAATAGTAATTGGAGGAGGGACAATTTATGAATATCCTGGTTAAGAAGACGATTGTTTATTCCCTGGCTGGGATTATGCAGTTTGGTCTGTTTGCAACCGTAGCCGAAGCTTCAGCACTATATAATGCTGATTCGCAGCGAATAGTACAGCTTGACCGGCATGACCGCCGTGACCGGGATCGTTATGAACGGGACCGGCACGAGCGGGAGCGGTATGAGCGAGAACGGCGGCGGGAGCAAAATGAACGCCTGCGCCGGGAGAACGAACGGCATGAACACGAAATGAAGCGCCGCCCCTTTGAGAGCAGAAGAGCCTGGCAAGATCGGCAAAAACGGGAAATAGAACGGCATAAGAGAGCCGTGTATGAGATAATGCGAATGCTCCATCATCGGTAATGCTAATGTAGACCTCAGAAAATGGGGGCTATTTTTATATGATCAGAAAGTATATCGATTTCTGATCCATAAGTAAGAACGACTATACCCTAAAGAACAAAGACTGCTTCTGCCTGCCTCCTGAGGACTTGGCCCAAGCCAAGTCTTTTCTTATTTTTAAAGCGGGGATTTTTGCCGCTTGGCCTTTTTACGAATCAGCCGATCATCTCAGTAGCAGATCCTCTGTAGGAATCATAAGATACAATGTACATCACTTCGCTACACAAAAATAAAGGAGGTCTTTTCTATGGGATGGGGAGGATTAGGTGGTCGTGGTGGTGGTAGTTGGTTTATCATAATCATTATTATTATTTTACTATTATTCTGCTTTGAAGATGACTGCAACTCAGTTTGCTAACAGGTTAATCCCCGTTTTACCAGGAGGCACAACCAATTTGTGAGGTTACCGCCCGCTTATTTATTGGTTCGTGTAGTAAGCCGTCTGCCATTTGACAGACGGCTTTTTATTTCGGGACAAAAGAACACAACCCCCTATTGGAGCTATCCCAATAAGAGGCTGGATTATTTAATGCACCGACTATGAACTATCCGGGACAGAAGATCTAGGGGGCCGACAATCTTTTGCAGGGGAAAACCTGTAACAATTAAGCGGCGGTGTGTCCAATGTTACAGCATCTGTTTGGCCGAGGTAACTGTCACTTCTAAAACTGCGCGTATCCATGGAAATCTTTCCTTCATACGGTCAAAATCTTCGCCCGCATTTATGAAACGGGTACTGCCTTTCACAATAAATCCAGTGCCTTTAGCTTTATAACCCTCGATTTCTTTATGGGCAATCGACAGTATCATCTCATTACGAGCCGTAAGATTTTTTTCAGTTTTATTATAGCCGGCTGCCGGAATCAGGAGCTTATCCTCAGGCCGTACCATGATATAACTATTCCAAGTATTAACTAAATGAGCCCCGTCAGTGCCGTTAGTTACCATAGAAACTGCGTTGTCTACAGGGTGAGCGAGTATTGCCAATAATTTTTCATTCAGCACAATTATTTCTTCCTTTCAGTTAGTCTATTAATCATATTGTAAAACAAAATTGACCCCTATTGAAGAGGCAATTATGTAAAATTTTTAAGGGTCAGTTTTAGGACAACCTTGACATTCCTTATTGGGCATCGATATAATGGCGTTAGTTTAATTACGTATAAGTGAAAAGTTGGTGGACTGATGTTTATTTTGGATAATGAAGATCGCCGGCCGCTATATGTTAAACTGTACGAGCAGATTAAGCATCAAATCTTATCAGGCAAGCTGCTGCCTAATACCAGGCTGCCATCTGTCAGGCACTTAGCGGCAGAATTAGCTATAAGCCGCAATACTGTGGAATATACTTATGAACAACTATCGATGGAAGGATTTATTTATAGTAAACCACAAAGTGGATACTATATTTCGTCGCTTGACCAAGAACTGACGCCGGAAATCTGTAAAAGTAAAATGATATCAGGGGAGCAAGCCTACCCTGAGGGAAAAGATTACCTATTTGATTTTCATCCTGCAAATTTGTCGCCAGCTAGTTTCCCCAGTAAGGTATGGCGTAACCTGTTGTCAAGGTGTTTACAGGAGCAGGAACAATTTACTGTATACAGCAATCCTCAGGGGGAAATAGAACTACGCTGCGAAATTCAAAGGTATTTGGAACGTTTTCGTGGTGTAGTCTGCGATGTTGAGCAACTTGTCATTACCAGCGGGCTACAGGATAGCTTATCCATTATTGCACAAATCATTCAAAATCATCATTCCTTACTAGCTGTTGAAGATCCTGGCCACTGGATTGCCAGGTCTGTCTTCAAGAAGTATGCTTCTTTTTCTCTTAACTCTATCCCCGTCACTCCCAACGGCGTAGATCTGGAATATTTGAAAAATAGCAAAAGTACGGTTGTATATGTGACACCATCTCATCAATTTCCGTTAGGCTATGTGATGCCTGTGGAAAACAGGCTAAAGTTGATCAATTGGACTAAAGCCGTTGGGGGACTCATTATCGAGGATGATTATGACAGTGAACTCAGATATTACGGAAAACCCATTCCTGCTTTGCAGGGATTAAATCCCCAGGGAAACATAATCTATATAGGTACTTTTTCCAAGGTTTTATCGCCTGCCCTGCGGGTAAGTTATATGGTGTTACCGAAGCAACTACTTAGTATCTATCACAATATGTTTGGACATTATGCTGCCTCAGTATCCTTATTGGAGCAAAGGGCGATCCTTGAATTCATGCGGCAAGGGTATTGGGAGCGACACCTGCGGAAGATGCGTATACTCTATAAAGGAAAGCATGATGCTTTGATTCAGGCCATTGACCTTCATTTTGGCAAGCGGGTTAAGATTCTTGGGCAGGGAGCAGGGCTCCATATGGTTATAGAACTAGTCGATACTTCCCTGGACAGTGAAGAGCTTATCAGACGGGCAGGAGAAAAGAATGTGCGGCTATTCCCTCTTAATGCTGCCTATCACAGCCAGGGCCATTACCCTGCACAAATAATACTCGGCTTTGGTAAGCTGAGTCCAGCTGAACTGGAAGCCGGCATTAAGTTATTGTCACAAGCCTGGAGTCTGTAATAATCAGCCAGCCAACCCCAGGAGCTAACTTGCTCCTGGGGTTGGCTGGTTTTTAGAATTCATGCTATTAGTGACTGCGTAATATTATTAGAAGCTCCTGATCAAGTTCTTATTCTTTGCGCAGTTTGGCATTTTGCCGGATTTTTATTGTCCCAACAATAATTTCCGGCAGGAGCACAAAAAACAGACCAATATAACCTACTGAGCCATATCCTTTGACTACAATATTGGTTAGGCCAAAAACCGAAATACCGGTGCAAATCGCTATGGTAATAAAAGAGATTGCTATTCTGCGTGTGCGCAAACTGTGTAATATGCCTTTTCCGACCAGAACCGGTTCGAAGCGGGCTACTGTAGAGAATACGAGGGAGATGCCTGTACCCAGCAGCGCGACAAATAAGATGACACTATATAATATTTTCAGCCAGGGTAAACCAAGTTGTACGGTGACAAAATATACGGGCAGTGTTTGGTCAAGAATCTCCGGGCTGAATCCTAGCAGCATAATACAGACAACTGCCAGAAAGACTCCATTTAAAAGGGTGCCAAATAACATAAACATATTGCATTCTTTTGTTGTTTTAATATGATGGGAAACAGATATAATCGGTAAAACAGTAAAAGCCTGAAAGCCGATATAAATTAACATGTACCAAACTGCATCAAAAAAACTGGTGCCAAAAGTTTCATTCGTAGTCAGGACCCGCTGGAAGTTAAATGCTCCCATTTGAATACCTAGCACACACAATATCAATAAGGTAATAATCAGAAAATAAGTTTTTAGATTTAAGACCTTAATTATTAACTCACTGCCGAATATAGTCAGCAACAGTAAAATACAGCCTACGCTCACTATGCCTATTCCATAGGGAATGCCCAGCGAACTTTTCAAAAGAGCACCAGAACCGGCGATTGCGGTACTTACACCACAGGCGATCAGCATGATAAACCCAAATTCAAAAACCAGGGAAAAGTACTTTTCATAGGGATGGAACAGGGCATCACCAAAACTTTTATAATCATAGGTTTTATAGTCTTTGGCCAGAACAAGCGCATTTCGGTGTCCCCAGCCCAATAGTGCCATTGCTACTACCGGCAGAAAAACTGAATACCAGCCATACTTTACAAAGAAATTTACTTCCTGATTGCCGGTGGCAAAGCCACCACCACTGTGGGTTGCAAACCAGACTGCCGCCATAGCAAATGCTGTTCCGGCTGAACCAACTTTTTGGGTTCCCATATATAGCACCCTCTTTTCTCTAATGTAGTGAATGAAAAACGCCCCTATTGACATGTAATGTCAATAGGGGCGACGTTATCGCGGTACCACCCTAACTTAGGCTTAACTCAGCCACTACGTACGTTGGCTGATATCTTTAACGCAGATAAACGCTTTTGCCTAAATAAGGTTCCCCTTAATTTCAACGAAAGAATTCCTGGGTGAGTTTCGCAAATATCTGCACCGATTTTCACCAGCCATCGGTTCTCTGAAAGCAAGATAATGTTTGCTTGTTGCCCAATCATCATTTTTAACATTGTAATTTTATTGATCGTAATACGTCTGCAGACGAATAACTTTGTTACATTGTTGCATGTAATTTGTCATTTGTCAATAAAAATGTAACATTTCCGCAAAGATATTACGAGGGGAGAACACCGGTCTGCTCCCCGCTGATGCCGCTAAGGCTTTATAAAGTATATGACTAATGATGTTCCATGCTAGTCATAAAATTAATGAAGGCTTTGGCGGTGCTTGTTAAATAGCGGCTTTTATTCCATGCCAGCACAATCTGAAAATTAATTGGTTCCGATAAAGGGCAGCTGTAAATAGTAGAATAGTTTCTGGCAATGGCATCAAAGAGAAATGAAATACCTATTTCCAGTTCTACTAAACTGATAATCGTTTCAACCTGGCTGGAAGAGAAAACAATTTGCGGTATGAAGAGATGTTTCTTGCATTCCTCCAGGACTACCTGGCGATTGTATGTATCTTCTTTAAGTAGAATGAAAGGCTGATCACGCAGTTTGTTAAAGGGTATACTCGCCAGGGTGCTAAGCGGATGACGATGCGGCAGGCATACATGAATCTGACCTGTGGTAATTGGTAATGTTTCTAAAGCAGAAGATGAGTGAGACTGGGTTATTATACCAATATCAATTCTACCCTGTTCAACTAAGTTGTGAATGGTTAACGAGCCACCTTCCACTGCTGAGAGCTCAATGTGAGGGTATTCTTTGCGGAACTGGGCAAATATTTGTGGAAAGAGAAAAATTCCGATCATAGGGGGAATGCCTATTTTAATCGATCCTTTGGGAAATGATTTGAGGTCGTTCATCTCGTTGATTGAATCCCCGACTTGGGTGAGGATATTATTAACCCGCTGTAAAAAGACCATTCCCTCCGAGGTTAGTGTTATTTGCCGGTGTGTCCGATAAAATAACTGAACCCCAAGTTCTTCTTCTAATTTTTGGATTGCAATTGAAATAGAGGGCTGGGCGACGTGTAATTGTTCGGCAGCCTTCGATATGCTATTTAAACGACAAACCATCTGGAAATACTCTAATTGCCGTAATTCCATGAAAGACCCTCCTTCGTATAATATATAACTATATTATCATAAAAATGATATATTTTAAATTTATATATAAGTGGGTTATACTAATATCAATATCAAACATCAAGATGATTTTGATTCATTAATATAAATTGAGGTGAAAGGGAATGAAAAATAAGGTTATGGGAGCTGTTGCCGGCGATACCCCGGTCATCACCTGGGAATTGCGGGGTGACTTCGGATTTATATGTAAAAAGCATATCCAGGCTATGAGTGCAGCTCAGGAAATAATAAGAGGCGTTGACAGTTATGATATGACTATTCACGATTCTTTAAACTGTGGCAAGCTGACCCGTTTAATTAAATATCTGAAACAAACATCCTGTTAAGTTATCCAGCTATTAATCCGTAAACTAATGTTTACGGATTTTTTACATAGGAATGGATAAAATTTAAAAGTCAGATATAAGGAATAGCGAAATTTTGAGGCCGACAGCTTCTGCCGGCGTCCTCAGGAGCCGGCACCAGCCAGGTTTTTCTAGGCAATAAATTTAACCGCAGGGCGCTGAATAAGAAGAGGCTAAGATTGACTGCGATCAGTAAAATCGATAAAATGTAAATTAAAGTAAAAGCTTGTATTCGCCGTTAGCATAGGCTGGCAGGATATAGCGGCAACCCATTTATCGGCGTTCGGGTAACCGGAAGAATCTAGCTTTAATAGTAGATTAGATTGAGTAGAGAATACATAGGAGGCAATAGAATGGAAATCAATCTTACCCCAGGTTCAGAGATCGAAGCCAGGATAGACCGGTTTCAGACGGCATTAGATAAGCAGGGTCTAGACGGGGCCTTAATTTTGTTGAACAGTGATATGTTTTATTTTACAGGTACTGTGCAAAACTCAGTGTTGTACGTCCCGGTTAAGGGCGAGCCATTACTTCTGGTGAAGAAAAGCCTGCATCGTGCCCAAACCGAATCACCATTAAAACATATTATCCCTATCAAAAGCCCTAAAGAAATTGCAGGCATTATCAATGACCAGTTTGCTAATCCTGTTAAAATTGGCCTGACATTGGATGTGCTGCCAGTCAATCTGTATAATACCTATAAAAAAATGTTTCCCGATGCCCTGTTCAGTGATGTTTCACCTTTGATTAAAGACACCCGTGCTATTAAATCACCTTATGAAATCGCGCTTATCCGCAACTCCTTCCAGGTAATTGATGCAGCCTTTTCAGCCGTTCCGACATTTTTGCGCGAAGGAATGCGGGAGGTTGAAGCGGCGGCCTTGTTTGAAGCCGAAATGCGTAAGCGCGGCTACTCTAATTGCTGTAAAATGAGGGCGTTTAATCAGGAGTTGTTTTTTGGCAACCTATGCACAGGCAACAGTGGCGCATTCCCCAGTTTCTTTGATGGTCCGGTAGGGGGAATGGGGGTTAGCCCGTCCCAGCCGCAGGGTGCCGGCTGGAAGACAATCCAACGGAATGAAGTCATTTATATCGACTATACTTGTGTACTGCAAGGGTATACCGCTGATCAGACCCGGATATTCTGTATCGGCGAACTAACCCCCAGATTGGTGAAGGCCTATGAAGATGCGCTGGCCATAGAAGCGGAAATAATTAAAGCCATGAAGCCCGGCATACCGGCCGAGGAGCCATATTTACTGGCGGTTAAACTGGCCGGTGAACTGGGATACAAAGATTATTTTATGGGCTACAAAGAGGATCAGGTTAAGTTTATAGGCCATGGGATAGGCTTAGAACTTGATGAG
>JAEWGR010000057.1 GCA_023388195.1 Bacillota bacterium
ACTGCAGATAGTGCAGCAATAGTAGCCCCTGATCGTTGTATTATACCCATTGATGCTACTCTGGGGGTTCCTGGATTACCACAAAGCGCAACAGGGCAGGCTGCTATTCTTACCGGTATGAATACAGCTAAAGCCATGGGCCGTCATATACAGGCCTTCCCGGGGCCTCAGCTTGCCGACATTATTACAGAAAATAACATTATGAGCAGGCTTGCTAAAACGGGCCTGCCGGCAACTTCTGCCAATATGTATACACCGAATTATTTTGAACTGGTGGCTAAACGTAAACGCCGTCATTCGGCGATTACGCTGGCGGCACTCAGTACCGGTATGCGGCTTAGGTCCTTACCGGAAATGCATAGTCATGAAGCCGTGTATCAGGATATTACCAATGCCTCGCTGCCGGAGTGGGGCGTACATAGTTTGCCGGTGGTGAGTCCCAAGCAGGCTGCTGATAATTTGGTTAATATTTCCAGGAAATATTCTTTCACTATCTTTGAATATTTTCAGACTGACAGGGCGGGACATAAGCAAGACTGGCAGGCTGCAGCCAGCATACTGGCATTGCTGAATGATTTTATTAGCGCAGTATACGGGCAGCTGCCGTCTGATATGCTGTTTATTATAACAAGTGACCACGGCAATATCGAGGATATGGGTGTGAAAACCCATACGCTAAATAAAGTTCCGCTTATTGCCCTTGGCTGCCAAGCGCAGGCAACAGTAGGCGCAATTACTGATTTAACCGGTATTGCCCCAGCCATAGCAGCGGTTTTAGGAAAGGATGATCCATGTGATTGAATTACTTGCGCCTGTTGGTACTAAAGAAGCACTGGTAGCAGCAGTAGAAAGCGGCGCCAATGCAGTTTACCTGGGCGGTAAAATGTTTGGCGCCAGACATTATGCACCTAATTTTACCGATGAAGAATTGGCGGAGGCCGTACGATTTGCCCATCTGCGTTGTGTAATGGTGTACATTACTGTAAATACACTGACTGATGACAGTGAAATGCCGGCTTTGGCTGATTATTTACGGCATTTATATAAAATTGGCGTTGATGCCATTATTGTCCAGGATTTGGGAGTGGCTGCGGTCGCCAGAGAAATTGTACCGGCATTGCCTCTGCATGCGAGTACGCAGATGACTGTTCATAATTTAGAAGGGGTTCAATTCTTAGCCGCCATGGGGTTTACCCGCGTAGTTTTAGCCAGGGAACTGGCATTGCAAGATATTGAGCACATATGCAAAAATTCCCCGGTGGCGATCGAAACTTTTATCCATGGGGCCCTGTGTATCTCCTATTCCGGACAATGCCTGATGAGCAGCATGATTGGCGGACGCAGCGGCAACCGTGGCCGCTGTGCCCAGCCCTGCCGCTTGCCTTATACCCTGGTAGATGCTGCCGGCAATGATCTTTTGCAGGCGGTCGATGCCGGGGAATATCTGCTGAGTCCGAAAGATTTCAATACGATCGAAGTACTGCCTGACCTCATTCACGCCGGGGTAACCTCTTTTAAAATTGAAGGCCGAATGAAGCGCCCCGAATATGTTGCCGTAGTTGTCGATGCGTACCGCCGGGCCATTGACAGCTATCTGGCCAACCAGAATAACTATGCTGTCAGTGCGCAGGACCGGAAGGATTTAGCCCAGATTTTTAACCGGGATTTTACCACCGCCCATCTTTTTGGTAAAAATGGCCGGAATATGATGAGTGACCGCCGTCCCAATAACCGCGGCGTCCGGGTTGGCCGGGTGCTTACTTATCAGGCGGCAGGCAAAATTGCTGTTATCAAACTGGATGAGCCGCTTGCTGTCGGCGATATTATTGAGTTCTGGGTTAAAGTCGGCGGGCGGGTCAATGTTACGGTTCAGACGATGACGGTCAATGGTGCGGTTGTGACTGAGGCCCCGGCTAATACCGCTGTGTCAATTCCGGTAAGCTCGCCTGTTCGGGACAATGACCGGGTATTTAAGGTATTTGATGCCAGGCTGATGGACCGGGCCAGAGCCTATTTCAGCAGAGCAGAGGCTGTGCGGCGCATTCCTGTTGATATAGTTGTGACTGCTGAAGAAGGTAAACCTATGGTTATAACCGTACAGGACGCTGACGGCTATACCGGCCGGGCAGAAACCGTTTTCATCGCCGAAAAAGCCTTAAAAAGACCGCTTACACCGGAGAGCGTGACTAAGCAAATGGAAAGGCTGGGTACTACCGTTTTTAGTTTGCGTCGTCTGGAGTGCCAGCTTGATGGGGAGGTAATGGTTCCCCTCAGTGAGATGAATGACGCCAGGCGCCGGGCGATTGAGCAGTTGGAGGCGGCTCGTCTGGCCAGGTTTACCAGGGTTGCGCTTCCTAAGGCCAACTCCATATCGGTCCTGCTGCCCCCGGTGCAGACGGCTAAGCGGGCTAACAAACCTGAACTTGTAGTCAATGTTGATACTATGGACAAACTAGAGGCTGCGGTCGATAATGGTGCAGATATCGTCATGTTCGGCGGCGAATGTTTTGGCAACCCATTAGCTGAGGAGGATTATCATAATGCAGCAATGTATGTTCGCCGATACAATCGTAAGATTATTTTTAACACGCCACGGTTAGTTCAGCAAAATCAATTGGCGGAATTGAAAGCCAGTGCTGGTTTATTTAACAGGATTAAACCGCATGCGGTCAGTGTCGGTAATATTGGTACCCTCCAGCTGTTACGGGCGCTTGTCGATGTGCCGTTGCACGGAGATTACCCGTTAAATATATATAATAGTATTACGGCCAGATATCTGGGGGATCTGGGATTAGCCAGCCTGACACTTTCACCTGAACTCAGCTTTACTCAGGTTGAAACAATTGCTGCCAGGCAGCTGGCCCCCATGGAATGTTTGGTCCATGGGTATATAACAATGATGATTTCTGAATATTGTCTGCCTGGCAGTTTTCTGGGTGCTCAGGACAGACAATGCCATCAGGCCTGTTCGCGAGGCCAATATTGGCTAAAGGATAGAATGAATGAGTTATTCCCCATTGCTACAGACCAGTTTTGCCGTATGCATATTCTTAATGCCAAAGAGTTATCCATGCTGCCCCATGTACCGCGCCTGGCACGGTCTGGTTTAAGCCGGCTGCGGTTTGAGGCCAAATATAGTACGGTCAGAGAAATAGAATTTATAACCAGAATGTATCGCGAGCTTATTGATCAGGGCGAAAACCATCCACTGCTGCTCCAAGATAAGGTGAGTGAGGTTGAGCACGATCATATTACACGGGGGCATTTTTTTCGGGGCGTATTATAAGAATGTCAGAGGAGAATTTACATGGAAGCATCCGTGTTAGTAACATTAGAATATAATAAAATCCGGGACATGCTGGCCGAGCGGACCGGCTCAATTATGGGCCGGGAGCTTGCAGAAAGCCTGGTGCCTGTAAGTGATCCAGGTATAGTGGAGGAACGTCTGGCTGAAACAGCTGAAGCCCGGGCTCTGCTGAACCATAGTGCCAGTGTACCGCTAGGTGGAATTCGTGATGTGAGGGCAGCAATAAAAAGAGCGGAACTTGGTGCTATCCTTGAACCGCATGAATTATTGGCAGTAGGCAGCACCCTGTACGCTGCCAGGCGGATGAAAAGTTTTTTCATTGATCTGCCTGTGGAAACCCCACTGTTAAACTCCATAGCCGGCCAAATAACAGTATTAAGAAATATTGAGACAATCATAGCAGCAACAGTAACCGAGCAAGGCCAGGTCCGTGATGATGCCAGCAACGAGCTGGCAAAGCTTCGCCGGGAGATAAAACAGGCGCAGAGCCGTGTAAAGGAAAAACTGGATAGCATTTTGCGGTCAGGTGAATACCAGAAGTTTTTTCAGGATGCCTTAGTCACTATGCGCGGCGACCGGTATGTTATCCCGATAAAACAGGAATTTCGCAGCAATTTTCCCGGGATAGTGCATGACCAGTCAGCCAGTGGTGCCACCTTATTTATTGAACCAATAGCCATCGTTAATCTGAACAATGATATAAAGCAGCTTATGGCGGCCGAAAAAACCGAGATTGAACGGATTTTAACAGTGGTAGCCGGCCATATTGCCAAAGCAGCGGCAGCCATTGAAGCTAACCTGGCCGTTTTAGCCAGACTGGATTTTATTTTCGCTAAGGCTAAACTAAGTATTGACATGCAAGCCATTGAACCGGTGATTAATCGGCAGGGCTATATTAACCTGGTGCAGGCGCGCCACCCGCTGATCCCGGCTGAACATGTGGTACCCATTGATGTACATCTGGGCCGGCATTTTACAACCTTGCTCATTACCGGACCAAACACAGGCGGAAAAACGGTAACGCTGAAAACAGTGGGCTTATTTGCCCTTATGACGCAAGCTGGTTTATTTGTACCGGCGGCACCTGATTCAGAGATGCCGGTTATTGGCAATATCTTCGCCGATATTGGTGATGAGCAAAGTATTGAACAGAGTCTAAGTACCTTCTCCGGCCATATGACCAATCTGGTTAAAATATTAAAGAAAATATCGGCGAATGATTTAGTGCTTATTGATGAGATCGGTGCCGGCACCGACCCCAGTGAAGGCGCTGCCCTGGCGATGGCCATTCTCGAATATATTCATACAATTGGGGCCAAAACAATTGCCACTACGCATTACAGTGAATTAAAAACATTTGCTTATACCAGACATGGAATTGAGAATGCCAGCGTAGAATTTGATATACAAACCCTGTGTCCTACTTACCGGCTGCTTATCGGCATCCCTGGCAGCAGTAATG
>JAEWGR010000092.1 GCA_023388195.1 Bacillota bacterium
AACTTATACAATACCGCAGTACGTACCGGGAATGGCAAAAAGTTAAAAATGAATTAGCCACAATCAGCCAGGATTCACGGGAACGTCTGCAGCGTGAAGAGATGCTTACCTGGCAAACGCAAGAGATTGCAGCCGCCGCTTTAGCGCCGGCTGAGGAAGATCTGCTGGAAAGTCAGGTTAAGGTTCTGGCAAATGCCGAAAAGATTTCTAATGCCGTATCCCGTTCCTACATGCTGTTGAGTCAGGGGAATAAAGGTTTTAATGGTATTATAGCCTGCCTGACTGATATAAAAAGAGATCTTGAATCAGCAGCCCGCTTTGATGAATCCATTAAGCAGCAGGTTGAGATTGTAACTGAATCACTGTACCAATTGGAAGAAACGATGGGTGAACTTAGGGATTACCGGGAAAATATGGATTTTAATCCGGCGAAATTAGCTAAACTGGAAGACCGCCTTGACATCATTCATAGGCTGAAAAAAAAATACGGGGCAACAGTCCAGGAAATACTGGCCTATTATGAGCGGGCGGCTGAGGAATTGGCGGCCATTACCCATTATGATGAGCGGATAGGCAGCCTTGAACAGCAAGAAGCTGCTCTTAAGCTGCAAATAGAGCAAGCTGCCGATGAACTCGACAGGCTAAGACAGCTGGCCGGAGCGGAAATGGGTCGGCAAATAGCAAGCCACCTGGCTGATCTGGGAATGCCTAAAGCCCAATTTATTGTCGATGTGAAACGCAATGACCAATATTCAGCAACCGGCGCCAATGATGTGGTTTTTCTGTTTTCCGCCAATCCGGGGGAAGACCCCCGTTTATTGCAGAAAGTTGCCTCCGGTGGCGAATTATCGCGTCTCGCCCTGGCCATAAAAACGGTCTGCGCTGAACGGGAAGAAACGGTTACCATGGTATTTGATGAGGTTGATGCCGGTATTGGGGGCCAAACCGCCCAGAAAGTGGCAGAAAAAATAGCCAGAATTGCCGCATTCAATAAACAGGTTTTATGTATCACCCACCTGCCGCAGATCGCTTCGATGGCTGACAGCCATATTTATATCGAAAAAATGATTGAAGAGGAAAGGACGGTAACCCGGGTAACCCAGTTGACCCATTCGCGTCAATTAAAGGAATTGGCGCGAATGGCCTCCGGTGATATAACCCAACTTTCCCTGGATAATGCGGCCCAGATGTTAGAAAAATCAATGAAAAAAAAAGCAAATTGGAAATATAAAGCGTAAGCGAGAGCTTACGCCATTTTTTTTGTCTAAATGGCCGAAAATAAGATTCCAAGTCAATAAATGCTAATAATTCCGGAATAATCCCCTTTGAATTCGGGAAACTTTAATTTGCAACCGGTTGAACAAAATATAAAACAAATGAAAGGCTGAGTGGCAAATTTGGGAAGAATGTAATAGGGAGTGATGGAAGAAAATATGACAAGATTTAACCGGCTATTGAGCAGCAAGCTGATTTGGGCCCTATTAACTATCAGCGCAATCTTTGCATTTTGTCTTTCTCCCCAATTTCGAAATATTTACGGTCTTCCCGTGCATATCCGGATTATTGAAGGTGAGTCGGCCCTATTTGATGTAAATTTTCCACTAACCGTTAAAGTCAGCCATGATGACGGTAGTATCCGTGTACAAACCCATGAAACCTTACCAATTATTGCTTTATCACGGCCCGTATCGCTTGAACCTGTCAAGCTCGGACAATCTACTGTCGAGTTTAAGCTGTTCGGAATAATCCCCTTCCGTACGGTGCAGGTGGATGTGCTGCCTCCTGTCAAACTGGTTCCAGGCGGACATTCAATTGGAGTCATGCTGCGATCGCAAGGTGTCATCGTTGTCGGCAATTCCCCGGTTCTCAATATGCAGGGCCAGTATGTAACACCAGCCAAAGACGCCGGCATTACAGTCGGGGACGTCATTATCAGCATAAATGGCATTCCTGTGCAAAGCGATACGCAGGTAGCCGAAATTATTGATGATAATGGAAAAAATAACCGCGCCATTGATGTACTGATTAAGCGCGCAGATGGCCAGCAGCATATTAATGTATCGCCGGCCTTATGCCATGATACCAAACGGTATCGAATCGGGTTGTTTGTCCGCGATAGTGCAGCAGGTGTCGGCACACTGTCTTTTTATGAACCGGAATCAAAAATATACGGAGCACTCGGTCATATTATTACTGACAGTGACACTAATCAGCCAATTGATTGTGAACAGGGTAAGATCGTACTGGCTACAGTCTCAGGCATTCAACACGGCACCAGAGGCCATCCGGGTGAGAAGATTGGCGTATTTATTGAAGAAGATCAATTGCTGGGACATATTAATAAAAATACCCCGTTTGGGATCTATGGTGAATTGACCGCTAATCTACCAAATGATAAATATCCCCAGGCAATCCCGATTGCTTCTATGAGCCAGGTCCAGGTAGGGCCGGCGGAAATGCTGACAGTAGTGGACGGGCAGACAATTGAACAGTTTAGTATTGAAATCCAGAAAATCAATCTGCAGGAAATGCCGGAAAGCAAAGGCTTAGTTATTAAAGTCACTGACCCGAAGCTAATCGAAAGAACCGGTGGTATCGTTCAGGGCATGAGCGGCAGCCCTATTATCCAAAATGGTAAAATAGTCGGGGCCGTTACCCATGTTTTTGTCCATGACCCAACAAGCGGTTATGGGTGCTTCGTTGACTGGATGCTTATGGAAAGCGGTATAATCCCTAAAAAAGAACGCCATTCAGCCAGAAAACTTTTTACGTTTTCTGGCAATTTTTCTGTTCTGGTGTAATTGGGCTTAAGCAAGGGCTTGCTAATTCCAGTGGGAAACTACTTGTCACATTCTCAGGCTATCTATATAATTAAGATAAGATTTAAATTTTACAGATAAGAAAAGACCGGGCTTGTGCCAAGCCTTTCTATGGCTAAAGCCGCCTGTACCCTTTACGGCAGATATTTTATTATCCCGCAGAATGTATTTTTGAATTTTGGTAGACAAAAAATAAAATGGATTCTTTTTCCAAACGAGGAAGGAAATGGTGCAAGTTTGTCGAATACGTAAAATATAGTAATTTTATACGATTTAGCAGGGAGAGGATTCCAATGGTAATGGCAAGAGAAACAATTAAGGTGGCTATCGCTGACGACAACAGGGAATTTTCGGAGATTTTGCAAGAATGTCTTAACCGGGAACCTGACATTGAGCTGGTTGGGGTGGCCTTTAACGGAGAGCAGATGTTATCTATTATTGAAGAAAAATCTCCGGATGTCATAGTTTTAGATATAATTATGCCACATTTAGACGGAATTGGGGTTTTGGAACGTATTAATGTTTCACCGCATAAACGCCCAAAGATTATTATGCTGACGGCGTTTGGTCAGGAGAATATTACGCAGCGGGTGGTAGAACTCGGTGCTGATTATTATGTGTTAAAACCATTTAATATGGATGTACTTATTAATCGTGTCAGACAACTTGCTGGCACCTTGATTACTACCCGTCCTGTCGCCGCCGCCACTGCCCAGGTCGTTAAGACACGGCCCATGGATGTTGAAGTGACAAATATTATCCGGGAAATTGGTATTCCGGCTCATATCAAAGGTTACCAATATCTTCGTGACGCGATTATGATGATTATTTCGGAAGTGGAATTATTAGGCGCGGTAACGAAAGTACTTTATCCGATGATCGCGGAAAAATACTCAACCACCCCCAGCCGGGTCGAACGGGCCATCCGCCATGCGATTGAGGTTGCCTGGAACCGGGGAAATATTGAAATGATCAATAAGCTGTTTGGCTATACAATCAAACTGGATAAAGGCAAACCTACTAACTCTGAATTTATGGCCATGATTGCTGATAAACTGCGCATGGAAATGCGGGCCAGTTAGTTCCTATAACATTAATAACAACAAACCTTGCTGCCCCTGGCCGGCAAGGTTTGTTGTTTTGCGTTGCAGGATTTTTTTCTCCCGGTAATGAATAAAATAATGATGTTGTCCGGTCAGTTAAAATTGGATATTGGGGGCTAACAATGCTGGATCAGTATAAAATATTGGCAATCAATCCTGGGTCAACCTCAACAAAAATAGCTGTATATTGTAATGAGCAAAAAGAGTTTGAGCAGATTATCCGTCACAGCACGGAAGAGCTCAGCAAATTTGTGCGGATTTATGATCAATATGATTATCGGCGCCAATTGGTCGAAGCGGCACTGGCCACTCATAACCTTAAAATTTGTGATTTAGCAGCAGTGGTCGGCCGCGGCGGCCCCTTGAAACCGATGGCAAGTGGCACATATAGGGTAAATGAAGCGATGGCACAGGATTTAAAGGTCGGTGTGCAAACCGAACATGCCTCCAATCTGGGGGGATTATTGGCGAGAGGCCTTGCCGGTCAAACGGGGATTCCGTCGTTTATTGTTGATCCGGTGAGTGTGGATGAATTGGAACCAATAGCGCGAATTACCGGTTTGCCGGAAATCTCCCGCCGCAGTTTATTTCATGCCCTTAATCTAAAAGCGGTTGCCCATCGCGTGGCTGGGGATTTAGACAAAGACTATGCTGCACTTACCTTAGTTCTGGTTCACCTGGGTGGCGGCATATCGGTCGGAATACAACAACACGGACGCATGATTGATGTAACAAACCCTAATGATGCCGGCCCATTTTCGCCGGAACGGGCTGGCGGTTTACCTTCTCACGCATTAATTACTATGTGTTTTGGGGGAGAATATACACTGGCCGCTATGAAAAAGAAGCTGGTTGGGCAAGCAGGGCTTGTCGCTCATCTCGGCACTAATGACGGCCGGGAAATTGAGGATCGCATTAAAAACGGCGACACTAAAGCCGCGCTCATTTACGAAGCTATGGCCTATCAGGTGGCCAAGGAGATTGGGGCAATGGCCACAGTAGTCCGGGGCCGGCTTGATGCCATTGTGCTAACCGGGGGCTTGGCTCATTCCAAACTGCTGACTAACATGATTTGTGAGCGGGTGGCGTTTATCAGCCAGGTACTTGTTTATCCCGGTGAGGATGAATGTGCCGCTCTGGCTGCGGGTGCGCTCCGGATATTACGGGGAGAGGAAAAGGCGAAAATTTATGAATAGAAGGTTAACTGTATGGAAGATAAGCGAATAACGATTTTTGTGGGTGAATTTGGCAGCGGCAAAACGGAGATCGCGGTTAATTATGCACTGCAATTGCAACAGACCGGTCAGGCAACTGCCATCGTCGATATGGACCTGATCAAGCCCTATTTCCGCACCAGGGAAAACCGTGAATTACTTGAAAATAGCGGCGTCAAAGTGATTGTACCCGATCCACGGCTGTCACATGCCGATCTTCCCATCATGCCTCACAATTTGATTGAAATATTGGCGCAAACTACTACCAGGGTAGTCATGGATGCCGGCGGCGGCGAATCTGCCATTGCCTTAGGCCAGTTGAAACGGTATTTTGATCAAAGCAGCTATCAGGCCCTGCTGGTGGTTAATACCCGCCGGCCTTTTACCGGCAATGCGGAAGGCATCGCAAACACACTGCAGCGGATCGAACAGGTTTCCCGCCTCAAAATCAGCGGGTTGGTCAGCAATACCAATCTGGGTACAGAAACAACGGCAGCCCATATACACGCCGGTCTGGATATTGTGGAACAGGCCGCCACTGCCCTGAACCTACCTGTCAACTGGGTGGTTGTTCCTGACTGGCTTGAACACTCTGTAAAAGTCAACAGACCCCTGTTTATGCTAAAACCTTACACGCATTATCCCTGGATGGACTAATTACTGCCGTTTTTTTATCACAACCTCCTGCAGGGTGTGATACTCTTTGCTCAGGTTATGTAATTCTTTCAGCAGGTCTTTTATTTTGCCGCTGAAATAGAAGCCATTGCGGGAAATAGTTATCATTGGACATCCCTCCCTCTGGAGGTAATATATGCAGGTCTTTGGAAAATATGATAAGTCATTTTAGGGAGGCGCTGATATGCCACACACGGAAACAGAGTTTCATGAACAATTAATCAGCTCAACGCGTTTATTCGAGGGAAAAGTGATAAATCTGCGCCGCGATGAAATCCTGCTGCCAAACGGCCAGGGCTCAACCAGAGAGGTCGTTGAACATCCGGGAGCAGTGGCTGTTATCGCGCTGACTGGCGATGGGAAAGTCATCCTGGTCCGGCAGTACAGGCACCCTGTGCAGCAGGTAATGCTGGAGGTTCCGGCGGGCAAGCTTGATCCCGGTGAAGAACCGGCAGCCTGTGCGCTTAGGGAGCTGGCTGAGGAAACGGGCTTCACCGCCAATACACTGCGCAAATTAACCTCAATGTATACGACACCCGGTTTTTCTGACGAGATCATCCATGTATTTCTCGCTGAGGATTTAGTTGAATCGCCCCAGCAGCCGGATGAAGATGAGTTTATTAATAGTGAAACATATACCCCGGACCAGATTGCCGGGATGGTTGCCAAGGGAGAAATTTGTGACGCCAAGAGTTTAGTCGCCTTATATCTGGCAGGGATACCGGTACATGTTTAATCAGTATTTTGCCGATTTGCACATTCATGTCGGTATGAGTGAGAGCGGTAAGTGGGTCAAAATCCCCACATCACGCAAACTGACCGCACGCGGGATTCTGTCAGAAGCAACCGACCGCAAAGGGATGAATATCATCGGCATTGTTGACGCCCTGTCCCCCCTGGTATTGACAGATATAAGGAAAATGACCGAAGAAGGTTTGCTGGTGCCGGTAGCCAATGGCGGGTATCTTTATCAAGAGAAAACCCTGCTCATCCTTGGCGCTGAGATCGAAACAAGGGAGCCGGGCGGGGGCTTGGCACATACTCTGGTGTTTCTGCCAGACCTGCAGGCAATGGCAGCATTTTCTGCCTATATGAGCCAATTTATCCGCAACATCAGTCTCAGCTCCCAAAATGCCCATATGCCTCTGCAAAAACTTGTGACTATTGCCGGCGGTTTCGACGCGCTTATTATACCAGCCCATGTCTTTACACCGCACAAAAGCGTATATGGTACCTGTTGCACGCGACTGTCGGAAATTTTATCTGATCAGCAGCTTAACCGGCTGGCCGCAATTGAACTGGGGCTGAGTGCTGACAGCGATTTGGCCGACCGGATTAACGAACTGGCCGCCTATACATTTGTCACCAATTCCGATGCTCACTCTCTGGATAAAATCGCCCGGGAATATACTGTTTTTTCACTGCAGGATCTGTCGTTTCACGAGGTGGCTCAAGCCTTGTCCCGTACAGCTGGCCGCCAAGTCAGGGCCAACTATGGTCTTAATCCCCAGTTAGGAAAATACCACCGCACATTTTGTCCGGTCTGTGGTTTCATAGATGAAAGCGGAATGACCGGGACCGGCTGCCCGGAATGTAACAGCCTAAATTTGATTACCGGCGTGTATGACCGCATCAAGCAAATTGCCGATTATCCGGAACCGCAGCATCCATTACACCGGCCGGACTATTTCTACCAGGTACCGCTGGAGTTTATTCCCGGACTGGGAAAAAAGATGAAAGACCGGCTCCTGGCGGAGTTTAAGACCGAAATGGCGATTATCCATAGTGCCGGCCGTAACGAATTAAATCAGATAGCAGGTACAAAAATAACAGATTTTATTATGCAGGCCCGGGCAGGAACAGCGGTTATTGCCGCCGGAGGCGGGGGAATCTACGGCAGACTGGTTAAAAACTAGGGACAAATAGGTCTAAACAGTTTTAGCAGGACATATATTGTAGCAGGTACTGGCAGGGAGGTACATGCATGCTAAAACTGCTTCGCAAGAATACTGCCGATTATGTCCGCGCAAATATTGTTGCCTATTTTTTTATGATTCTTATTTTTGTTATTGGGATAGTCATTGGTGCTATGGCCGTAAAAACACTGCCTGACGAACAAAAAGCTGAACTGGTTGGATACTTGCGGATTTTCTTCCAGGGATTGACTGATCCGCAGAATGCTGGCGGCGATACCCAGGCCCTATTGGCCGGGGTATTACTCAGTAACATCAAAGTAATCGTAATCATGTGGCTCTTGGGCTTTACCATTGTCGGTATCCCTTTTGTTTTGTTTATGGTGTGCTTGCGGGGATTTGTTATTGGCTTTACTGTGGGCTTTCTGGTAAATGAGTACATCATGAAAGGATTGTTATTTGCCCTGGTGTCGGTACTGCCCCACAATTTTTTTGCTGTGCCCGCACTATTGGCGACAGGGGTATCGGCAACCTCGTTTTCCCTGATGCTGGTAAGACGCAATAAAACTAAAGCCAATTTGCTTTATAATTCCCTGGCCTACTCCCTGTTTTGCTTAGCCATGCTTGTTGTTATGATCGGCGCCGCACTGGTAGAGGTGTATGTTTCACCGGTTTTTATGAAAACAGTGGCCCAACTTATTTTGAGGTAATAAAGAAAAGACTGCGATCAGGCAGTCTTTTCTTTATTTACACTAATCGAATCTAATTTACGCATAAACCGGATATTTAACGAATATGTATGATATTAAGTTAAGCCGGTATGCAACCTGAGTGAGCGGGAGGAGGGAAGTAGAAGCGCATGGTAGTGACGTTTTCTCTGCGCAGTATCATAAAAAAGTCCAAGTTATATGTAAAAATCGTCCTATTAACGCTTATTATTTTCTACATTCTACCGAAATTAATGACCATGTTCTGGGAATTAAATAATCCCGGCCTGAAAATGCGTGACCAGCACCTCTTGGAAAAGCCACTGCGAGTCATGATTTCCGGCAGCCTGGCAAACGCGCAGACGACACCAGTTTGCAGGCAGAAATAAAAAAACTGTAAAACTTTACGAAAGATTATAGACAAATAAAGGAAAAGTAAACTTCTTGTTGAATAAAGTAGCTAGATTAGAAACTGAAATGTCGGCTCGAAATTGGGAAGAAAAAAGGGTGGTAAAATAAAATGGAATCGTATGTTAATGAATTTATTAACTATCTTGCAGTCGAGCGGGGATTAGCTCAAAATACGCTAGAATCCTACGGGCGGGACTTACGTCAATTCCAAACATATTTGCAAAATAGTCAATTAGATTTTTTACGAAATTCGAACCGTGACACCATCCTGAGCTACCTCAACAGCCTCCAGGTAAAGGGGCGGGCTGTTTCAACGATATCGCGTAATCTTGCGGCGATAAAATCTTTTTATCAATATCTTGTCCGCGAACGCCATCTCGAAAAAGATCCTGCCGTAAACCTGGAGTCACCCAAGCTGGAAAAAAAGCTGCCCCGCATTTTGTCTATCGGCGAAGTCGAAGAATTATTAAAGCAGCCTAATACTTTTCAGCCTACCGGCCTTAGGGACAAAGCCATGCTGGAATTGTTATACGCGACCGGTATCAGGGTATCTGAATTAATATCCCTGAACATTTCTGATGTAAATCTTGATATGGGCTATATTAAGTGCTATGGCAAAGGGGCGAAGGAACGCATCGTGCCACTGGGATCAATTGCGGCCAAGTGCGTGCAGGAGTATATCGGCAAAGGCCGGACAAAACTGGTACGTACCTATGAAGAATCCTCTTTGTTTGTCAACCATCATGGCAACAGACTGACCCGTCAGGGCTTTTGGAAGATTATTAAAAAATATGCAATGGAAGCCCGCATTACCAAAGAGATAACCCCGCACACCTTGCGCCATTCCTTTGCTACCCATCTGCTGGAAAACGGGGCTGATTTGCGCTCAGTTCAAGAAATGCTGGGCCATGCCGACATATCGACAACCCAGATTTATACCCATGTAACTAAAAATCGCCTGAAAGAAGTTTATGATAAGACCCATCCCCGTGCATAATACATATAGCAAGATAAATTGTTAAAAGAGGGGCTATAGGATTTGTTCAAACGAATATTTGTCATCGTACTTGATAGTGTAGGTATCGGAGCAATGCCTGACGCATCTGAATACGGCGATACCGGCGCCAATACCCTGGTACATATTGCCGCCGCCAGTGGTGGTCTTGATTTGCCGGTTTTGGCAGACATGGGACTGGGGCTTATTGAACCCATTGCCGGTGTCCGGCCTGTCGCCCGCCCTTCAGCCGCATTTGGCAAAATGGCGGAATTATCGAAAGGCAAGGATACTACCAGTGGGCACTGGGAATTAGCCGGCTGCCCGTTGTTTAGTTCTTTTCCCGTCTACCCTGCCGGCTTCCCTCCGGAAATTATTGAAAAATTTGAATTTTATACCGGGCTGCGTGTCTTAGGCAATAAAGCCGCCTCGGGGACTGAGATTATTGTCGAACTAGGTGAACAGCATACGCTTTCCGGCCAGCCGATTGTTTATACCTCGGCCGACAGCGTTTTTCAAATTGCCGCCCACGAAGAGATTATTCCTCTTGAACGGTTATATGAGTTGTGCCGGATTGCCAGGGAGAAAGTCTTTATTAATGAACATGCGGTCGGACGGATTATTGCCAGACCGTTTCTAGGCAAACCAGGCAATTTTTACCGGACTGCCAACCGTCATGACTATAGTCTGGAACCGCCGGCGGCAACAGTGCTTGATGCATTGAAGCTGGCCGGTTTTGCTGTTACGGGCATTGGAAAGATAGCTGATATTTATGCCCACAGAGGTTTGACGCAATCGTACCCGACAAAATCTAATCAGCACGGTATGGAGCTGCTTACGCAGCTGGCCGCCCAGAGGCAGCCGGATGGTTTAATCATGGCCAACCTGGTTGAGTTTGACAGCGCCTTCGGTCATCGCAACGATGTCGCCGGGTACGCCCGGGCCCTTGAAGATTTTGATAAGGCTTTAGGTGTTTTCAAGTCTGAAATTACCGCCGACGATTTGCTCATCATTACTGCCGACCACGGCTGTGACCCCACGCGGCCGGGGACTGACCATACCCGGGAATATGTGCCGGTTTTGGCTTATCATCACGGTTTATCCCAAAAAGCAGCCCCTGTCAATCTCGGGGTAAGATCAACGTTTGCCGATATGGGAGCCACGGTAGCTGCTAACTTTAACCTGCCGCCGCTGGCCTTCGGACAAAGTTTTTTAAATGACCTTTTGAGGTGAAGTACTAGTGCGTGTTACCGATATTATTGCAAAAAAGCGGGATGGTCTGGAGCTTGCAGACAGTGAGATTGACCAGCTGATTGCAGCTTATACGGCAGATGCAGTGCCTGATTATCAAATGGCAGCCTGGCTGATGGCCGTTTACTTCCAGGGGATGACAGACCGGGAAACAGCTACGCTGACGATGGCTATGGCAAGATCCGGCGAGATGGTTGACTTAAGTCAGGTTACCGGCATTAAGGTGGACAAGCATAGTACCGGCGGGGTAGCTGATACGACTACACTGATACTGGCGCCATTGGTTGCAGCGGCAGGGGTTCCGGTAGCCAAGATGTCTGGCCGGGGGCTGGGGTTTACCGGCGGCACCATTGATAAGCTGGAATCGATCCCCGGCTTCAGGGCCACGCTCGAACAGGCTGAATTTATTATGAATCTGCAAAACCACAACATTGCAATTACCGGCCAGTCAGCTACGATTGCCCCGGCTGATGGTAAGCTTTACGCCCTCAGAGATGTGACGGCAACGGTTGAGAGTATTCCCCTGATTGCCTCCTCAATCATGAGCAAAAAGATTGCCTCCGGGGCTGATAAGATTATTTTGGATGTTAAAGTGGGCAGCGGCGCTTTTATGAAAAACCAAAAGTCAGCTGTCACATTAGCGGAAACGATGGTGCGTATCGGGCAATTGGTTGGCAGGGAAACCATGGCGCTGTTAACAAGTATGGAGCAGCCGCTGGGAACTGCAATCGGCAACAGCTTAGAGGTCAAAGAGGCTATTGCGGTATTATCAGGCCGGGGTGAGCCGGCTCTGCGGGAAGTATGTCTGGCACTTGGTTCCCACATGCTGGTACTGGGTGGCAAAGCGCTTACACCCGCTACTGCCCGTGAGCTCCTGACAGCCCTGATTGACAGCAAACAGGCACTTGCTAAATTTGGCGAGTTAATCACCGCGCAGGGCGGTGATGCAACTATTTTATCAGACTTCAGCAAGTTGCCGCAGGCGCGTTATTCCTTCACTGTTACCAGTGATTACCAGGGTTTTATTAGCAAGATCGATGCTGCACAAATCGGTTATGCGGCCATGTTGCTTGGAGCGGGGCGGGAGCATAAAGGACAGCGCGTCGACCTGGCGGCAGGGGTGGCCTTAACCTGCAGGCTAGGCCAGCCTGTCAGCCCGAATCAACCCTTGGCGACACTGTATAGCAATACTGAGCTGAAACTGCAGCAAGCTGCCTTAATTATAAAAAATGCGGTTCGTGTGGATACACAGCTTATAGAAATTCCGCCGGTAATCCTGGGAATCGTTACTTCCCAGGGACTCCAACTCGCCTGACATGAGTCAGGCGAGTTTTTTTATCTCCCAGAATTTAAAGTTTTGAGAGGCTAAAAGTCTTCATAAACTGCCGGTAACCAAGACCTAATAATGCCCAGCTTGAGCAAGGGGAAGGTGACCCCGCGACCCCGGTACCCCACCGGCCATTGCCGGAAAAAGCGTTCCGCAGGAGAAAAGCCGGGCGGTATTCCGTTAAAAAATCCGTCTGTTTGAGCGTAGCGAGTTTCGGATTTTAGGAATACTGTCCGGCTTTTCAGCTTTTGGAGGCTTCGGGCCTAGACTTTTTGTTACTTTTGGGGCAATGCCAAAAGTAAACCCATTCCCTTGTATTAAAGGAGTAATTGCTACACGCACAACCTGCAAGACCGCCGGCAGTTTTCTATCTGAATTTATAAATAAAGTCCGTGAATAAAGAACGACTAAGGCTTCTGACGTCGTCCTAAAGGAATCGGCACAAGCCAAGTCTTTTCTTAATCTACCTGAATTTAAAAATAAATTCAGTGGATATAAGAACGACTAAGACTTCTGCTGTCGTCCTAAAAGACTCGGCACAAGCCAAGTCTTTTCTTATGTTTTAAATTCCCTGTTTAAGCGGTTTTAATTTGGGAGATGATAATTTTAAAAGAAAGGAGTGTTTTCAGTGATTCGAAAAATTGCGCTGGTAACGTTACTGTTCTTTGTATTAAGTGTTGCCACGGTTTTCAGTGCGCCAGCTCCAACAGCCAAACAGCTGCAGCCTGGCACCCAGGTGGATACTAGTGCCGTATCGGCTGTACTTATGGATGAGAATGGTACTGTGCTTTTTCAGAAAGACCCCCATAAGCGGCTTCCTCCGGCCAGTGTAACCAAGATCATGACCTTACTGCTGGCGGTTGAAGCGGTTGAGCAGGGCCGGATAAATCTTGCCGATGAGGTTAATGCCAGTGAAAACGCCTGGCGCCAGGGCGGCTCCCAGATTTGGCTTGAGCCTGGTGAAAGAATGACCGTAAAAGACATGTTGTCCGCTATAGCGGTCGTCAGTGCCAACGATGCCGCGGTTGCATTAATGGAACATATTTATGGCAGTGAGCAGGCCGCTGTTGAGGCTATGAACCGTCGGGCTGAAACGCTCGGACTCGCCAATACCCATTTCAACAATGTCAATGGTCTGCCAACAACCGATCATTATATGAGCGCCTATGACGCCGCCTTAATTGGCAGGGAAGCCGTCACGCATCCACTTTACATGGATATGTGCGGTATTAAGGAGACCTGGCTCAGAGATGGCAAGAACTGGCTGGTAAATACTAATAAACTGCTGTGGTGGTATAAAGGCGGCGACGGGTTAAAAACCGGCTGGACTGAAGAAGCGAAATACTGTTTTGTGGGCACTGCCAAGCGTGACGGCCTGCGGCTTATTTCAGCAGTATTTGCAACACCTGAACCACGGTCACATTTGCGGGAAAGTATGAAACTCCTTGATTGGGGATTTGCTAATTTCTCAGCCGTCCCTATTGTTACGCAAGGTACAATTGTTGAACGTCTTAAGGTCAACAAAGGGGTAGAGAAAGAACTGCAGTTGGTTGCCGCCACGGATCTGAATTTAATTATTGGTAAAGGTCAAAATAAAAATCTGCAAAAAAAGATAATAGCAGACTCTGTTGTGAATGCCCCGGTGGCAGAAGGCCAGAAATGCGGGGAGTTAATTGTCTTAAAAGACGGTAAAGAAGTAGGAAAAGTTGATTTGCTTGCGGAAAAATCAATTGAAAAAGCCGGGTTAATAAGAATTTTTCAGAACATGATCAGTAATATGTTTAATTTGTCAAAATAATTTAAAATAGCTTCTCCATGAAAACTGTGGTAAATTTTTCCACAGTTTTTTTGTTGATTTTGCAGGAAAATATTTCCTTTTGGCGAATTGCTAAATTATAAAGTAAAAGTAGGAGGTTATGTTGTTGAAAGTCGTTACAGTTATGAAGCAAGGTGTCCTAGTGATCAGACCGGAAGGTGAGTTTGACGTATGCGGAGCCAATGAATTCCGGGGAGTAGTTGACAGAGAATTAGATGAAACCGGTGCCAAGCATATTTTACTTAATTTACAAGGTGTTGATTTTATCGACAGCTCAGGTTTGGGAGTTATTCTTGGCCGCTATAAACGAATCGCCCAACTTGGCGGAAAAATGCTTGCTGTCCATCTGGAACCAAATGTCCAGCGAATTTTTGAATTAGCCGGCTTAATGAAGATTCTCACCATTTATAAATCAGAAGAACAAGCCTTAGAGCTGCTATAAGGGGGCCATACCAATGGATGCGAAAATAAAAAATCAAATAAACCTCTCGATTCTAAGTATTAACGAAAACGTTGGTTTTGCACGGGCAGCAGCAGCAGCTTTTGCAGCCCAGGTTGAGTTGACGCTTACCGACATTGATGAAATTAAAGTTGCCGTTTCCGAGGCAGTGTCTAATGCAGTCATTCATGGCTATGGCGCTGATACGCAGGAGCATAGGTATGTGGAATTAACTATGATTTTGTACACTGATAAGCTGGAATTTACGGTAGTCGATTACGGGCAGGGAATTGCCAATATAGAAGAAGCCCGTCAGCCTTCTTATTCCAGCGATCCTGAGCGGATGGGGCTAGGGTTTGTTTTTATGGAGTCGTTTATGGATGAGCTTGAGGTTAAGTCTGAATTAAAGCAGGGTACAACGGTGAGAATGGCCAAAATGCTTGCGCCAGTCACCGAGCATTAGGTGAAATATATGCTCAACGAGGAAGAGTTTAAAGAGCTATTACTCAAAGCGCAGTCGGCAGAGCCTGCTATTAAAGAAATAGCCACCGAACGTATTCTTGAGAATAATTTAAATTTAGTCCGCAGCATTGTCCATCGGTTTACTAATCGCGGTTATGAATGGGATGATTTGTTTCAGATTGGCTGTATTGGGCTGTTAAAAGCAATTGAGCGCTTTGACCTCAATTTTAGCGTGAAATTTTCCACTTATGCAGTGCCGATGATTATTGGTGAAATTCGCCGGTTTATCCGGGACGACAACCCGATCAAAGTCAGCCGGCCTTTAAAAGAATTAGCTTATCGGGTTCATAAAACTCAGGAAAAGCTGCAGGGTGATTTAGGCCGGGAACCAACAATTGGCGAAATTGCCAGAGAGTTGTCACTGGCACCGCAAGAGATTGTATCTGCCCTGGAAGCCGTTCAGCCGCAGGTATCAATCTATGAACAGGCTTTTCAGGGAAGTGACGGCAGTGATACCATTCATCTGCTTGACCAGTTGATCCACTCCGACGGTCAGGATAGCGCCTATTTTGATAAATTGGCCTTAAAAGAGGTGCTGGGCCGGTTACCGGTAAAAGAACGCACTGTAATCTATCTGCGCTTTTTTAGTGATAAAACCCAGGCTGAAATTGCTGAAATTATTGGCTTATCCCAGGTACAGGTATCAAGGATTGAGAAACAGGCCCTAAAAATTATTCGCGAATTTTTACAGACCTCCTAGAACCCTACTTGTCAAATGATTCTGCTAAGAGTATTTATGAATTATTGATAGATAATTATTTATGGCGCCCTGTCAGGGCGCTTTTCTAATGCAAAAAAGCCGGTGCTATATTTACTAACAATGACACAGTGATAATTATTCTCAATTTTAGTAATGCCAATTTGTTCTATATAAAAAATACACTGATTTGGGCATAATACATAACAGAGGTGATAAACGATGAATAACCGTGTGATTAGCAAGCTGAAGATCAAAGGCATTATTTACTTGTTCCTCTTCTTCTTACTGATGGCAGGCAGTACCGCGGCCTGGCTGTATTTCGATACCGATCTGCCGAAGAAAACACCGATTAAAGCGAAGCAGGTTTTTCTTTGGCATAACAATTTAAATCCTGCACAAACTAATGCTGTCAATCTAACATAATCAGTATTAGGGGGGTAGTAATTATGGTTGTAAAAGTGATTGAGCTTGTGGGAACATCCCGTCACAACTGGACTGACGCTGTCGACAATGCCGTATTGGAGGCTGCTAAAACAGTTGACGCTATCTTGGGTGTTGAAGTAACAAACTTTACCGCCAACGTAGATAATGGCCATATAGCTGAATATAAGGCAGATGTGAAAGTAGCCTTTCAGGTTCAGCACTAATTTAAATTAGGATGTATTGCAGAGAGTGCCGCTGGCACTCTTTGTCATTATATGAATTAATCGGTTTAGCTATGGTCAAAATATAAAGGAGTAGATCCCATCACGGAGGTGTGCTATGTTTGACAGCAAAGCCAGCCAACAGGAACAGCAAAAATTTCAGGAAAAGTTTGAACAGCTAAAACCCAAACCGCCGCTGGTCAAGAATCTATTCTGGGCATTTATTGTCGGTGGGTTGATCTGTGTACTGGGACAATTCTTTTTAAATTATTTTGTCAGCCTCGGTTTAAGTAAAAAAGAGGCTGCCGGGCCTGTCAGTATCGTTTTAATATTTTTGAGCGCCTTATTCACTGGCTTAGGTATTTATGATGAACTGGGACGGCGGGCTGGCGCCGGGTCCATCGTGCCCATAACCGGCTTTGCCAACTCCATTGTTGCTCCGGCCATGGAATTTAAACGTGAAGGCTACATTTTTGGCATTGGCGCAAAAATGTTCGTAATTGCCGGACCGGTTTTGGTGTATGGTATTTCAACAGCAGTAATTATCGGTTTTATTTACTGGATAAAACTGTAGAGGAACGAGGTTAAGTATGAATAAAAAACGCGGTCAGCAAAGTATTGTTTTTACAACCCCGCCGGTAATTACCAGTGCGGCCAATATTGTCGGGCCAATGGAAGGCGAGGGGGTTTTAACCGAGTTTTATGACCGGATACTTAAAGATAACCTTGATGATAATGCCAGTTGGGAAAAATGCGAATCAAGTATGATGGAATGGGCCTTAACAACAGCAATAACGAAAGAGAAAAGCACGGCAAATGATGTGGACTATGTACTGGCCGGCGACCTACTTAATCAATTAATGAGCACCCATTTTGCAATAAGGAATATCGGGCGTCCCTTCCTGGGAATGTATGGCGCTTGTTCTACCTTAGCCCAAAGCATGCTGGTTGGTTCTACGCTGATTGATGGCGGCTTTGCCAATAAGGTTGCTGTTGCTGTCTCCAGCCATCATGATGCAGCCGAGCGTCAATATCGTTTTCCCACTGAGCTTGGTGTCCAGCGGCCGTTAGTATCGCAGTGGACAGTCACCGGATCAGGTGCCCTGGTAATTTCGGGCACCGGTGATGGACCAAGAATTACAGCGGCAACAGTGGGTAAAATTATTGACATGGGTATTAAAGATCCCAATGCGATGGGCCCGGCAATGGCACCGGCAGCAGCGGATACTTTATGGGCCCATTTCAATGATACCGGCCGGCAGCCCAGCTATTATGACATGATATACACAGGTGATCTGGGCAGCGTCGGCAAGGCTCTGGTCGTTGAGGTGTTTAAAGAAAAGGGGATTGACCTGACAGCAGTCTACGAAGACTGTGGCTGTATGATCTACCGGAAAGAGCAGGATGCCCATGCCGGTGCCAGCGGCTGCGCCAGCTCAGCCGTGGTGTTTGCCGGCTACATTTACCGTATGCTGAAACGTCAAAAATTACGCAAAGTACTGATTGTCGGCACAGGAAGCTTACATAGTACGACATCGTATCAGCAGAAAGAATCGATTCCCTGTATTGCCCACGCCGTAGCTGTGGAAATATAAAAGGAGGTACAACCCTTTGCAGGCATACATAATGGCTTTTGTCATCGGCGGATTGATTTGTGTAATTGGTCAATTGCTTATGGATCTCACGCCGCTGACACCAGCCCATGTTTTGGTGTTGTTTGTTGTCTTAGGCGGTATTTTGAGCGGTTTGGGGCTATACCAGCCATTACTGGATATCGGTGGTGCAGGCGCAGCGGTTCCCTTACCGGGCTTTGGGCATGCCCTAGTTGCGGGAACCATTGAGGAAATAGATAAAATAGGGTTCTGGGGGATTTTCAGCGGAGCAGTGAAAGCCACAGCTGCCGGAATTACTGCTGCTGTATGTTTTGGCCTCCTCATGGCTGTTGTTTTTAATCCCAAAGGATAGGCAGGGACATAGATAATGATGGCAGTAGATATGGTAGGTTTAATTATATCAATCATAATGGTTGGAATCAGGTATCCGCATTATGCCTTGGCAGCAGCGGCAATAAACACCGGCAGTCAAATACTCATGGCTATTTTATTAGCGGCAAATATTGAAAAAATCGTTACAGCCGGAGCGTTTAGCTCCGCTTCAATTACCAATCTAACGGAACTGCAAAGACTGCTGTTTGTCTTTAGCGGTCCTGTGGCAAATTTTCTGGTCAGCAAAGCAGCCGGTGGCATTCAATTTGTCAGCAACGCTCAGTTAGTCAACCCGTCAGCTGTGCTAAAACAGCCGCTTGCTGTTACAAATCTTAGGTTTGCGGTCATTTCCCTGGTTTTAAGCATCATTAGTCTTTTTAAGTAAAGCATGGGGTGATAAATGTGCCAAAGCGAGTTTCCAGTAAAATTGCAAGTTATATCAAGCCCAATCAATCACAAAACCAGGAGCGTCCACAAATGGAGGATAAAACCCTAATCTCTGACCTGGCCAAAGGGTTTCTGCAAGCCCAGGCCAGAATTTCCCAAGACTCTCAAAAAAACAATGCTGACGAAGTAATGAATTTATTAAGTAAAATCAATAACCAACTGGAGAATTTACAATCCTCTTTAGATGCCGGTGGTCAACCGGGCAGCCAGTCTCAGCAGTCTCAGCAAAATGATGGACAGAAAGCCCAGCAAAACCAACAGCAAGAAACCGGGGCAAATTCAGAGGCTGCCGTGTCTCAGGAATTAAAAAAATTATTTAGCACACTGTTGCAAAATAACAGTCAGAAAAACAACAGCAGTAGCAGCGAGCAAAGTTCGAACATGTTGCAACAGCAACAACAACAGCAAAATCAGGAGCAAATCACCGGTCAAACACAAAATCAGCAAAACAATAAAGTTAATACTAACAATATAACCGTCCAAACAGCGGCCCAGGTCCTGGCCCAGGCCCAGTATGAGCTTTCCAATGAACTGGAAGCCAGTCTGAAAAAGCTCAAGCAGGTGATCAGTGAAAGTGAACAGATTGCAAACAAAATCAGCAACCTCTTAGGAGAAGAAAATAGCCAAAAGTAATGAGGTGTATTAATTGACCAAAACTAAAGAGAACAATAAGAAAATCCGCGTTATCCTGGTTACTGATGGTGACCGGGTTGCCCAGCATGCGGTGGAGAATATCGGCACCTCACTGGGGTTGCGCTGCATTTCAGCCTCAGCCGGCAATCCGACGCCAATTAGCGGTAAAACCATTGTCGAGTTATTAAAAACCGTGCCGTTTGATCCAGTACTGGTCATGTTTGATGATAAAGGCCATAAAGAGAAGGCAGAAGGTGAGAGGGCACTCGAGTATGTTGCCAACCATCCCGATATAGAGGTATTAGGGGCCGTGGCTGTGGCTTCGAACACAACCGGGATTGACGGGGTTCAAGCCGATGCCTGTGTTGATTGTCAGGGCCATGTGATCGACGTTTCGGTTGATAAAAAAGGCGAAGTCAAAAAATTAAAAGAATGTGGCTGTAAACCGGTTATTACAGGCGATACGGTGGATGTGCTTAATGATGTTGAAATTCCGGTTATTATCGGCGTAGGTGATATCGGCAAAATGGACAAGCACGACGATTTAAGCCGGGGAGCGCCTATTACCCGTAAGGCAATTGAAGAGATTCTGAAACGGAGTGGCATTAATTATGGCTGAGGAACGGAAAATTGCAAAAGAGATTGATGATAATATAAATTATATTAAAGATTATCTGGGGGTAGGCGAAACCTTTGATGTTGTTTTTCGCGAATTCAGGGTAGGGCGGAAACGGGCTGCTTCATTTTCTATTAATGGCATGACAAACGATGTTGTTTTGTCGAATGTTTTTGAAGAGCTGACAGTATACAATCAAGAAGATTTAACAATCAACACCATGCAGAAACTGTTTTATCACCGCGCCACTCATTCGCAAGCCAAATTGATTGAGAATATGAATGATGCTATCACCAGCTTGTTGTCCGGTGAACTACTGTTTTTCGTAGATGGTGAAAGCCAGGTTCTGGTTCTTGATGCCCGTTCTTACCCGGTCCGGGCACCGGCGGAGTCAAACATCGAGAAAGTAACGCGAGGGTCACGGGATTCTTTTGTAGAGACAATCGTATTCAATACCGCCCTGATCAGGCGTCGTCTGCGCGACCCCAACCTGCGCTTTGAAATCGTTAAGGTTGGGACACGTTCACAATGTGATATTGCCGTTTGTTATATTAAGGATATTACCAATCCGGATCTTGTCGAGACAGTAAAAAAACGCATCAATAATATCAATATTGATGGTATCCCCATGGCGGAAAAGGCCATCGAGGAGTATATAGTCGGCGGCAGTAAATGGAACCCGCTGCCGATGGTCAGGTACACCGAACGGCCTGATGTTGCGACCGTTCATCTTTTGGAAGGGCATGTGTGTTTAATTGTTGATACCTCACCCAATATTATGATTTTACCCACCACCTTCTGGCATCATGTACAACATGTCGAAGAATATCATCAAAATGTTGTGGTTGGTTCCTATTTGCGGCTGGTGCGACTGGCCGGTGTAATGCTTTCGCTCATTTTACCGCCATTATGGCTGGCAATGGTGTTTAACCAGCAGCTTTTGCCCGAATCGCTTGCTTTTTTAGGTCCCCGTGACCCGGGGATCATTCCCCTTGGCCTCCAGTTTATTTTAGCTGAATTTGGTATCGAGCTGGTTCGGATGGCCACCGTTCATGTGCCTACAGCCCAGTCAACCTCGTTAGGTTTTATCGGGGCGTTTATGTTAGGTGAGTTCGCGACCAAGGTAGGCCTGTTTGGTAACGAAATCATATTTTATACCGCAGTTGCAGCCGTAGGTGCTTTTGCAACCCCGAGTATGGAGTTTGCCATGGCCATGCGTTTGTTTCGGGCCGGTCTGATCGTACTTGTCATGCTATTCAAATTACCAGGCTTTGCAATTGGTGTCACGGCCGTGTTTTTATTATTGTTAACCTCACGGTCCTTTGGGGTTCCTTATCTCTGGCCGGCGCTGCCGTTCAATTTGGGCGGCATGAAGGATGTATTGTTCAGATTGCCCATTCCCAGCAAAGTACTGCGGCCGGCTGTTTTGAAACCACAGGATAATGACAGGTTAAACAGTGCCGGCGTTGAGCAAGACAACAAAAGCAAGGATGATGAAAAGCAGTCAGAAAAAGAAAACTAAAAAGCAGCCGTTCTTGGTTTCGCTAAACCAAGAACGGCTGCTTCTTATTTACCGCGGAAAAAATTCCGGATCCGTCCCATGCTCTCATTGATGTTAGCCTGCTGTTCCATAAAGGATCCCTTATTCTCGGCGTCCACAGCATCTTTGATCTGCGTTACGGTTGAGTGGACTTTAGTGATTTCGCCTAAAATCCCTACTTGCTCCATAGTGGGCTTAAGCTGAGCCCAGGTACCCTGAAGCTCTTTCACTTTTGCCGTTGCTTTTTTCCAGTCATTATCTTCCACATAAAAACTAACATTCCGGATTGAGTTACTGACAGCAATAATATCAGCAATTGGTGATAATTTATAGGATTTGCCGATATCGCCAACACTACCCATAAATTTAATCAGGTTTTCATAGGCATCAGGTACTTTTTGTCTATTGACGGCGGTTGCCAGCTTACCAATGGCCTCGTCTGCCTCTTTAACCCCTTTTTTATCGCCCACCGCCGTTTTGGCCTGCTGCCATAAAGTCTGCAGATTATGAATCCCGGCCTCGGCCTGGTCCCAGTCTGCTTTGGTGATGCCTTCAAATATAACCCCTGCGGTTGACTCTAAATCATAAAGTTCGGTTGGTGCGGAATAAAACCGTTCTAAAAACGGGGGATTGGGTTTCGACTCCACCGGTTTACCGGCAGGTCCAATTTCCGGTTTGGGGGCAGGTTCTGATAAGCCACAGCCGCTTATACTAAGCAGAAAGATAGCTACAGCTATGAACACCTTTATTTTAAAAAGCATTTGATATAATCCTCCTTTCAAGGATGGGCGCGGTTGTTTAACGGCACCCTATGGTTATTTTGGACATATTGCCGTGTTTTTAGTATTGAAAAAATCAAGTATTTCATTTTGCTTTTCCAAGCTTTTTTAGTATAATTTAGTAGTACGTGACTGAATGTAGAAGGGGGACTCCATTTGTTTGGTTTTGACGCCGATATGATATTTAGAATACCGGCCTTGCTAATTGCTTTAACTGTGCATGAATATGCCCATGCCCGGACTGCAGTTGCTTTGGGTGATCCGACACCACGGTTCATGGGGCGGCTGACTCTGAATCCGGTTGCCCATCTTGACCCTATCGGCTTGCTGATGTTATGGCTGTTTAAGTTTGGCTGGGCCAAACCGGTGCCTATCAACCCCGGCAATTTTACCAATTATCGTCAGGGAATGATACTGGTCTCGCTGGCCGGACCGGTTTCCAATATGCTCCTGGCCCTGATTACGGCCTTTGCTATCGGTATTTTGGCTAAACTGCAATTATTAAACGGCGACTGGGTTAAGATTTTATGGCTGACCTATAGTTATAATATTATCCTGGCTATTTTCAATTTAGTGCCAATCCCACCGTTGGATGGCTCAAAAGTATTGTCGAGTTTATTGCCTGGCCGGCAGAGTTATATGTTCGACCAGTTGGAGCAATACGGACCGTTTATACTAATGGGGCTGGTGTATATTGGCCTGATTGGTGTTATCACAGACCCCCTCGCAAGAGGTCTGTCTTATATTATCAATGCAATTGTTATGACTATTTTGTAACAGGAGGAACCACAATTGACTAAAAAACGTATTTTCAGTGGTATGCAGCCATCAGGAAAATTTCATATGGGCAACTTTCAGGTGCTGAATAACTGGATTAAGCTCCAGAATGAATATGACTGTGTTTATTCTATCGTTGACTGGCATGCGCTTACATCTTCCTATGAAGACACCCGCCTGCTGCCGGAGCGCATAGAATGTATGGCCCTCGACTGGCTGAGCGCCGGTCTGGACCCGGAAAAAAATATCATTTTTGTGCAGTCCCATGTTAAAGAGCATGCGGAACTGCACCTGCTACTGTCGATGATGACGCCATTATCCTGGCTGGAGCGGGTACCTACCTATAAAGACAAGCTGCAGCAATTGGGCGATATGGGTAAAGAAATCAATACGTACGGCTTTTTAGGCTACCCTGAGCTGCAAACGGCCGACATTATATTATACAAAGCCAATGCAGTCCCGGTAGCCGAGGATCAGCTGCCCCACCTTGAACTGGCCCGGGAGATTGTCCGCCGTTTTGCCAACTTATACAAACCGGTATTTCCCGAACCGCAGCCGATTTTAAGCCCGTTGCTGCCGGGGATTGACGGCCGGAAAATGAGTAAGTCCTATGGGAATGAAATCCCTTATGCCGCCGAACCGGACGAGCTGCAGGCCAAAGTACGGCAAATGCTCACCGATCCGCAGCGGGTGAAAAAGACCGATAAAGGCAATCCTGAAATTTGCACAGTCTACACCTTTCATAAAATTTTCAGCCCTGATTATGACGAAATTGCCGGGCATTGCCGCAATGCCAGCATCGGCTGTGTAGAATGTAAAAAGCGTCTGGCCGCAAAAATGACTGCCACCCTGGCTGATGTGCATGGCCGGCGCAAAGAAATGGCAGGCAATCCGGCTAAAATCAAAGAAATACTGGCTTACGGCGCCGAACGGGCGCGCAAACTGGCTGCCGCCACCATGGCCGAAGTCCGGACCGTCATGAACCTGGACTGACAGCCTATGGCCGACTATACAATTAGGCTGGAAACCTTCGAGGGACCGTTAGCCTTATTAATGCATCTGATTGAAAAACATCAGATTGACATCTATAATATTCCGATAGCGGAGGTTACCGGCCAATACCTCGATTACCTTGCGGCAATGGAAGAATTTAATATTGAGATTGCCAGTGAATTCCTGGTGATGGCTGCCACCCTGCTGCAAATAAAGTCGCGGTTGTTATTGCCGCGGCCAGCAGCAGGTGAAGCGGCTGCTGATGAGGTTGATCCCCGGCTGGAATTAGTGGAACGCCTGGTAGAATATCGCAAGTTTAAACAATTATCTGCAGTCTTACATCAGCTTGGCAGTGAACGGGATAAGTATTTTGCCCGGCTGCCGCAAGAATTTACGCAACAGTTTTCACTGCCTGAGGGGCTTTCATTAAACGATTTACTAAAGGCCTTTGCCGCGCTTTGGGAAAGCGCAGTTCCTGATTTTGCGGTTATTGCACCAGAAGAGATCAGTGTAAAAGATAAAATGTACGATATTATGACTCTACTGAGAAATAATAAAGGGCAGCTGGAGTTTAATAAAACAATTTTCCGGACAGGCTCCCGCATCGAAGCCATTGCTGCCTTTCTAGCTTTATTGGAGCTTATCAGATTAAAACAGGTCAGTGTCCGTCAGGAACAGCCGTTTGCACCTATCCATCTAAAATTAGAGGAGGGAAACGCATATGTCTGATCTGCAGTTACAGGGGGCTATAGAAGCATTGCTGTTCGCAAGCGGCCAGCCACTGCCGGCAGATAAAATTGGCGGAATATTACAGTTGCCGACAGACCAGGTTCATCTAGTGATGGCTGATATGCTGAAACGGATGACTGCCGCTGAACGGGGTCTTATCATTGTTGAAGTGGCCGGTGGCTACCAGTTATGCACTAAACCTGTTTTTTTCGACATGATCAATAAATTGGCAGACACACAGGAAGCCCGTTTATCAACAGCCGCTTTGGAAACCCTGGCGATTGTGGCTTTTAAGCAACCGGTCACTAAACAGGAAATTGAAAGTATCCGCGGTGTAAGCTCCGACAGGGTGCTAACCACACTTTCAGACCGGATGCTCATTAAGGAAATCGGACGTAAGGAAGCAATTGGCCGGCCTATATTATACGGAACAACAACCGAGTTTCTTCAATGTTTTGGCTTAAAAAGTCTTGAGGACCTGCCGGCTATCGCTAACTTGCTGCCCGAAAGTCATTCAGAATAAGAAAAACCGCTTTCGACGTCTTGCAGGCTGTGCGCAAGGCAGTTACTCCTGAAATACCAGGGGAATGCTTTTACTTTTGGCATGACCCCAAAGTAACAAAAAGTCTAGGCCCGAAGCCTCCAAAAGCTGAAAAGCCGGGCATTGCATATTGATTCTCCGCAGTTTATCAGGGCTTTTGGCCCCTCATTCTGATACCGTAAAAAAGACAGTCACAGACTGTCTTTTTTATTTGCAGACTGTATGATTGACTGGAAAAGTACATACATTAATAAGATCAGGTAAAGGGGTGACAGCATGGCTAACTGGCTGATGGTGATCGCAGCAGGTATTATTTTACTATTCATGCTCTCAAGGATACAGGTGTATATTGAGCTTTCTATTTGCCGTCACAATGCTGACGATCATTTGGCAATTACCCTGCATGCCCTGAAACCCTTATTTGTCTATACACTTAAGATTCCGGTAATTGAAATTGTACAGGTTAATTCGTTACCCTGGATTACCTCGAAAATTAAGGCACCTGAGGGTGGAACCGAGACATATGTTGCCCGTGAACAGCGTTTTGTCAAAACAATGGGCGAAATTTTTCTCAAAAAACCCCGGAAATTCCGCAAACTGATGCGGGGGGTTCAACGGTATCTTCGCGCCTATCGTTATTATATTAACAATCTGGTCTCGTCCATACACTGCCAGAGAATGGATTGCAGACTTGTATACGGGTTTGATGATGCCGCCCTGACCGGCTTCATGATGGGGGTGTTCGGGGCAGCCCAGGGGTTCCTGCTCACCTCGCTTAACAACCGCCTGCAGCTTGACGCTAAACCTGATATTAAGGTTATACCGGTATATAACCGGCCTCATTTTCAACTGGATTTCAAGTGTATATTAAGAATAAGACTTGGCAAAGTTATTACTGCAACTATGGCAACTTTAACAACTTCATTGTATAAGAAGGAGGCGACTCGCAGTGGCTGAGCATCCAATACAAGGCTTGATGAAAACCGCTATGGAGAGTATTAAAGGTATGGTCGATGTTAACACTATTGTCGGCGATGCTGTCGAGACTCCGGATGGAACAGTAATTGTTCCTATTTCACGGGTAACGTTCGGTTTTGCGGCTGGTGGCGGTGACTATGAGGCAGAAGAAACAACAACTGCCCAGAGCCACCCCTTTGGTGGTGCCAGCGGCGCCGGTATTAGTGTGAAACCTGTTGGCTTTTTGGTATGTTCGCCAACAAACGGGGTACGGTTTATGTCTGTCGAGAGTAACCTTTTTTATGACCGTCTTATCGATATGGTACCACAAGTTATGAACAAGCTGGAAGGCATGTTCGGCGGCGACAAAGAGGATGAACTTGATCAGCTGGCCGAGACTGCTGAAACTCAGGCTACACATCAATCCTCCACTCACCTGTAGAAAATAAAGAATGTTAAAAACCCACACATGGCTGTGTGGGTTTTTGCATATACCTTTAAAGATATAATCTATTGAGCCAGGTCATCCAGTTTATTTTTAATCTGTGTAGAATGCAAGGCTTCAGCCTCAGCAAAATGCTTAAACATTTTTGATACTTCCTTGTCATTAACGCGGTCAGCAAATGTTTGATAATCGCGTACCAGTTCCTGCTTTTGGGTCAGAGTTGTACGCAAAGCTGTCTTGATATCAAGTGTTTCCATGATCATATACACCTCCTTGATTTTGATAGTATTATCCCCGGCTACTGAAAAATAATGCTCGTACCTTGCCTTGATTAAAACTTCGTTTATAATCATTGGATAAATTTGGAATATATATAATTTTGACCTTAGCAGGATTTAATTATATAATAATCTTTGGTTTATCCTAACAGAAAGGATTGGATTAATGGGACAACTAGCTAATCTTGGGAGATTGTTATTGATGTGTCTGGTACTTTTACCCACAAACAGCATGGCATCCGAAACCCGGCCGGAAGTAACAGCAAAGTCGGCCATTGTAATGGAAGTATC
Source organism: Bacillota bacterium (assembly GCA_023388195.1). Taxonomy (GTDB): domain Bacteria; phylum Bacillota; class Negativicutes; order Sporomusales; family Sporomusaceae; genus Sporomusa. The sequence goes on from JAEWGR010000092.1 coordinate 27,547, forward strand.
TACGGGAAAAGTGCTGTATGGAAAAGAAGCAACAGAGCGGCGTTATCCGGCCAGTACGACCAAGATTATGACACTGATTACCGCGCTTGAATACGGCAAACTGGACGATGTGGTTACTGCCAGCGAGAATGCGGCCAGCACCGAAGGCTCGTCACTATGGCTCGCCCGGGGTGAACAGCTTAAAATGCAGGATATGCTCTATGGCATAATGCTGGTTTCCGGTAATGATGCCACAGTAGCAGTAGCTGAGCATATCTCAGGCTCTGTAGAAAAGTTTGCCAGACTGATGACAGATAAGGCTCACGCCATTGGCGCTGTAAACAGTAATTTTATCAATACCAGCGGCTTACCAAATGAAAATCATTATTCTACGGCCTACGACCTGGCCAAAATTACCGCCTATGGGTATAAAAACCCGCTGTTTGCCCAGATTGTTGCTACCCAGCACAAAGTGGTTCCCTGGCCCGGCAAAGACCATGACCGGGATTTGTACAATGAAAACAAAATGTTATGGTTGTATGAGGGTGGGAACGGAGTTAAGACAGGGTACACGGATGCGGCCGGCCGCTGTTTAGTTTCAGCAGCGAAACGGAATGGAATTCAATTGGTTGTCGTAGTATTAGACAGCGACCATATGTGGGATGATTCCATTGCCCTGCTGGATTATGGCTTTACCCAGCTTAAACAGGTGCCTGTAATTAATCAGGGTGATATTTTAAAGACCGTCAGAATAAATGAAGGTAAAACAGGTAATGTCAAGCTGCTGGCAACAAATGATATTTCTATCCCTATGGCAGATAATGAACATGACAAATTCTCTACAGTAATCGATGCCCCGAATAAATTAAACGCCCCTGTGACTTCAGGGCAAAAATTAGGAACAGTAAGAGTCATGTATAATGATATAGAAGTTGCCAGCAGTGACCTGGTAGCTGACCGGTCAGTAGAAAAAAAATCTTTTTTCGGACTGTTGTGGGGTTCAGTCTGGGGGTTTCTGAGTCTGGTATTTCGTAATTCAGCCTAAAAACTTCCTTGCATTCTTTTACCCCAGAAAGGGAACCAGCGTATTCTGCGGGCATTCTGAAGGACTTGGCACACGTCAAGTTTTATTAAGCGTTCTAGCTCAATAAAATCTTTCATACCATCATAATGGGTGATAGATGATGATTAACGTAATCTGGTTGCTGCTTATGGCGAGCGGAATCATTTATGCCGGCCTGCATGGACGGATTGAGGTTGTCACATTAAGTGCCATCAGCGCCGCCAAAAGCGCGGTAGAATTAACGATTAATCTAATTGGTGTTATGTGTCTGTGGCTGGGAATTATGAAAATTGCCGAGTTATCAGGCCTTATCCGGGTTCTTGCCTACATATTAACGCCGATCATAGGTTTTCTATTTCCCAGTGTACCCCGGAATCATCCGGCTATGGGCGCAATTATCATGACCATCAGCGCCAATATGCTGGGACTCGGCAATGCGGTAACGCCGCTGGGAATTAAAGCCATGCAGGAACTGCAAACCCTCAACCCGAAAAAAGATACGGCAACTCCGGCCATGTGCACGTTGCTGGCTTTATGTACAACCGGATTTACCCTTGTTCCGGCAACGATTATCGCGTTACGGTCAGCAGCCGGTTCAGTCAATCCCACTGAAATCGTCGGCCCAACCCTTGTTGTAAGCCTTGTCGCCACAATTTTTGTTCTTGTTGTCGACAGACTCTGCCGGGCAGTATGGAAACGGTAACAAGGGGGGAGTCACGTGCTGCTTGAATTATGCGAACAGCTGTCAGTCTGGGCTATTCCAGCCATACTGCTGATTGTCCCGGTTATTGGCTATTTACGGAAAGTTAAAGTATATGAGGCTTTTATCGAAGGTGCAGGCGAGGGCTTTCATACCGCAATCCGCATCCTGCCATGTCTTGTGGCCATGCTGATTGCGATTAGTATCTTCCGGGCATCGGGGGCAATGGATGCCTGCGTAGCCTGGATGAAGCCGCTCTTAAGCGCTCTGGGGGTACCATCGGACCTGGTCCCACTGGCCATTATGCGGCCCTTGTCAGGGAGCGGTTCACTGGGGCTGGCCACTGAATTACTGAATACCTATGGACCGGATTCGCTGATTGGACAGATTGCTTCTACAGTACTAGCCAGCACGGATACAACCTTTTATGTACTTACCGTTTATTTTGGCGCTGTGGGACTCAGTAATCCACGCTATGCCGTATTGGTTGGCTTGTCCGGCGATATCGCCAGTTTCCTGGCTTCTGTCTATATTTGTAAACTTCTGTTTGCCCCTTAACTGGTAACAAAATTGTTACCAGTTTTTTCTTTGCCCCCACCAGTGGCAGATAGTAAGTACCCGAATACACTGTAATGTGATGTAAAGCAGGGAATTGGAGGGGTAGTCCATGATTAATGTGGTAGTGGTTGGCGGTGGCTGGGCAGGCTGTGCAGCAGCCCTGGCGGCGGCTAAAGCCGGGGCACAGGTGGTGTTGCTGGAGCGCACCGACTTATTGCTGGGAACCGGTCTGGTTGGCGGCATATTTCGCAATAACGGCCGGTTTACAGCGGCTGAAGAAGCCATTGCTATGGGTGGCGGGGACTTATTCGTAGCTATGGATGCTAATAGCAGACACCGGGGCATACATTTTCCTGGACATAGTCATGCTTCCTTTTATGATGTAACTACGATGGAGCCTTTGGTAAAAAAGATACTGCAGAACTATGGTATAGAAGTCAAAACCAGAACAAGGGTATCAAATGTAGTTAAATATCGTAAAAAAATCCAATACCTTGTAAATGATAAAGATGAAATAATTCAAGGTGATGCTTTTGTCGATACTACCGGTACTTCCGGACCAATGGGCAACTGTTTAAAATACGGCAATGGCTGTGCCATGTGTATTCTCCGCTGCCCGACTTTTGGACCACGGGTGAGCATTACAGCTAAAGCCGATATAAAAGAAATTATGGGGAAAAAGGCTGACGGCAGTTACGGGGCCATGAGCGGCTCCTGCAAAATAAATAAAGATTCACTGCGGCCGGAACTTAAAGATCAGCTCGAAAAAGAGGGTATGGTTGTTATTCCCTTACCGGAAAATCTGAAAAAAACCGGTATGCTTGGTAAAAAGGCCTGTTCCCAATATGCCATTGCTGATTATGCCGAAAATATTGTACTTATTGATACCGGCCATGCCAAACTAATGACGCCGTTCTTCCCCCTCGATTCATTAAGAACAATCCCCGGGTTGGAACGGGCCCGCTATGAAGACCCCTATTCCGGCGGGGTGGGGAATTCCATCCGGTATTTGGGAATGGCCCCCTGTAGTCACTCGCTAAAAGTAGACGGAATCGATAACTTATTCTGTGCCGGAGAAAAAGCAGGCATTATGGTTGGTCATACTGAGGCGGTGGTCACCGGCTTATTGGGAGGGCATAATGCAGTACGGTGCTGCCTCGATATGCAGTATTTGGAATTGCCGACCGAACTGGCGGTGGGTGATTTCATTGCCTTTATTCATGAACAAATGACTACGGAAGAGGGGCTCAGACTCAGATATACATTTTCAGGCTCGGTTTATTTTGAGCGCATGAAAAAGCTGGGACTGTATTCTTCGCAGCGGGCAGAAATTAATGACCGCGTAACCAAAACCAATTTAACAGATATCTATAATACCTGCCTGGTATAGGAGGTGTGAATATGGTAAACAAACTCCTGATGAGCTGTATAGATATTAACTCACCGTATTGTCCGTGCCTGCTTGCTCAGACTAACCACTGTACATTTTGCAGTCATTTAAAAGGTGAACCTGTATGTGACTGCAACTGGAGCGGAGTGTGCATACTATACGAAAAGCAATGGCAGCAAAAAAAGTCAAGCTGGACCAATGAAGCCGACAGCCCGGTCCGGCTGGAGTCAGATACAGAATTTATCATCAAGCAGAAAATTGCTGAGCATACATACCTGTTAGAAATTGAGGTGTTGCCGGCGCTGGCCCAAACGCTTGACAAATGCGGTTCTTTTATATTTATGCGCCGGCCTTCAGACCAGCAATTTTATCATTTTCCGGTTGGTGTCATGAAGGTTGACGGGAATAATATCCAGGTAGTTGTTGAATGTGTGGGACCCAAATCTTCACGATTATTTACTGACGGCAACAAGCAGGTTTTGGTTCGGGGTCCATATTTTAACGGTATTTTTGGTCAGCCCTGGATTGACAATGTAGATAATGGTAAAATATTATTAATAGCTGGGGGGATGGGGCAGCCGCCGGCCGTCCCGGTAGCACGGAAGCTGATTAAAAACGGCAACAGTGTTACGGCTATTTTAGCACCTGGCAAGATCGGCACCGTATTTATTGCCGCTGAACTGGCCGCACTTGGTATTCAGATTCAGGAAGTCGCATCCATGCGTCAGTTTGGGATGCATGCCCTGGCTGAAATTTTAGCAGACCGGGAAGTGTGTCCTGAGTTAATCGTGAGTGCCGGTCCTGACAGTCAGCATTACGGCATTATAGCGGCTATGCAGGCCGCCGGAGTAAATCTGCCCATGGCCGCGACCAATAATACCACCATGTGCTGTGGTGAAGGCGTCTGCGGCAGTTGTGAACGGCTGACCAGAACCAATAGCCGGGTTCGTACCTGTAAGGTGCAGACAGATTTTAATCAATTTATCCAGGAATAATTATGCAGGAAAGTAGGAATCAATTCTATGCTGGAACGTTTGCAGAAAGTAATTGCCCACGCCGGAATCGCTTCACGGCGGGATGCGGAAGAAATCATTACCGCCGGCCGGGTTACAGTCAACGGCAAAGTGGTAACTGAACTGGGAACTAAGATCGAGCCCCGGCGGGACCGGGTTGCAATTGACGGTAAAATATTAAAAGCCGAAAAGTATGTGTATATTTTGCTTAATAAACCCAAAGGTGTGGTAACGACACTGGAAGACCCCCGGGGCCGTAAAACAGTGGCCGATATCGTTGCCAAAATCCCAGAACGTATTTATCCGGTCGGCCGGCTGGACTATAATACTGAGGGCTTGTTAATCATGACCAATGACGGCGATATTACCCATGCCTTAACCCACCCCAGTCATGAGATCGCCAAAACTTATCTGGCTAAGGTCGAAGGCTTCCCCCCGGAAGAAAAACTGGATAGACTGCGGGTTGGAATCAGACTGGAAGATGGGGTTACCGCCCCGGCTAAAATTAACATTGTAGACATTGACCGGGAGAAAGAGCTAACCACTCTGGAAATTATCATTTATGAAGGTAAAAACCGGCAGATCCGCCGGATGTGTGAAACAATCGGCCACCCTGTAAAAAATTTAAAGCGAATTCAATATGCCTTCTTAACGCTGGAAGGCCTTCGCCGGGGGCAGTACCGCCAGCTGCTGCCCCAGGAGGTAGAGGAACTTAAATTACTTGGCAAGAAAAAAAACAGCTAATTTTTTCACCCTTATTTCAATGCTAAATAAGGGTTTTTTTCACTGCCCATAGTTTTTTGAAAGCGAGTGTGACCATTATGAAGAAGGTTCTCATTATCGGTGGCGGAGCCGCCGGGTTATTGGCTGCTATCAGCGCTGCCCAACACGGTGCAGAAGTAACGATACTGGAAAAAATGAAAGATATTGGCCGGAAAATACTCATAACCGGTAAAGGCCGCTGTAACATAACCAATCATTGTGACCTTGCCGAATTGGTAAAGAATATGCCCGGTAACGGCGCATTTTTATATAGCGCATTTAATGCCTTCAGCAATCAGGATATTGTTGACATGCTGGAACAGGCCGGATTACCGACGAAAGTAGAGCGCGGCGGTCGTGTTTTTCCGGTTAGTGACCAGGCCAAAGATGTCATTAAAACCTTTGCTAAAGAATTGGCAAAGCTACATGTAGATGTAAAAACGGGACAAACTGTGAAAAAACTACTTTTTGCAAACGGTACTATTACCGGTGCAGCCACAGCCGACAGCGAGTTTCAGGCTGATGCTGTCATAATTGCGACAGGGGGAGCCTCCTATCCGGGTACAGGGTCTTCGGGAGATGGTTATCGTCTGGCCCAGGCAGCAGGGCACACGATTATACCAATTAAGCCATCGCTGGTACCGGTTGAGGTCGAAGAAGACTGGATCAGGGAACTGCAGGGCCTGTCGCTGAAAAACGTAACGGCAACCGTTTTGGGTAACGGCAAAAAAGCAGCCGAAGATTTTGGCGAAATGCTTTTTACCCATTACGGCTTATCGGGCCCGATCATTTTATCACTGAGTAAAAAGGTTTCCGAACTATTGGCGGCAGCGCCCGCCCAGGAAGTAGCCATTGAGATCAATCTCAAGCCCGCACTGTCTGCCGAAACCCTGGACAAGCGCCTGCAGCGGGATTTTACAAAATTCGCCCGGAAGCAACTAAAGAATTCCTTAAATGAATTATTACCGGCCAAGATAATACCGGTAATCATTGATTTGTCTTTTATTGATCCGGATAAATTTGTTCATCAGATTACGAAAGAAGAGCGCCTGCGTTTGCTGGAGGTATTACAGCATCTGTCATTTACTATATCCCGGACGCGGCCAGTGGCTGAAGCAATAGTAACGGCCGGCGGGGTCAGCACCAAAGAGCTTAACTCACGCACAATGGAGTCCAAACTGCTGCCAGGTCTGTTTTTTGCCGGTGAGGTTATTGATATTGACGGCTATACCGGTGGATTTAATCTGCAGGCAGCTTTTTCTTCCGGTTATGTGGCCGGTAAATATGCAGCCATGCAGGAGAATTTGTAATTACACAAATGGGGGTGTGGTATGGAGAACCGGAATCACAAGTTCCGCCGTCAGCAGTTTCTTACTGTTGACCGCTGGTTAATACGGCTCGCAACCATGGCAGTAGTTTTGCTTCTAATTGTACAGACGCTCCTCTTAAGCAGTGATGCCCGTAAATATCTTTCCCTTGTGGATAAGTTGGAAGGGGATCAGATCACATCGCCGGCGATCATGTATGCAGCCGATAGCCCCTGGCCTAATCCGGCTAAGGAAATGAATGTCGTGAATAAGGTTGTCACCCGCTCCATCCGCACCCTGCGGCCCAGTCAGAATATAACGATCCGTATGATTAACCCACCGGCCAGCGACGATGCAATTGTTACGGTAAATGGAGAAACAGGCGGCCGCTTTGGCAAAGGAAACGTCGAACTGACCGTGTATGACGGGGATTATGTTGAGATAGATGCTGCGAAAATAAAGACACCTGTCCAGTTTATTATTGATACTCATCAGGGCAATATAGTAAACCCGGTCGATGGGATTATGCTGGAAAGCAAGAATAATGTAATTGTGGTGGGCAAGGTTGTTTTTAAGCACTAACTGCTGGCAAGAGCCGGAAATTTGAAATATTAACAGAAATTTGGCATTAAAACACTAATTTTAAAGGAAAAATTCTTTGAGCAGGGAATATAAATAATACATTTTTGGATATTCGTGGAGGCCTGCTATGATTATAATGATGAACGCGCCCACTATCGATCAAATTAACCGGGTACTGGACAAACTCCGTCAACTTGGTCTGGACGGTCATTCGATTACCAGTTCGGATAAAACAATGATTACTGCCAGTGGAGACTTATCAGCCTGCCAGCCAGAGCTATATGAAAGAATGCCCGGTGTGGACCGGGTTGTTGTTGTCGAAACCCCCTATAAGCTGGCCAGCCGGGAGTTTCAGAAACAAAACACAGTCGTCACCGTAGGTAAGGCCTGCTTTGGCGGCAGTACTATTCCCATTATTGCCGGGCCTTGTGCCATTGAGAGCTATAACCAGCTGTATCAGACAGGAGTTAGTGTAAAAGCAGCCGGAGCAGCTATGCTGCGGGGCGGAGCCTATAAACCACGCTCATCGCCTTACACCTTTCAGGGACTGGAGAAGGAAGGCCTGGAAATTATTCAAACAGTTGGCCGGGAAATCGGCCTGCCGATAGTTTCAGAGGTCACTGACCCGCGCAAAGTGGGATTAATCGCCGAATATGTTGATATGCTGCAGGTAGGCACCCGGAATATGCAGAATTTCGTGCTATTGAAAGAAGTAGCCCTGGCAAAAAAACCGGTATTGCTTAAGCGCGGTCTCGCGGCGACCATGGAAGAATGGCTCATGGCCGCCGAGTATATCATGTCAGGCGGCAATAATCAGGTGGTATTGTGCGAACGGGGCATCCGCACCTTTGAGACTTATACCCGCAATACCCTGGACCTGACCGCAGTCCCGGTTGTCAAATACCTGAGCCATTTACCTGTCATTGCCGATCCCAGTCATGGGACAGGCAACTGGCGCTGGGTAAACCCCATGGCCAAAGCCTCAGTAGCGGCCGGTGTGGATGGACTTTTAATTGAAGTGCATCCCTGCCCGGAAGAAGCCTTATCTGACGGACCACAATCATTGACACCAGGCAATTTTCAACAGCTCATGACTGAGCTGAAGCCGTTAACCGCCGCCCTTGGCCGCTCATTATAAGAAAAGACTACCGCCCGGCTTTTCTCCTGCGGAACGCTTTTTCCGGCAATGGCCGCTGCGTTACCGGGGTTGCGTGGGCTCCTGCCGCTTGCTCTAGCCAGGCATTGCTTCCCCGCAGTTTATCAGGATTTTTAGCCTTTCAAAACTTATAAATTCTTACTTATGATCAAAGAGATGATAATTTCGGCAGGTGAAAACCGCATTAGCCTTTCATGCACAGGCTAATACTAAAAACATCGGGAAGAGGGATATAATTATGGGAGAAGTCGTTAAAGTAACCCCAACCACGGGCTTACTGGGAACAATACACATTCCCGGTGACAAGTCAATATCGCACCGCAGTGTAATGCTAGCCGGGCTTGCTGATTCGCCGGTAAAAGTTACCAACTTTCTGAATGCTGCCGACTGCCGGTCAACCATTGCCTGTATGCAGGCGCTGGGGGTTACGGTGGAGCAGGATGAAAAGGGACAGTTAACCATTACCGGGAATGGTTTTTACGGCTTAAGGGAACCGGAAACGGTACTTGATGCCGGCAATTCCGGCACTACCATAAGACTGATGACCGGCCTGCTTGGTGCCCAGTCTTTTTTCAGCGTTATGACAGGTGACGACTCCCTGCGCCAACGGCCCATGGCCCGGGTGATAACGCCGCTGGCAAAAATGGGCTTGCAGATACTGGGGCGTGAACAGTCCCGTTATGCACCACTGGCTATTATCCCGGCAAAAGAGATTACCGGGATTGAGTACAATATGCCTGTTGCCAGTGCCCAGGTCAAATCGGCTATTCTGCTGGCAGCGTTATATGCCGGCAGTCCCACCGTAATCACAGAGCCTATGCCGTCGCGCGACCATACAGAGCGAATGTTTGAAACCTTTGGGGTTCCGGTGCAGCGTACCGGCAATACCATTACCCTGAATCCGGTACAAAAACTCACTGCTCCGGCATTAATCAATGTACCTGGTGACATCAGCTCGGCTGCTTTTTGGCTGGTGGCCGCTTCCATCATTCCCAATAGCCAGCTTACCCTGGTTAATGTCGGCATTAACCCGACCCGGACCGGTATTCTTGATATTTTGCAAGCAATGGGAGCAGATATTGCCATTGTGAATGAGCGGTGGAGCGGGCGCGAGCCGGTAGCCGATATTATTGTAAAATCAGCCCGGTTAAAGGGCACTACCATCGGGCCGGAAATTATCCCGCGGCTGATTGATGAAATCCCGGTACTGGCCGTAGCCGCTTTATTTGCTGAAGGCCAAACAGTAGTCCAGGGGGCCGAAGAGCTTAGAGTTAAGGAGACCGACCGGCTCAAGGCCGTTTCGCTGGAATTAAGTAAATTGGGAGCACAAATTACGGAAACCCCGGATGGGCTAATTATTGACGGCCCGCAAAAATTGAATTTTTCCGCTTGCTATTCCCATCATGATCACCGGATGGCCATGGCCCTGGCCGTTGCGGGCCTGGCGGCGCAAGGGGTTGAAATAGCCGAAGCAGCTTGTGTTAACATTTCATATCCTGATTTTTTTGCTGTTATTACAGGGCTAAGGCAGGACTAATAGGAGGCCATTTATGAAGCGCTTAATTATTGCAATTGACGGACCGGCAGGGGCAGGTAAAAGCACGGTAGCCAAACTGGCTGCTCAACAGCTGGGTTATACCTATATTGACACCGGGGCGATGTACCGGGCTGTTGCCTGGCAGGTTTTGCAGTCAGGCCTCGAACCTGATAATGAAACAGTGGCCGCGCTGGCGGCTAACCTTGATTTGAAACTGACATATGTAAACGGTAAAACAGCGGTAGCTGTTAACAGTCAGGACATTACCGAAGCCATCCGTACCCCGGAGGTCAGCCGCCTGGTCTCAAAGGTGGCACAAGTCCAGGCACTTAGGGAAATTATGCTTACTCTGCAGCGGGGGCTGGCCGCAGAAGGCGGGGTTGTTATGGATGGCCGGGATATTGGCACACATGTTTTACCCGACGCCGACATAAAGATATTTTTAACAGCATCCATTACCGAACGGGCTAAACGGCGATGGCAGGAACTAACAGCCAAAGGTTATACTATTGAATTAACTGAACTGGAAAATGAAATCAAGTGCCGTGACAAAGCCGATTGCGAACGCGAGTTTGCCCCACTGGTCGCAGCAGTTGATGCCGTTTTCATTGATACTACCGAGCTATCTATTCCGGCTACTGTTGAAAAAATACTGGAGCTTTGCAAGGAGAGACAGGAATGTGTATAATTTTTTGTGCTTACTGTTAGGGGCTATTTTTTCGATATTTTTTCGTTGGAAAGTAATTGGCGCTGAAAATATTCCGGCCGCAGGCGGTGTCATTATTGCGGCCAATCACGTAAGTCTCTGGGATCCACCGGTTCTTGGCGCTGCCATACCCCGGCGGATTCATTTTATGGCTAAAGAAGAGCTTTTTGCTAATCCTGTTTTCAGCTGGCTGATTACCAACCTGGGTGCCTTTCCTGTCAAGCGCGGCATCGCCGACAGGACAGCAATTCGTACTGCCTTATCGCTGCTGGAAAACGGCTCGGTTCTGGGCTTGTTTCCTGAAGGCACCCGCAGCAAAACCGGAGTTTTGGGCGCCCCCGAACCCGGCCTCGCCATGCTGGCCATAAAAGCCGGCGTCCCGGTTGTACCGGCTGCCATCGTCGGTACTAACAAAGTGTTGCGGGACGGACATATATTCCCTCAATTCAGGGTGATATTCGGTAAACCACTTTCCCTGGCCAGGGATACGGCCGGTAAAGACAGCCTGGATGTGTTAAGCGGCAAGGTAATGGGGGAGATTGACCGCTTGCTTAAGGGAGAAAGCGGTATCGCAAAATAAGCAGGTGAAGCGGGTATGGATAACAGCACAATTGAGCTTCTGGACGGCAATTTATCGGTAGTACTGGTACAACGTATCGCCATCATTGCCGTTTTTGCCTATGTACTATCACATACACAAGTATTTCGCCTGCTATTTAAGGAAAGTACGACCTACCGGGAGAAGCTGATCCTAATATTGGTTTTTTCCTTAGTTTCCATTGCGGGTACCTATTTTGGCATACCGATAGAAGGTGCTCTGGCCAATGTCCGTGATACCGGTACGATTGTGGCCGGTCTGTTAGCCGGCCCGCTGGTAGGTACTGTTACCGGACTGATCAGCGGCCTGCACCGCATGTATCTGGAAGGATTTACAGCGGTGCAATGCGGGGTTACAACCATGATCGGCGGTATGCTGGCCGGATATATCCATATAAAAACAAAACCTAAAAACCCCGAATGGATCACCGGGATGATAACCGGTGTCGGGGTCATACTGCTCAGTATGGGACTTATTCTGTTATTTGCCAAACCTTATGATGCCGCCCAGTCACTTGTGGCCCGCATCATTGTGCCAATGTCACTGGCCAACGCCATAGGTATTGCAATTTTTATGATGATTATGCATAATGCCAGAGAACATCAGACTAAGATCGCCGCGTTGCAAACCCATAAGGCTTTAAAGATTGCCAATGCGACCTTGCCGCATTTCCGTCAGGGGCTGAATCCGGAATCGGCCGAGAAGGTGGCTATGAACATCCTGACTATGACTTCAGCCGCAGCGGTCGCTATTACGGACCTCAAACAGGCTTTGACTCATATTGGTCTGGGGAGTGATCACCACGCCAAAGGCAAGCAGGTGTTTACTAAACTCACAAAATCCTGCTTACAGCGGAGGCAGATTACGGTTGCCCAAACCCAGGCCGAAATTGGCTGCCATGTTCCTGCCTGCCCGCTTAAATCAGCCATAGTGGTGCCACTATACTGCCGGGACGATCTGGTGGGCACGTTAAAGATCTATTATGCCCGGGAAGAAGCATTAACAGCGCTGGATATCGAGTTTGCCCAAGGGTTAGGGCAGGTATTCAGTACGCAGCTCGAGCTGGCAGCTTTGCAGCATAAGGCTGAGTTAACGGCCAAAGCTGAACTTAAAGCCCTCAGGGCCCAAATTAATCCCCATTTCTTATTTAATGCCTTAAATACTATTGTTTCCTTCTGCCGGACTAATCCGGAAAACGCCCGTAATCTGTTGATTGAACTGAGTGAGTTTTTCCGCCGCAGCCTGAAGTCGACCCGTGATTTTGTAACCCTCAAAGAAGAGCTGGAGCACGTTGAATCCTATCTGACCCTGGAACAGGCGCGTTTTGGCCAGAGGCTGGTTATAAAGCAGCATATTGCCGCAGATACATTGGCAATATTAATTCCCGCCTTTATTCTGCAGCCTTTGGTTGAAAATGCGGTTAAACACGGGCTGTTAGCCAAAGCTAACGGGGGCACTGTAGAACTTACTGCCCAAAAAAGCGGACACCAGCTTATCCTGGCTATAAGTGACACCGGTCTGGGCATACCAACGGCCATCAAAGAGCAAATACTGGAATATGGCTACGGCAAAGGGGCCGGGGTAGGTCTGACCAATGTGAGCGAGCGGCTGAAGGCTATTTACGGGTCTAAGCATTCCCTGATTATTAATAGTATGGAAGGCCGGGGGACAACAGTAATCCTTCATATTCCCATTGATGCGGAGGTTATGGTTAATGGCTAACCAGGTACGTCCAATAAAAGTAATGGTGATTGATGATGAGGAACCAGCCCGGAGCGAATTGCGCTATTTATTGGAGAAATTCGAGGATATTGACATTATCGGCGAGTTTGACAGTGGTGAGGAAGCCAGCAGGGCTATAGAGGCCCTTATGCCGCAGGTAATCTTTGTTGATATTGAAATGCCGGGTTTAAGTGGGATTCAAACCGCTGAAAGGGTTATTAATTGCCCGACAGTGCCGCTGGTGGTCTTTGCCACAGCGCATGAGGAGTTCGCGGTAAAAGCGTTTGAGCTTAATGCCGCCGATTACTTATTGAAGCCGTTTTCTGCCAAAAGGATAACCAACTGCATCCATAAAGTCCGCAGCCTCCTGACTGAAACAAGGGCGGCAGCGCAAAACAAGCGTGACACCGGGAGTATACAGCCTCACAGCCTGCCCAAGCTTGCTATCGAGCATAATGGCAAAGCCTATGTAATTGATACCAGGGATATTATCGCTGTCTACTGTACAGAAGGCCAGCTGGCCATACAGCTGGCAGAAAAATGCTATTATTCGAACATGTCGCTGCAGGATCTCCAGGCCCGGCTTGATGGCCGCTTATTCTTCCGGACCCATCGTGCTTATCTGGTTAATATTGAAAAAATCAGAGAACTGATTCCCTGGTTTAATGGCACCTACAATCTGATTCTAGAGGGCTTTGGCCGGGATGTGCCTGTCAGCCGCCAGCAGGTTCCCAAACTAAAAAAAATATTTGGCTTATAAAATTGTGTAACAATGTACAGTAAGCCGCTGCTATTGACCAGGATGCCAGTGTATTTCATCCTGGTTTTTTGTCATTTCACAGGCTACATATTGCCTGGATTTTTATGTATATTGTATTATTTAAATAGACAGAGTAGTTTGAGAAAGGAGGTTTGCTGTCAATTCATTTATTTTGAAAGGGGGACTACTAATGAATTCAGTCAGTCTGTTGGTAATTTCTGTTTGTGTTTATATTCTGGCCTACCGCTATTATTCGGCTTTTATTGCCGCCAAAGTCCTGGCATTAAATGACGCCAATACAACACCGGCCTACCGTTGCAATGATGGGCGCGAGTTTGTCCCTACCAATAAGTGGGTATTATTCGGCCATCATTTTGCGGCTATCGCCGGTGCCGGCCCGCTTGTGGGTCCGGTGCTCGCAGCCCAATACGGCTGGGGTCCCGGCTTCATGTGGATTTTATTGGGCTCAGTGTTTGCCGGTGCAGTACATGATTTTATTATTCTGTTTGCCTCGGTCCGGCACAATGGCCAGTCATTAGCTGTTATTGCCCGGCGGGAGGTTGGCCCCTTAACAGGAGTCACCACCTCGCTGTCAGTGTTCTTCATTATCATTGTTGCCCTTGCCGGCCTTGCCATTGTTGTTGTCAATGCTTTGTTTAAAAATCCCTGGGGTGTGTACACACTCTTTATGACAATCCCGATTGCCATTGTTGTTGGTTTATATATGTTCAAAATTGTTCCCGGTTCCATCCGTTCCGGGTCAATTGGCGGTTTCATCCTGGTAATGGCGGCAGTTATTACCGGTCACTGGCTAAGTCCGGGGCAGCCGTGGGCCGGATTAGCCGGCATCTTTGACCTGACCAAACAGCAATTATCAGTTGCCTTGCCTGTTTATGGTTTTTTTGCCGCAGTTTTGCCGGTATGGCTGCTGTTAGCCCCGCGTGATTATCTCAGTTCGTATATGAAAATAGGTACTGTGCTGGCTCTGGCCTTGGGAATTCTTATCGTGCAGCCCAGCATCAACATGCCGATGACCAGTCAGTTTATGGATGGCGGCGGGCCGATTATTCCCGGACCGTGGTGGCCGTACGTTTTTATTACCATTGCCTGCGGCGCGATTTCCGGTTTCCATTCCCTCATCAGCTCAGGTACAACCCCGAAAATGATAGAGCTTGAGTCGCAAGCCCGCATCATTGCCTATGGCGGCATGCTCACCGAAGGGTTTGTGGCCGTAATGGCCCTGATTTCGGCGGTAGTGCTCATGCCTGGTGACTACTTTGCCATCAACAGCCCGGCGGCTGTATTTGCCAAGCTGGGTATACCGACTGTGGAAATAAATGAATTGTCGCGGCTGGTGCAAATGGATGTTGCCCATCGCCCCGGTGGCGCCGTCTCTCTGGCGGTGGGTATGGCCCACATCTTTTCCAGCATTGGCGGCATGCAGCACCTTATGAGCTATTGGTACCAATTTGCCATAATGTTTGAGGCGTTATTCATCCTTACCACAATCGATGCCGGTACCCGGGTGGCCCGTTATATCCTGCAGGATATACTGGGAACCTATATGTATAGCCCGCTTAAACAAACAAACTGGTGGCCCGGCATTCTCTTTACCAGTTTCCTTGTTACTTATTGCTGGGGTTACCTGCTGTATAGCGGGGACGTTGCCAGTATCTGGCCGCTGTTCGGTGTGGCCAACCAACTCCTGGCCGTTATTGCATTAGCGCTTGGCACGACCATTATCCTGAAGATTGCTCCGAAGAAGTCCTATGCCTGGGTAACCTTTGCCCCGCTTTGCTTTTTGACCGTCACGGTTATTGCTGCTGGCATTATGAACGTGCAAATGTTCTTTAAACGGGGAGATACCCTTGGCAATACCAACGGCACTGTCAGTATTATTTTAATCGTCCTGGTAGTGATTACCTTATTGGATTCTATCCGGCTCTGGCTTACTTTGCTGAAAACAGATAAACCGATTGGTATGAACACCGAAATATCAGTCCTGTCCTGTCCTGTTGATACCACCAAGCCTAATATTCCCAGCTAACTTGTTTCGGGCTGCGTTAATAAAGCAGCCCCAAAAACCGCCGCTATGGCAGCTTCGCTGATAGCGGCGGTTTTGCATTTGAAACACAGCCGCAAAGGGTTTATAATAAGATAAGACTTGGCTTGTGCCAGCTTCTTCAGGATGCCGGCAGAGGCCGCCTGTGCCTTTTAGGGTATACGTGTTCTATGTCCATAGAATTTTTTTATAAATTCTGGTAGACTTAATAAGGCGAGCATACCAAAGACTACCAAGCAGGAGGCACCTATGAAAATCTATCTAGCCGAAAACCGCGGGTTCTGCTACGGGGTAAAACGCGCTATCGATCTGGCTCTGCATGCCGCTGATGCTAACTGTCCGGTATTTACACTGGGGCCAATCATCCATAATCCACAGATGGTTAATCAACTGAAGGACAAGGGAATCGGGGTCGCCGACACACTGGAAGACATAACTGCAGGCAAAGTCATTATCCGTTCTCATGGCGTTGGCCCCGGGATATATTGCCAGGCTGAGGCCAAACGACTGACGGTAGTAGATGCCACCTGTCCGCATGTGAAAAAAGCGCAGCAGGCAGCCCAGGCACTGTTAACGGCCGGCTACCGGGTAGTGATTATCGGCGAACGGCACCATCCTGAAGTGCAAAGTATCCTGGATTGGACAAATAATGAAGCCGACGTGGTTGAAACCCCACTGGAAGCAGAAGCGCTGCCCTATCACTCCCGGCTGGGGATAGTGGCTCAAACTACATTTGCCGCTGAAGAATTTGATGCTATTGTTGCCATTTTGCAGCTAAAGTGTGAGGAATGTAAAATTGAACGCACCATCTGTACTGCCACCGATCTTAGGCAGCAGGCCGCTGTTAACCTGGCCCGGAATGTTGATAGCATGATTATCGTTGGCGGCAGAAACAGCGCCAACACAACCCGTCTGGCCAGTGTCTGCCGCACGGCCGGCACACCGGCTTATCACATTGAATCAGCCAGTGAGCTTAAACCTGAATGGTTTGCCGGTCTTGAGACAGTAGGCATAACAGCCGGTGCATCGACCCCTGATTGGGTTATTGAGGAGGTATATAAAAAAATGGAAGCAATGAATATGACTGATGTTGTTAAACTCGAAACCGGAACGATCGTAAAGGGAACTATTGTTGGTGTCCGCCATGATGAGGTGTTTGTTGATATCGGTTATAAGTCCGAAGGTGTTATCCCGCTGGCAGAGCTGGCTTATCCGGCCCCGCAGACGGCCATAGATGCAGTAAGCGTAGGCCAGGTCATTGAGGTACTGGTAGTGGATAACGACAGCGCTGATGGTCAGGTTAAGCTTTCTAAGGTGCAGGCTGACCGGCTGACGGCCTGGGATAAGCTGGGGCAGGCCCATGCGTCCGGCCAGCCCGTTGAGGCCACCATCACGGGAATTGTAAAGGGCGGCGTTACTGCGGCCGTATTCGGGGTAAGAGGTTTTATCCCCGCCTCGCAGCTTGATCTCAAATTTGTTGAAAACCTGGAGGCTTTTGTGGGGCAGACGCTGCCGGTTATTCCAATTGAAGTGGATCAGGATAAGCATAAGGCAGTCCTATCCCGCAGGCAGTTATTAACCCAGGAAAAACTGGCACACGAACAAGAATTGCTGGCCAAGCTGACTGTTGGTCAGACAATTGCCGGCAAAGTCAGCCGGCTTGCCAGCTTTGGCGCTTTTGTTGATATCGGGGGTGTTGACGGGCTTGTACATATTTCCGACTTATCCTGGCAGCGCATCAAAACACCGCAGGAAATTGTCAATGTCGGCGATGAAGTTACGGTTGTGATCCTCAAAATTGATGCTGAGGCTAAAAAGCTGTCGCTTAGTCTAAAAGATGTGGAACGTGATCCCTGGTATTCAGCAGCCGATACCCTGACTATTGGCAGCATTGTCAGCGGTACGGTTACCAAACTGGCCAAATTTGGAGCCTTTGTAGAAATTAAGGACGGTATTGAGGGTTTGGTGCATATTTCAGAAATGGCTGAACGCCGGGTGGTAAATCCGGAAGAGGTGGTAAGTGCCGGTCAGCAGGTAGCAGTCAAGCTACTCAGCATTGATAAAGCCAATAAGCGGATCGGCCTTAGCATGATCCAGGCTGAGCAAGACAAAGAACGGGCTGAATTCAGCGACTACCTCTCCACCCAGGCCCCGGCATCAGGGGTTACGCTTGGTGATAAGTTTGGTCATCTATTCAAACGGGAGGACTAATAAGTGGCATGATACGGCAGTCACGCAAACTGGAACATTTAAAATATTCCCTGCAGCTGGAAGATGGCCCGGCAGCTGCCGGCTTTACAGATTTCCACTTAATCCACAATTGTTTGCCTGACCTGGCGTGGCAGGATATTGACGTTTGTACACAAATGGCCGGTATAAACCTGCCGCAGCCGGTTATCGTAAATGCAATTACCGGTGGTGCCGCCGATGTGGCCGATGTAAATCGCCAGCTGGCCGAATTTTCCCGGCAGACAGGTGTGGCGCTGGCCGTAGGTTCACAATATGCCGCCATTGAAGACCCGGCTGCAGCTGAATCCTATAAAATTGTCCGCCGGGTTAATCCCGATGGCGTAATTCTGGCTAATCTGGGAGCCTATGCCGACCCGGATGCCGCCGGTTATGCGGTTGATATGATTGGCGCCCAGGCCATTCAGATCCACCTTAATGCCGGCCAGGAAATTATCATGAATGAAGGTGACCGTGACTTTCGTGGCTATTTGTCACATATCGAGGCCATCGTAAAGAAAGTCAGCGTTCCGGTTATCGTCAAAGAGGTGGGCTGCGGCATCGGCCGCGAACAGGCCCAGGCGCTTGTTGACATTGGCGTAAATGCCATTGATGTTGGCGGCACCGGCGGAACTAATTTTCTTGCTATTGAAGCAGCCCGGGGCCAGGTTGTGCTGGACACTGAAATGCTCCACTGGGGAATTCCCACTGCCCTGGCAGCCGTGGAAACCGTGTCTGTTACGGCATCAGCCGTTGATGTTGTTGTTTCCGGCGGGGTGAGAACACCGCTGGATGTTGTCAAGGCCTTATCGATCGGGGGGGTGGCAGCTGGAATTGCCGGCCCGGTCTTAAAGGCACTTCAGGCCAAAGGTGTTGACGGGGCTATCGACTGGTATAAGAACTTTATAACCGGTATAAAAAGGTACATGCTGCTGACAGGAGCCCGTACTATCAGGGATTTACGCTCGGTTCCCCTCGTTGTCACAGGTTTCAGCCGGGAATGGCTGGCAGCCAGGGGTATTAATACGATGGAATTTGCCGCCCGTAAAAAAATATGACAAAGAGCATGGCTAACAGCCATGCTCTTTGTATTAATAAGGTAATATCAGCACAAACTAGGATTAATACATTAACATTACAAGGCTATGAGGTGAAACACATGATGAATATGCCCCTTGGCATGATTTTACTTTTAGTCGTCAGCGTGCTGGTATACTTCGGATTGGCCCATCGGATTTTAGACCGCATGCGGATGACTGATAAACAAGCGCTACTCTTTATTGCCGGTATTGTTGTCGGCAGCTTTATCGACATTCCTATTATGAGTGCCCCGATGCAGATTTCCATTAATGTCGGTGGCGCAGTCCTGCCTATTTTGCTCTGCCTGTACCTGATCTACAAAGCGGATGAAACTGCCGAAAGAGTCCGGGCCATTGTTGCCTCCATTCTTGTGGCTGGTGCCGTATCACTGGGAGCGCGTTATTTGCCTTATGAACCGGAAAACATGTATCTGGACCCTAAACTAATCTACGGATTAGCGGCCGGTCTGATTGCCTATCTTGCCGGCCGCTCCCGGCGGAGCGCATTTATTGGCGGCGTCTTAGGCATCGTCCTCAGTGATATTGTCCATATCATCACGCTCTCCGGGCTGGGAATTCCGGGAACTACCGCCATTGGCGGGGCCGGAGCTTTTGATGTCACCATTATTGCCGGTATCGTAGCGGTAATGATTGCTGAGCTTGTGGGGGAAACCAGAGAAAAGCTGCAGGGCGGTCCGGTCTTGGGACCTAACCGGCCTGAGGGCTTATATGAGTTTAGTAAGGAACTGCATCCCAAAGAAAAGCAAAAAAACGAACAACCCAATTCCCCGCCGGCAGGGACTGGCGACAAGGCCTCTGACGCCGGAGGTGAAAACAGTGAAAAGTAAAGTACTTATACTGCTGGCACTGCTGCTGATCACCGCGAGTATCAGCTGTTATGCCGATGAGGGCAGCAGCGGCCAGTATTCAACAGTGGTTGACGAGAGTGGAAACCCGGTATATATGACAGGCTGGAAAATGCGTACCGGCGATCAGGTGCTGACTGAGACTAACCGCCGCTACGAAGTGATCCGGGTTGAAGGCAATACGGCTCACGCCAAATTTATCGGCGAAGTCAACCTGTCCCTGTATGATCAGAAGCAGGACAGCAGCAGCCTAATCGCCCGCCTGACAGCTTTTCTCCAGCCGGCCATTGCCCAGGCTGAGGGCAATGGCAAAGTAGCTGTTTATCACACCCACTCCGACGAGTCTTATGTGCCTACAGACGGCAAAGAAAGTATCCTGGGTGCCGGCGGCATTTACAAAGTCGGCAATGCTTTTACCGCCTCACTGGAAAAAAAGGGTGTTACCGTCATTCATTCCGACGCTAAGCATGATCCGCACGATGACATGGCCTATGAGCGTTCGCGCCGGACGGCCCTGAACCTGATAAAAAAAGAGCAGCCTGATGCGGTGTTCGATATTCACCGGGATGCGGTTCCCCCGCAGGTGTATAAAACCAGTATCAATGGTGAGGATGTCAGCAAGATCCAGCTGGTTGTGGGTAAATACGGTCCGACCGGTAAACAGATTGAAGACTATGCCCTGCAGATAAAGGCAGCGTCCGATAAACAACATCCGGGGCTGGTAAAAGGAATTTTTTTCGCTAAAGGCGGGGACTATAACCAGGATTTACATCCCCGCTCCATGCTGCTTGAGGTCGGAGCTCATACTAATGACCGCGAATCAGCAGAGAGAGGGATTGCCCTGTTTGCCGATGTTGTCCCGACGATTTTAGGCAAATCCAGCGCCCCAACAGGCCCTAATGCCGCCGGCACAACCGGTGCTGACGGCAGTGCCGGTCTTGGTTCGGCAGCCGGCGGCGCCTCAGGTGCGACTAAATCTATAGGCTGGATGCTGGGGTTATTAATCGCCGGTGTTGCCGCCTTTTTATTCTTAAGTACTGGCAGTTTTAAGGAAGCCGGTGCCAAACTCAAGAATTTTGCTTCCACCGAATTTACCAATTTCCTGGGTCCTAAGGCCAAAAAACGTCGTAATACTCAGCCTGATTCCAGTCAGTCGGAAAAAGAGGACAATAATAAGTAATGCTTACCGGCAGGCTTCTATGTCCTGCCTTTTTCTATTTATTTTACTGTTAATAAAATGCGTGCAGGGAAAATATAGCTGCTAACGGAATATTAACAGAAGGGGGGAATATTTTGACTTATAAGGGGATTATCGCAAATGTTAAACCTGACAGTATCGGTGCTGAAATAGGCCTTGTGCCCGGCGACCGCCTGCTTGAGGTCAATGGCGAGGCTGTTCAAGATATTATTGATCTCAGCTTTGCGCTGGCAGAGGAAGAGATTGAATTGCTGATTGAGCATAGCTCAGGTGAACAGGAACTAGTTGCACTGGAAAAAGACTATGATGAAGACCTGGGGCTGGAATTTGAAAGCGCCGTTTTTGATAAGGTACGTCAGTGTGCTAACAGATGCATTTTTTGTTTTGTTGATCAAATGCCGGCTGGAATGCGTGACAGTTTGTATATCAAGGACGACGATTACCGCCTGTCTTTTTTGTACGGCAATTTTGTCACGCTAACCAATCTCGGACCACAGGACCTCAACCGTATAACCAGACTGCATTTATCACCGCTCTACGTCTCTGTCCACACAACCAACAGCAGCCTCCGGGAGAAAATGCTGGGAGGAAAACAGGCTGGCAGGATTATGGCACAACTGCAGGAACTTACAGACCAGGGGATTGAGCTGCACACCCAGGTTGTCCTGTGCCCCGGCTTTAATGATGGCCGGGAATTGGATAGAACAATTAAGGACTTGTATGCCATGTTTCCGGCGGTTCTGTCGCTGGCAATTGTCCCGGTCGGACTTACCCGTTACCGTGACAACTGTCAGCCGTTAACCACGTTTTCCCGGGAAGAGGCTGGCCGGGTAATTACCCTTGTCCAGCAATGGCAGCAACAATGCCGGCAGGAAAACGAGGAATCTTTTGTTTACCTGGCTGATGAGTTTTATCTGGCGGCAGATCAGGAAATTCCCGCCTACGAGTATTATGACGGGTTTCCCCAGCTGGAAAACGGTGTTGGCATTGTCCGCACTTTCCTCGCCGAATGGGAGGAACAGTCTGTCGCCGGTACCAGTTACACGGAACCGCAATACATTGATGTTATCTGCGGCGTCTCGGCAGAGAAGATTTTAACGCCGCTCTTAGCCGGGTTGTCTTTTCCTAATCTTACTGTGCGGGTAGTTGCGGTCGAGAATAATTTCTTTGGCTGTGATGTAACCGTTACCGGTCTTTTGACAGGTGGTGATATTACCGCCAGGCTGAAGCAGTTATCCGGGCCCCGTACCGGTATTATTGTACCCGGCGTAGCCCTCAGAAAGGGAGAGCAGGTCTTCCTTGACAATACCACGCCAGCCGCAATTGCCGCTGAACTGGGGGTGCCGGTACGAACCGCTTATTTTGCCCAGGATTTAAAAGAACTGCTGGCAGCATGGCGGTAAGCGGCAAAAATAAGGAAGGCCTAGTGAGGTAAACAGAATAACCTTGGTTTAATTAAGGTAACACTACTGCTAGCTTGGGTTTGCCCTTTCGTACTTTTAGATTTTAAGAATATACAAGGTGGTATCTGATGAGTAAACCAATTGTTGCAATTGTCGGC
Source organism: Bacillota bacterium (assembly GCA_023388195.1). Classification (GTDB taxonomy): domain Bacteria; phylum Bacillota; class Negativicutes; order Sporomusales; family Sporomusaceae; genus Sporomusa. The sequence continues at coordinate 50,372 of JAEWGR010000092.1, forward strand.
CGGCCTAATGTCGGCAAATCAACTATTTTCAATTATATCGGCAGAAACAGGTTGTCCATTGTCGAAGACATGCCGGGTGTTACCCGTGACCGCATCTATATGGATGCCGAATGGCTGGGACGTAATTTCACGATGATTGACACCGGTGGGATTGAGTTCGAATCGAATGATAAAATTTTGACTGCTATGCGTAATCAGGCCAAACTGGCGATCGATGAAGCTGACGCGATCATGTTTATTGTCGATGGTAAAACCGGCCTGACGTCAGCAGACAATGAAGTGGCCGTAATCTTGCGTAATACCAAGAAACCGGTTTTGCTCGTAGTAAATAAAATTGACAACATGAAAAATGAGGCCGACATCTATGAATTCTACAATCTGGGCTTAGGTGACCCGATTGCTCTTTCTGCCACCAATGCCCTTAATATGGGCGACATGCTGGATCGGTTGATAGAGCATCTGCCGGCAGAACATAGTGAACCGGAAGAAAACGATCTGATTAAAGTCGCTGTGATCGGCCGGCCGAATGTTGGCAAATCCTCGCTGGTCAATTCCATCATTGGCGAGGACCGGGTCATTGTCAGTGACATTCCCGGTACTACCCGGGATGCTATCGACACGCATTTTACTAAAGACGGCCAAACCTATGTAATGATTGACACGGCGGGAATGCGCCGCAAGGCCAAGGTGGATATGCCGGTGGAACGGTACAGCGTTATCCGCTCACTCCGGGCTGTTGACCGCTGTGATGTTGTGCTCATGGTTATTAACGCGGAAGAGGGCGTTACAGAACAAGATAAAAAAATTGCCGGCTACGCCCATGAAGCAGGCAAAGCCAGCATCATTGTCGTTAATAAATGGGATCTTATTGACAAGGATGGTAAAACCTCGCTTAAATTTACGGAGACCATTCGCGACGAATTAGGCTTTATGCAATACTCGCCCGTATTATTTACGTCAGCCCTTACCAAACAGCGCATTAACCGCGTAACCGAGCTTGTCAAGTATGTGGCCGACCAGCACGCAATGCGGGTCGCCACAAGTGTACTGAACCAGGTTGTCGAAGACGCAACAGCAATCAATCCCCCGCCTTCAGAACGGGGCCGGCGTCTCAAAATTTACTTTACCACCCAGCCTGATGTCAAACCGCCTACCTTTATTTTCTTTGTCAATGATCCGGAGATTATGCATTTTTCCTATCTGCGCTTTTTAGAAAACAGATTAAGAGAATCATTTGGCTTCGAAGGAACTCCACTCAAACTGGTTGTTCGCGGACGCAAGGAAAAAGATGAATAACTAAACTGAGGGAGTGGGAGAATGGAGTATGTGCTGGTAATAATCACCAGCTATCTGATCGGTTCAATCCCCAATGGATTGATTATCGGCCAAAAATTTTACAAGATCGATCTAAGACAATTCGGCAGTAAAAACATTGGGGCAACCAACGCTTACAGGACGCTGGGGCCGGTGCCGGCCTTCTGGGTATTTGTCACAGATGCCCTTAAGGGCGTCGCCGGGGTACTGTTAGGCTCCTATATCGGCGGGACGGCACTGGCCGAACTAACCGGCGGTATTGGTGCTATCGCCGGCCATAACTGGTCGGTATTCCTCATGTTTAAAGGCGGGCGCGGTGTGGCCACAGGGCTCGGTGTTATTGCCATGATTGCGCCTAAAGTGACGATCATCGTCTTTGTTATCTGGGCACTTATTGTTTACTTTACCCGGTATGTTTCCCTGGCGTCGATTATCGCCGCCGCGTTGGTACCAATCACGATGTGGCTGCTTCAAATCAGAAATGAGTTTTTTTATTTCGGTATCCTGGCTGCCTTGTTTGTCATTGTGAGACATCGACCTAACATTGAACGCCTCTTGCAGGGAACAGAATCAAAAATTAAAGCCGGCGGCCAATCCGAGCCTGGTCCCAAGAAAGAGAAGTGACAGTTTCTAATGAAAATTGCAGTCATTGGTGCTGGCAGCTGGGGTACAGCCCTAGCCGCCGTTTTGGGGCAAAAACACCAGTCGGTGGGTCTTTGGGTGCGTTCACCTGAGCTAGCTGACCATATAGAAACAACCCGCGAAAATACCCACTACCTGCCTGACTGTAAGTTGCCGCAGTCAGTTACCGTAACCGGCAATGTAAGCGTAGCTGCCGGTGGTGCAGCCTTAATCGTACTGGCGACCCCTTCTCATGCCATCCGCGAAACGGCCGCCAGGATAGCTCCTTATATCGGGGCCGAAAGCGTTATCGTCAGTGCCGCCAAAGGCCTGGAATTAACCAGTCTTAAGCGTATGACTGAGGTTATTGCCGAGGAGCTGCCTTCAATGGCCGGCCGGCTGGCAGTGCTTTCAGGTCCGAATCATGCAGAGGAAGTGGCCCTGGGCCAGCCTACGGCCACGGTCATCGCTGCGCCGTCACGGGCAGTGGCCGAGTTCGTTCAGGATACATTTATGCTGCCTTATTTCCGTGTTTATACCAATCCCGACAGTATCGGTGTTGAATTAGCCGGGGCCCTGAAAAATATCATTGCTCTGGGTGCAGGTATTGCCGACGGGTTAGGGTTTGGCGATAATGCCAAATCGGCCCTTATGACCCGTGGTCTGGCGGAAATTACCAGACTGGGAATGGCGATGGGGGCTAATCCACTGACCTTTGCCGGTTTAGCCGGAATCGGGGACCTGATCGCCACTTGCACCAGTGTTCACAGCCGCAACCGGCGGGCCGGCATTATGTTAGCAGCCGGCAAAACCGCTGACCAGCTCCAGGCAGAAACATCAATGGTGGTGGAGGGTATCAAGGCTGCTAAGGCTGCTTACCAGTTAGCGGTCCGGTATGAAGTGGCGATGCCGATAACAGAGCAGATCCACCAGGTTTTATATCAAAACAAATCGCCAAGAAATGCGGTCCTTGAACTGATGACCCGCAGCCGGACCCATGAAGTGGAAGAGGTTGCCCTGAACCATATGAACTGGAACTAATTGAACCCGTTTCCGCCTGACGGTAAGGCGGAACTCTCTCGACCTGGCTAACACCGCCGCTGGCGGCGGGAATCCTGAATCAGCAACTAAATAAACTTGGCATAAAAAAGTAGGGTGGCTAATAAAGTAATGTATGATTTACTTTTAAGTTACCATACTTTTTTTTATTTTGTAATATTTGGAGTGGCCTGTCATATATTTATAATGACAACTACCGTAATCAGGAGGGAGACGCCAGATGGAAAAATTCGACCTGTTTAGAGATATCGCCGAACGTACTGGTGGAGATATCTATATTGGTGTAGTCGGCCCAGTCCGTACTGGTAAATCGACATTTATCAAACGTTTTATGGAAACCATGGTATTGCCTAACATTACCGACCCCTATGACAAAGAACGTGCCAAAGATGAACTGCCGCAGAGTGCCGGCGGCAAGACCATTATGACAACCGAACCTAAATTCATCCCCAATGAAGCTGTTGAGATTAATGTTAAAGACAATGTTAATGTCCGGGTGCGGGTCGTGGACTGCGTGGGGTATACGGTGGAGGGCGCGCTGGGCTATGAAGAAGAATCAGGTCCCCGGATGGTGCTCACACCCTGGTTCGAAAATGAAATCCCCTTTCAGGAAGCGGCCGAAGTTGGCACGCGCAAAGTCATTGCCGAACATTCGACAATTGGCCTGGTAATCACAACCGACGGCACAGTAACTGACCTGCCCCGGGACAAATATCTCCCAGCCGAGGAACGGGTTGTTCGCGAACTAAAAGAATTACAAAAACCGTTCCTGGTAATTCTGAATACAGCAAAACCTAATTCCAAGGATACACGGGAACTTGTGGCCAGACTGGAAGGCGAATATGATGTTCCGGTAATTCCGGTGGATTGTGCCCAGCTTTCCCATGACGATATCTATGGTATTTTACAGGAAGTGCTCTATGAATTCCCGGTTAAAGAAGTCAACATTACCCTGCCGAAGTGGGTAGAGGAACTGGACAAAAATCACTGGCTGCGACAGAAATTTGAAGGTGCCGTTAGTGAGATTGTTCAATATATCCGCCGGCTGCGGGATATTGACCGGGCAATTGACGATTTGTCAGGCTATGATTTTGTCGCTGATGTCATCCTGCATGACATGGATCTGGGCAGTGGTATTGCCGTTATTGAAATGACAGCCCGGGGCGACCTCTTCTATAGTGTCCTGGAAGAACTGACAGGTTTCACAATTGCCGGTGAACATCACCTCCTGCGCCTAATGAAAGATTTATCCGTAGCCAAACGGCAATATGATAAAATCTCAGCTGCGCTGGAAGATGTTGAACAAACCGGTTACGGGATTGTATCCCCCCAACTGGATGAAATGATACTCGAAGAGCCGGAGATTATCCGGACAGGTAATCGTTTTGGCGTGAAGCTTAAAGCTTCAGCACCATCACTGCATATCATTAGAACCGATGTTCAAGCTGAAATTTCACCGATTATCGGTACGGAAAAACAAAGTGAAGAGTTAATCCAATATCTGATGCGGGAATTTGAGGGTGAACCGGAAAAAATCTGGCGAACCAATCTGTTTGGCAAATCTTTAAATGAACTTGTCCGCGAAGGTATTCAGAATAAACTAACAAGTATGCCTGAGAATGCACAAATTAAACTCAAAGATACGCTCCAGAAAATCGTTAACGAAGGCAGCGGCGGACTAATATGTATCATTTTCTAATAAACCATGCATTTTGTAGTGAATTTGTGGTCAGTCTGTAAAGGACTGACTAATTTTTTTGCATTTTTTGCTTGTAATCCCTATCCGGTTGATGTTATAATGTCTACCATATACAGATATCCATCCGCAACTGCAGTACCGAGGAGGGGAAGCATGGTTACAGGCCAAAAAGCAGTTTTTTATCTAGTTCGGGAAGAAATTTTACCCGAAGCTATTAAAAAAACAATCAAAGTAAAAGAATTATTAAAACGTGGTGAAGCCAGAACAATCAATGAAGCAGTAGAAAAAATGGAACTAAGCCGTAGTGCCTATTATAAATATAAGGACTATGTTTTTCCGTTTTATGAAGCCAGCAAAGAAAAAATTGTTACTCTGGCTTTATTGCTTGAGCACAAATCAGGGGTGCTTTCCCGTGTTTTAAACACAATTGCCAATGAGCACGGCAGTGTACTGACAATTAATCAGGGTATCCCGCTGCAAGGAGTAGCCAATGCCACCATATCAATTGAAACAGCTGATCTGGCAATTGATCTGGAAGCTATGCTTGACAAATTAAGAATGGTAGATGGGGTAAAGAGGCTGGAAGTTTTGGGGCAGGCTTAGGAGGAAAACTATGAATGCCATTCAAATTGCTTTATTGGGAATGGGGACAGTCGGCACGGGTGTTGTTAAAATATTAGCAAATAATGCCCACAGTATTGAGCAAAAAGTGGGTGCGCCGGTAGTTATAAAAAAGATACTTGTAAAAAACCCCGACAAAGCCAGAAATGTGAAAACAGAGGCTGAATTAGTCACAGATTTCGATGAGATACTAAACGATCCGGAAATAATGATTGTTGCCGAAATTATGGGTGGTGAAACACCGTCTAAAGACTATATGCTGGCAGCACTGCAAGCCGGAAAGCATGTTGTAACGGCGAATAAGGATGTTGTCGCCAAATATGGCCGCGAGTTGTTCGCAGCGGCTGAGGCTCATCATACGGATTTTTTGTTTGAAGCCAGCGTAGGCGGCGGCATTCCTATTATTCGTCCTCTTAAACAATGTCTGGCAGCAAATCAGATTACCGAAATTATGGGCATTGTTAACGGCACCACCAATTATATGCTGACGAAGATGACCAATGAAAAAATGGATTACGCCGACGTACTGGCCGAGGCGCAGGCCAAAGGCTATGCAGAGTCTGATCCGACGGCTGATGTCGGTGGGTTTGATGCAGCCCGCAAACTTGCCATCCTGGCATCCATTGGCTTTGGTGCCAGGGTTACGCTTGATGATGTCCATGTTGAAGGGATAACCAATATTGCAATCGAAGACATCGAATACGCCCGGGAGCTTGGCTTTATCATCAAGTTACTGGCGATTGCCAAACAGGATGAGCGCGGTATTAACGTCAGGGTACACCCGGCCTTCCTGCCGATGAGCCATCCGTTGGCTGCAGTCAATGATGTTTTTAATGCTATATTTGTTAAGGGTGATGCCGTAGGCGAAACCATGTTCTACGGACGCGGCGCCGGTGAAATGCCGACAGCCAGCGCGGTTACCGCCGACATTATTGATGTGGCCCGTGATATCCGTCATGATGTCAGCAGCAGAATATTATGCACCTGCTTTGAACAAAAACCGATTTATCCTGTCAGTAAGACCGAATCACCTTATTACATCCGCTTGCTGGTCGAAGACAAACCCGGTGTACTGGCGGCGATTGCCGGGGCCTTTGGCGCCCAGCAGGTCAGCCTGCATTCAGTTATTCAGAAACGTAAAGTCGAACGCTCCACAGAGCTGGTCTTGATCACTTACCGGGTTACTGATGAAAATATCCGTCTGGCCATAAACACCTTGCTTGGCATGTCGGTTGTAAGCAAAATAGGCAATGTAATCAGAGTGGAAGCAGCAGAAATTTCATAGGGTCAAAAGGTGGCGATACCATGGCAAATACAGTTAAAGTCCGTGTGCCGGGCACAACCGCCAACTGCGGTCCGGGATTTGACGCTGTTGGCATAGCATGTACAATATATAATGATCTGGAACTTACCTTAGACGATCAAAGTAATATATCGCTGGATGTAATTGGCGAGGGAGCCGGGGCCATTCCGGCTGATGGCTCCAATGTTGCCGTAAAGGCCATTCAAATGGTACTCGCTAAAACCGGTTGCACACTGAGCGGTATCCATCTAAAAATGATTAACCATATTCCCCTCGCGCGGGGATTGGGCAGCAGTGCGGCAGCCATCGTTGGCGGCTTAGTGGCGGCCAACGAACTAACCGGCAACACCCTTACCAAAGAGGATCTCCTGGATATGGCTACTGCGATTGAAGGCCATCCGGACAACGTTGCCCCGGCCATCTTTGGCGGTATTACCGTCAGTATTATGGACAGTGGCAGTGCTAAATATTTGCGCCTCCAGCCCCCTAAGGCATTTTCGATGGTGGCCGTAATCCCTGAATTTAATCTGTCTACCAAGGCTGCCCGTAAGGTGCTGCCTGATTCAGTACCATTTGCCGATGCAGTGTTTAATGTCAGCCGGACGGCGCTCTTAATCGGTGCCCTGTGTACCGGTGAACTGAAATTGCTGATCCACGCCCTGGAAGACAGGCTGCACCAACCATACCGTGAGCAGCTTATTCCCGGTATGGCTCAAGTACTGGCCACCGCCCGCCAAACGGGTGCCTTGGGAGCAGCACTGAGTGGTGCCGGGCCGTGTTTACTGGCATTTACGGCCGACAATGCCGACGAGGTCGGCAAAGCCATGGTTAAAGCCTTTAATATCCATAAAGTATCAGCAAGATACCAAGTTTTGGATATTGATGGCCAAGGTGCTGTTATTATTTAATCATTTTACAAACAACATATATAATCTGCAGTTTCCATAAAATATTAAATATAGGTATTGACAACTGCCGGGAAATTGAGTAAAATAGACTTTGTCAGTCAGGCACATAATGATGTAAATCTTGGCAGACGGATGTCGGGGCGTAGCTCAGCTTGGTAGAGCGCTACCTTGGGGTGGTAGAGGCCGCACGTTCAAGTCGTGTCGCTCCGACCAAATAAAGACAGTAAACACGCGGGTCTCAGGACTTGCGTGTTTTTTTATTTATGTTAAGTTATCCTCTGAGTTGTCCTCTAGGTGGACTTATAAGGGACAAATAGCAACAGTAGGCACCTACAAAGAACAGGCTTTAATTAGCTTGTTCTTTGTAATTTTCTGGTTTTAAGTTTATAAAATCCCCTGCATTGTTGCACTAACGACAGCTAATTTCACACCAGCTTTCAAAAGATAACTGCTGCTCAAATACCGGAATATATGCGGGCCAATAATTGTTAGATTATGTTTTTAACCACCAAGTTAATGCTGCGGGAATATTCCAAGGCTTTTTTGTTTTACAACAGAATATAATAAATTAAAATTAGTATGGGATACATTGTAAATTTAATTTAACACAAAGGAGTTTTCATATTATGTACAGAATAAGCAGGGAAAAGGAGCGTGGTTAGGTTGACTGATTTCTTATTTATCTTTACCGCAATTCTAATTTTTTCTTTGATTCCGCTTTGTATTTATGCTGACAATAAGCATAGGCAGCTCTTGAGTTCGGAACTCTATTTATCTCTAGGAAAATGCTTCTTTTATTTTTCTATATTCGCTTATATCTATATTCTTCGTTATGATCTGCCCATTGGTTTTAGCTTTTTTCTGTTCCCTTTATTTGGTTTGGAATTTGTACATAATGCCATTAAAACATACCGGTATTATAACGCAAGAGTGCAACATGAAAAAACAGCTAGGGAGGCCGAAGGTTCATGTTTAAATACATCAGAAACCAAAGCGGATGGATATTAATCGACTCTCTGCTGGGGATGGTTATTATTGCCACTGCTTTATGCGCCCTTATGGCCGCATATACCCAGTCAACCCATGCAAGCGTGGATTCTAACACCAATACTTATGCAACCTATCTTGCACAAAGAGAACTGGAAAGGCTTAAACAATATGATGGGAAAGCCGCAATAAATATAACTCCACAGTCTACAGTAACGAACGGATCAATCCAATATACAATAATTACAGAAGAAGAACCTGTTACGACTGTTACAAGCACTATAGGGCTCAATACATTTCTGAGGCCAGTACAGGTCACTGTTAACTGGCAAGAGGGTGGGCAAACCAAGCATCTATCGATGATGGGTTATTACTACTTAGTAGAACCATGAAACTTAAAAACGATGGTTTCACTTTGATTGAGCTTTTAGTCGGCATGTTAATCATGGTTATATTAGTGTCAGTCGCTTTTCAAATGTTAAATATGGCCTATAAAACATACCAATATAACATGGCTGTCACACACAACAAAATGATTATACGGAATACCATGAATCAGATATCCGACGAATTAAGATATGCAGATACTGTAACTTTTCCGGTATTCCCAGAAAGCCAATTGCCAGAACGGAGGATCACATACACCATTGGTGGTGTAACTGGCACTATTGAGTTTGATGATAGAACTAAGACAATTATAATTAATAGAATAACACGAACAGTACTTGCCAATGGAATGACTGAAAACACAAGTTTTGCAAGAGATGGGGCACTGGCTAATGCAATAATAGTTACTATTACAATAAATGATGGATCTTACAGGAATAGTCCTTCCACAACAATAGAAACGGTTGTATACGTGTCAAATTTATAATAGAGGTGGGTAGCATGCAAATACTATATAATCAACGTGGGTCGGCTGCTGTTATCGGTATAATGGCGATGTTATTTATGACAATTGTAATAGGTGGTTTACTACCGATGGTATCGGCAGAAATGGGAAGCACGCGAATGAATCAAGGCGTTGTTGAAGCACAGTATGTAGCGGAAGCCGGAGCAAAGCGTGCATTAGTTGGGTTTAGTCAAAGTAGAACTGACTGGGCATGGGCAAACGGAACAACCCGAAATAACTTCCAAGATGGAACCTCTAAAGCATACATTGTTACTATAAATCCCCCTGTAGTAGATGGTGTCGCCCCTGCTTCGGGTCATTATACTATTACTTCCACAGGATTTGTGGGCGACGTGAGAAAAACCGTTAGCATTGGAATTCAAATGACTGCCGGCGGTGGTAGTAATGCCAATGCAAGCGGAGAAATATTTGGCAAGTACGCAGTGTTTGCCAATGAAAAATTTGATATTTACGGAGGATCTAATCCAGTACCAGCAGTTGAGGGTGGGATAGGTTTAAAAGGGAGTTCTGTTAGGGTAGATATGGGGCAAAATATATTGGCGAGTATCATCGATACAGTAAATAAACCAAGTTATATGTACTATCCTAATCCTAAAGCTCCTAATCCCTGGTATATTTTAAGAAAACTAGATGAAATTGGCACATTAACCATAACCATGCCTACTTTTAAAAACATTCCTGCCGATGCCAATAAATTTCCGACCTTACCGGTCACGAATTCAGGGGGCTCTGAGTATTGGAATGGAGCATTTACATTTACTCAGCCATCATATTATTTCGGTAAATCATATACCTTAAGTGGGACTACAAAACTCACAATGACCAACAATACCCCGGTAAATTTATATATTAACGGAGACTTACATTTAACCACTAACGCATCAATTATCGGCGATAGCACATTAAATATTTATGTAAAAGGTAATGTACTTGTTGATAACAGTAGCTCTATTGTGGTTTCCAATAGTTCAAATAACGCACAGTTAAATATTTATGCCGGCGGTACAGTAAAGTTTACAAGTAGTGACACTAGTAGTAGCTTTGTGCAGAGTGATAACATTATGATTTATGCTGGCAGCACCGCCGACCAAGCTGTACTTTTTGATAATAAATTTATCATTAACAAAAGCCTACCAAAAGGAATAACAAAAATATATACAGATGGTGGACTTAAATTCACAAATGATTTTGCCATGGGTGGCGCTGCTGCTATGGTCTTAACTAAGAAGCAAATAGTTGTAGATAATAATGTTAATGCAAGCAACACAGTGTTTATTTCTAATTCGGGTGATTCAACACTAAGTGGGCCTCGTGTAAAAACCGCTGGCTTTTATACTAACGGTGGTTTATATATAAAAGAGTCCTCTGCAGTACAATATAACAGCAGTGTTATGGCAGCCCTGGGCCTTGCGGGTGGAGGCGGCGGCAAGGCGAAAGTCGATCTCGATAAGTGGTCAAAGGTCAATTGATTCGCTGAGAGAAAATAATGCTTACAAACAAATTAAAGTCCTAATGATATAAATTAGAATGATCCAAATGGAATTTTCTGCTTTTTTAGGAGTTAGTCAAAGTTAGATTTACAACAGATGAAAAGCAAAAGATACAACTGACTTGGAAATGGCTTTAAGAATCAGTATGAAAATTGAATTGTATAGTAAATGAGCTATTTGAATTAATCGAGTAGCTCATTTTTTATTAAATTATATTTATGAAATCGCAATATTCTCAATAGGAATAATACAGGTTACTGACAAGATCCATAGTAATTAACTAAAAATCAGTCAGCACTAAAACCCAACTCAAGGTCGGTAGTTTCTAAGTGTTTCACATTCATATACTTTTTACTGCCCCACTGAGTTCCAGCAACTTGACGAAGGCGGGCACAACCAACATCAGAGTCGAATGGCTATCAAAGAACGTACCGACTAGTACATTGGTTTCCCATACAGCTTCCGTTCTCCTCCACTCGCATATAATTTTAAAATCTACCTGGTACTATTTGGCGGCAGTCGCAGGTATATGTATAGTAGAGAAACTTAGAGACGCCGGGTTGCAAAATTTAGATCCACCGCGGCGTCTGTCAAGATGAAATTAGGGGGGATTAAAATGATAAAGGGTATTGACGTCTCTTATCACAATGGGACAGTTGACTGGAGGACAGTAGCAAATGCCGGGATTGAGTTCGTGATTATTCGCAGTTCTTACGGCCTGGAATCGATTGACAACATGTTTATTAAAAACGTAACCGGTGCCAAAGCCGCAGGCCTTAAGGTTGGCGCCTATCATTACTCCTACGCGCTGTCTACAGCCGATGCAATCCAGGAAGCAATTCATTGCCAGGAAACTATTGCCGATGCGGGTGTGCTGCTTGAAATGCCGGTATTCTTTGACATGGAAGATGCGGACGGCTATAAGTTAAGAAAAGGTTTTACTTTTGACAAAACCACGATAACGGCCATGTGCAAGGCGTTTATTTGCAATATTGGTCTTGATTGCGGCATTTACGCCTCATACTCCTGGCTCACAGATTATATTGACTGGCGCAGTCTTGGCTGCGCCGTATGGAATGCGCAATGGAGTACAAATGATGATATTAAGGGTTATATGTGGCAGTACACAGACAGCCTGGAGATTGGTGGTAAATATTTCGATGGTAATATCTGTTATATATGAAAAAACGCCGTCCAGCAATGGGCGGCATTTTATATGGGAGAGGAAATATAGGTATATTATCCAGCGACAGAAATTTCTACAAGATAAAAAAGACTGCCACAAAAGGGCAGTTATATAATGTGAATTACATTTTTACCGGAGTACTTGCATTACGAATGGCTGTTAATGCCTGATCGACAATTTGTTCAACCTGTCGCTTATTTAAACCCAATGGCCGAACAATTCGCTTGACTTCAATTCTAAACATCCGCTCGTCAAAATCAATAACCAATATTATCACCACCTTATTGTGCGGGTTATTGTATTATACGGATTATGTTGAGAAGATGTGAAGCCTTTCGTCCCTGCAAATTTTTTTACCTTAGGGTTACCTCATATCATTGAAAATTGGAAAAAGTCACGCAAATGAGGGATTTACGGAGTTTTAGGCCTAAGCTATACTTAGGAGAGTTTAATGGAATTTAAATAAAACAGCATAATCCCAGGGATAGGTGCCTTAAGGGCTTAATAGGGAAGTTGGTTAAAAACCAACACGGTCCCGCCACTGTAACGGGGAGTAACCCACAAGACGTCACTGAACAATTGTTTTGGGAAGGCGTGGGAGCAATGAACCGGAGTCAGGAGAACTGCCTATCCGACAATCACCATTTTTACCTGCGAGTGACAGGGAGGAGATTACGCAAAGCCAAGAATAGATTTTAGTTGGTTATCGTACAAGCTCCCTCACCGGGAGTTTTTTTATTGCGAAATTAACCCCCTGCCTGCGCTTGCCCACCTTATGAACAGGGCTTGGCTATTGAAGGTGTTCGGTCTGAAAAAAGGAACCCCCGGATATGGCTGTACTGCTCTTGAGATATCGTAAAGAATGTTTGATGGAGAGATATCTATGAAAAAAAGTAAACCGGATTCTATCGCAAATCCTGGCCAAAAGCTGGGCTTGGCATTAGCAGTGGCAATCTCTTTGGGTGTGGGTATCCAGACAGCAGCAGCCGAGGAAAGTACGAATGCGGATAATCCGGAATTTTCCTTGGCAGAGGTTACCGTTGAAGCAAAAAGACCTGACTGGGAAAGCAAATTATCGCCGGGTTCAGTCACAGTTATCCGCCCTGATGACTATAAAGGTGAGCAGAAAACCCTGCCTGACTTACTGAAAAATGTCCCCGGCGTTCACGTTCGCGAGGTGAGCGGCAAAGGGCAATATACTACAGTCAGCATCCGGGGGTCAACTGCCGCACAGGTCGGTATCTTTATCGACGGTGTGCTTACCAATCTCGGCGGCGATGCCGCTGTGGACATTTCGACAATACCGGTTAAAAATGTCGAACGCATTGAAGTGTACCGCGGCTATATTCCCAGCCGCTTTGGCGGTACATATATGGGGGGTGTCATCAATATAGTAACAAAACGGCCTACTCGAGCCAATGTGTCTGCCGAGGTAGGACGTGCCGCTTATGGCGGGGCAACCTATTCCCTGCAGATGGATGCGCCGGTGGGAAACGGCAGCTTAATGGTGGGGTTGAACCGGGAGCAGAGCGACGGTGATTTTCCCTATAAAAACTATGCCGCGGAGCGCTATCTGCCTTATGCCGTTAAAATGCGTGACGGTTATCAGGCGGAAATTGACAATTTCAACGGCGATATGATTGATAATGCGACTAAGCGATATAATGTCAGCTTAACGGCAACAGAAAAAGAAACTTTTAAAGCCAATACCGATCAATGGCTGAATTTTGTCCGGGACAGTACGCCTGGTCAGGATAGCTTTTACAGCAGGGCTTATGAAGGAAACTATGAAGCCGCTCCAGTGCAAAAAGCGACAAACCTTTGGGCAGCAATCAAGGATACTGAGAAATGGTCACAAAGATTCGCCAATGCATCCGATTTTAACAACTATTGGAAAAACACTGATACAGCAGCCAAAGAGGAGGTCTATCGGGATTATGCCCAGGCCTCGGCTGCAACTGCTGTCACAAAAGCCGACCCTGATACGAATCCCGATATAGCTGATAAAAGCCAAAAACTGCCGGAATGGAAAAAGAAAGTACAACAATTGGAAGCGGATGAACGGCACCGGCGGTATAACGATTACAAAAATACTGATGCGCTAATCAAGTGGCAGGATGACAACTGGATGATTAAAAGCAGCTGGAAGAAGATTAACCGTCATTTGCCGGACAGTTTATGGGTTGAAGGTACTGGTACCGCGGTGGAGCCGGGCAGTTTAGTAGACGCCAAGGATGTCTACTATGCGGAAAGCCGCAAGCAGGTACTCGATGCCAAGGAATTTTTAGTGCAGCGGCGGGATACGGCAGGAAAACTGGAATGGAGCTGGATGCTCGACTATCTGCATCAGGATAAGAAATACAATACGGAAAAGGCCTATGATCTGAATACCTCGCCCAATTGGAAAATTCCTATGCGGATGTGGAGCAACTATAAGTCCAACAAATACAATGCCCAACTGGACGGCAGCTATAAATTGACAGACCGTCAACTGCTTGAGTTTCAAACGAACTTTTCCAGTGAGAGAATGAGGGTTCGCGGCTCCCTCATGGATGATTATTCCAAAGATAGCACCGGCCAGTCAGTAGATAGTCTGATGGCCCGCTTCCGCAATTATTACAAACAAAACCTGCTGAATGTCCAAATTCAGGACACCGTTACCATGGACAAAGCAGAAACCTTATGGCTGACGGCAAGCGGCCGCTACAATCAATCCCAAATACTGGGGCGCAGTACCCGTATGCAGCAAGACGATCCACATCAATGGTTTGGCAAAGAGGATGACCAAACTGACGGCAAGGCTACCTGGCAACTGGCTTTGAAAAAAAAGTTTGCCGACAATTTTACCCTGCGTATGACCGGCGGCACCTATTACCGGTTACTAAACCTATATGAAATTGCAGGTGACGGCGCCGGTATCCTGCCACCGCCGCGCGGCGCCGATGCTAACGGCACGGCTTTCCCTTTGCCGGAAGAAGGCAAACAGTTTGATATCAGCGCATTGCTGGATGGCAAAGCGCTAAACGCTGATGCCAACCTAACGCTGACCTATTTCTGGCGGGATTCTGATAATATGCTGCAGTTAGCGCGCCGGGGGCTGGATTTTTGGTCCTACTTTAATGACAACCGCGGCAAAGCGCACGGGGTAGAGGTGCAGAGCGGTCTGAACTGGCGGAAGGTGTCCTTCGACCTGCAGGCCACTTATACTAAGGTCGTGTTACAGCGGCGCAACAGCACTTTTGCCGATTACGGCGTAATCGGTCCCTGGCGTGATGTTTGGCCAACTTATGCGCCGGAATGGGAGGGTTCCGCCCGTTTGACCTATCACCCCACCGCCCAGTTGGCCGTATTCGGCCAAGTCAAATATGTCGACGAATATTTTACGGATTATTCCAAAGACAAGCGTGGCGGCGAAGAATCTTACCTATCCGGCAGGCCGGTAGAGTCATTAGCCACGGTGGATGCCGGAATTAAATGGAAACCCAATACGGTTCTGCAAGTAACCTTCGGCTGTAATGATATTTTTGATAAAGGTTCCAAAATGAAGATTTACAGTCCGACAGCTTTTACAGTAGCTGGCTATATCAATCCGGAGTTTCCTATTCAGGGCAGGACTTATTATGCCACAGTACGTTATGAGTTTTAATCTCAGCAAGACAGAAACGAAAGGAGTGTCAAGTGGTGCGTCGTAATAAAAAGCGCTATACCAAAAAGAATTTAGCGGCAGCTGTCTTACTGAGCTGTTTGCTCAGCAGCAACCAGGTGCTGGGGGCCGAGCTGGCCACTGTAGTACCGTCAGATTTTCATAACAGTCAACTGGGTTCCTTAAGCGGCTCCAGGGTCACGGCTTATATTGACCCTGCGTCGGCAGGTATGAAAATTGACGATCTCAACCGGGACCCCTCCGTATTTACCATTAACTACAATGGGCAAAGCCTGGTGCTGCTGCGGCAGTATACCTACAGCACAACCGAGCTGAAGGCAGTCACCGTTATTAACCCGGTAAAAACAAACTGGGTTGACTATGTAAGGACCGGCGAATTGCCCAGTGTGCCCAATATTCATGCGGCTGCAACTTCTGGCGATTATCTCTATGCAACAGACTATGATTTTGGCAATATTGCTGTGGCCAATTTAAGCAAAGCCACCTTGACCGAGAGCGAGCATCGCAGTTTAAAAGCAGATGCCGCCAAGGTAAGCCACATCTCATATGGTGATCAAACCACTTTTCATGGCGAAGGGATGGTGGTAAAAGATAACTGTCTTTATGTTATCACCAGTGTAAACCTTGATGGGGGCTATGATAAGTATGATGACGGCTATTTGCTGCAATATGCAATAAAAAATGCCGGCAGTCTGGTACCTGTGGATACGAAGCGCATTGGCAAGAACACTTTTAATATGCATGCTTTTAATGATACGATCTTTACCTGTTCCACCGGCGGCTATCAGCAAATGGGCTACCCCAATGCGGAGACAGCCATCCACGCCGTGAATGTTAATGACGGCATCCTGAATTCTTCCCATAAAATTTCTATTCCCACAGGCGTAAAAGGCGAGTACCGGGATATGGCGATTACCAATGACGGTACGGCCTACGTTTTTGGCGGCTATTATGATGCAAGTTATGGCGGCATTATCGGCAACATTTATAAAACAACGGTGACCAATCTGCTGGCAGATAATCCTGCAGCCTGGGAAAAAGTAATCGAAATTAACGATTGGCCCGGCTTCAATTGGGATATAGAAGTCGAATCCAATCCGCGGCGTCTGTGGTTCCAGGCCGGCAACAAGCTGCAAGTTTATCAGGACGGCAGCACGAAGCCTTTGGAATTTGCCGCTTCCCAGTTTGCGACTAAAGAAGGACTCAGTCAGTTTAACTCCTGGGGCTTTGCTTTCATTACCCCTGACACCGTTGCCGGCGGCAACAATAAAACCCTGCAGCTAAAGGTGAACGAGGGCTTAACTTCGCCTGAGATAACGCTTTCCAAAAACATCATTCTGCCTACAACGGATGCTTCTGCCAATGGCACCAACGCGATCAGCGGCACACCGGACTATACCACCCGGATCATGGGGCTTCAGCAATATAATAACGGCACCGGCACTGAATACACAGATACCGAATATCAGACCAAAGGCGTTACCACCGATTTTAAAAACTACAAATTCAACCAGGATACCGTTCTCGGCCTGGGTACTAGTGCCGCAGGCGATTACAAAACCAATATCCTGGCAGCGGTCTTTGCCCGTTACGGCCAGGATATCACAGTAGATGCGGGCAGCCACGCCTTGACGCTGAATGTAGAGAATAACGCCGGTAATCCTACCGGCATTTATGCCGGCAACGGTAAGAATGTTACGGTCAATGCGGGACAGCTCAATATTAATACAGCCACTTACGCAAATGGCGAAATGGTGACCAACGCGATTTGGAATGACGCTGCTAAAGATGCTGCCAGCAATATTACCATTAATGCCCCGGTACATATTACTATGGCGGGCGGACAGGGCGGTAACGGCATTGCTGTTACCAAGAAAGACCGCTGGGGGGAAGCCAGCGCAGACGCTTCTACTAAATCGACAATTACCATCAATGGCGATGTAACGATTGCCGGTACTGACGGCAGCTGGGGCGTACCCTTAAATTCCCAAAATGTGTATTCCCGTTTTAATTCGGCCGGCTTATATACTTCTGTTAACAACAGTGAAATTGATGTGAACGGTAAAGTAGACCTTACTGTTTACGGTAATGGTATTGCCACCGTTGCCAAGGACAGTAAAATAACGGTTGACGGCGGGCATATCGCCGTACCGACCGGTAAAAATTACGGATATTATGCGCTAGCTTCCTATCTTGGAACTATAAATATGAATACAGGCAACGCCGGTAACCTTCCAGGTACAGAGGCTGTACAGCTGGATGGTGATATTTTTGCGCTCAAAACCGGCATGATCAATGTTGGCCTGACTACGGCAAATTCTTATTTAAAAGGCATCGTGGATAATGGCGGCACCGTCAATATGTGGCTGCAGAACGGTGCAACCTGGACGGACAAGGCGCAAAACACCCGTTATGGTGACGACAATGAGGATATTGGCTCCAATGGCGCCAGCCATATTACTAACCTGTACGGCGGCAGCAGCGGTGCCGGCAGAGGTGTGATCTTCCCGGAAAACGACAAAGGTATCACCATCGATAAATATAGCGGCAACCTGCTGGCCATTTATGCGCATGACACGTCTGACCCAACAAAAATCCAGGGCGGCGGCATAACAATCACCTCAGCTGCACAAACCGGCGGACAAAACGCGGTTATGACGCTGCGAACAGATAATACCGGTATCAACATAGAGGATACCGGTGTGGTAAGCAATGTATTGAATGCCTTAGCCGGCAAATTGACCTATACCAATTATAAAAACGGGGAACGGTATCTTGACGGCAAGGTGGAAATAGCCGAAGGGCTGACGGCGCAGTCGGCGGCAAAATTCACAGGCACTGTAGCCTTTGACAGCGCAAGCGGCAAGGGAAGCTACGGCACCGGAGCGCCCGAGCCGCCTGTGGGGCAGACGAAGACTGAATTTACCTCGACGTTAACCGGGGTGAAAAATCAGGATATTGAATATGAAGCGGGCGGCGTATTGAAGGACAATGCCTATACTTTTACCAAGGACAGCAGCATTACCACAGATGACGGTGACGTCACGGCCGGCAACATCGGTTATTACAAAGCAGTCGCCGGTATCCTGGGCAACGGCAATGACATCACGGTCAATGCCGCAGATAAAACGCTGGGAATCACAGCTGCCAGTACCGGCAGTTCCAACCAGGCGATCGGCATCTACTCAAACAAAAAACTAAATCTGACAGCAAAGGATGTACATATTGTCAGTACATCGGCCGGACAGACGGCCAACGGTATTTTCCTTAACGATGGAGGCCGGGGCGATATTACAGGTAATGTCTCTATTCAAGCCCGTCATACCGGGTCCGGGTCGGCAACCGGAATTTATCTGTATAACGGTGGTTCCAAACTGACTATTCAAGGCGACCTGACGATGAAAGGAACCGGCACCGGGAACGAGGCCTACGGTGTTATCTCAGCCAGCAAAGGGGGATATGGCACGCCGGTCTGGCAGGCAAAGGGTATCTACATCTATGACACCACCGGGGCGGAATTGAGCGTTACCGGTAATGCTGATATTGCCGTTAAGGGCACCGGCGTAGATATGCGGGGCAGCAAGAACAATAAGGTCACAATTGGCGGCGGCAGCATTATCACGCCGGAGAGCACGACCGACGATTTTAAAGCATTAAGTATTGGTGCCGGCACCTTTAACATGGGTATGAATGACGGCGGTACAGCTGTGAACGGCAAAGACGTGGCCGTGTCAGGCCAAATCTATGTTCTGGCAGACGGCAAGGTAAATCTGGGCTTAGGCAGTGCCCGTTCCGCCCTTACCGGTGTGGTGGACAACCATGACGGCGGTGCGGTCAATCTATACTTAAAAAACGGGGGGACCTGGACCAATAGGGCGACCTCCTCCATGCTTGTTTTTGACGGCAGCCGCATCAGTAATTTGACCGGCGGCTCTTCCGCCGGGGGACAGGGCTATATCTATCAGCAGGACAGCAATGACATCACCATTGATAAATACAGCGGCTATGCCAGCGTCTGGTACGACCACGAGGCGGCAAACCCGACAAATATCAAAGGTGGCAATCTCCGGATCACCAGTGCGGCGACAGGATCGCAGATCACCCTGCGGACAGACAACGGCGGGCTGAACACCTCTTCGACGGCCGCGGCGGATAAAAACAAAGTCAGTGAAACACTCAATGCCCTGGCCAACAAACTTTACTACACCGGCTATAATACGGAGGGCAATCTGACAGGGAAGGTGGAAATCGCCGAAGGGCTTACAGCCCAGTCGGCCAGCCGGACGGAAAGCATCACCTACAAAACAGGCGGTCAGGGACAGTATGCGTTCACCCCGGCTGTTGAACAGGAAAAAGGAGCTATTACCAAGAGCATCGTTCTGACAGAAGACCGCCTTGCCGAAGCAATGACCAAAAATGCCCAGGGACCGTCCAGCAGTCTGATTGTTACTGCCCTGTACAGTGATGCCAATACCTCCAAAAGCAATCCCATGGTAGTTGATCTTAACGGACATAACTTGACATTAAATGCCGGTGGCGACGAAGCCATACTGGCCGGACTGTATGCCGGCACAAATCAATATATGGAAATCAAAAATGCCAATACCGATAAGAAGCTGGTCATCCATGCTGCCCATGATAGTGATACGCGGGCGGCAAACGGGATCTACGTCAGCGGCAATTCACACCTGACCATTGCCGGCCCGGTTGAGATTGACGGTATATATACCAAAGGCGACAGCGTTACCGGGATCAATATCCAGGGTGCCGGCAGCGCCGGCGGCGGCCCGAACAGCGAGGTTATCATCAATGGGCCGCTTACGATCAAAAATATCACTGCCGTGCGGGCCCGCGGGAACGGCATAAACGCCGCCGGCATCAGGGTGACGGCCGACTCCTCCAAAGTGATCGTTAATGATACGGTGGACATCACCGGCATCAAAGGCAGCGGTCTGTATACCATCGGGGCCAATACCGAAATTTCTGTAGGCGGCGGCACCATTACGGCAGCCGAGGATGCGGATCATACCAAGCAGTACTTCGCGGCCAGGGCCGATAAGGGCACTATTAACATCAATATGAACGAGAATATGGCTGGAACAAGAACAACCAAGCTGACCGGCGACCTCTATGTAACCCGGGAGTACGGCCAAAAGGTAGTAGAATACAGTGGCGGGCAACTGATTGATTTCGATAACAAAGGGATTCTGAATGTGGCCCTTACGGACAAGAACTCTTTCTGGACCGGTGCAGCTACCTATGTCTCCGACAAGAGTGATTACGGCACAGGCGGCTTTACCGCCCACGACGCAGGAACCTTCAATTTGTATCTGCAGAACGGAGCGGTATGGACAAATGAAGTGCAATCCGGGACATCGGATCTGCTAAAAACTTTCAATGGCAGCCATCTCGCGCGCCTGGCCGGCGGTGCTTCTGCCGGCGGGCAGGGGTATATTTATCAGAAAGACAGCCGTGATATCACCATTGATCAGTATAGCGGCCATACCAGCGTGTGGTACGATCATGACACAGACAACCCGACAACGATCAAAGGGGGAGATATCCGGATCACCAGTGCCGGGGCTGATTCTTTTATCACGCTGCGGACAGATAACGGCGGACTGAATACAACTTCGTCAGCAGCAGCTGATAAAAATAAGGTCAGCGAAACGCTGAATGCTCTGTCCAACAAGCTTTACTACAGCGGTTACCAGACAGAAAAGCAACTGACAGGGAAGGTGGAAATTGCCGAAGGACTCACAGCCCAGTCGGCCAGCCGGACGGAAACCATTACCTACAAAGAGGGCGGCCAGGGGCAGTATGAGTATACACCAGCGGTAGATATTCCGGATTCCCAGAATAAGATCAATTTTATAACTGCTATTACCGGCGAGAGGACAGCAGATGCAGAATATGTGACTGCCGGCGTAAGGAAAGACAACGGCAGCTATGTGTTTACTAAAGACAAAACTACGCTTACACCGGCCAAACATTTGATTGCCGCCGGTGCCTGGATGCCGCAAATCAGTTCGGCCATATCCGGCAGTACGGCAGATAAATCTGTCAGCATCAATCTGAATAATAAGGAACTGATTATCAATACGGTTACAGATACCCATACTACCGGCATTACAGCGATTGGCGACGGCCAGGTGGAGATTAATAATGCCGGCAAGATTACCATTCAGGCCGAGAGTACGAAAGGCGGCCAAACAGCCGCCCTGTATGTAAACGGCGGCGGACATATCGTTATCCATAACGGTGGTGACATTCCCGGGGACAAGGTCCTTACCTTAAGAGCCGATACCACGTCAACTGCCAATGGCGCGGTTATTAAAGCCATGAACGGGGTCAGCGGCAAGGAATCCAGCATCATAATTGACGGACTGGTGGACGTGATCGCCGACGGTGATACCACTGACGGCAAAGGAGCCAACGAAGCGGTCAGCGCGGTGGCCTCAACAATTGATATTGGCGGCGGCAGCATCAAGGCTGTTAACGGGGCCATGTGCGCTATCCGTGCTTACGGCGAATTTGTTTCCAATAATTACGGTACGGTTAATGTTAATGTCGCCAAAGACACCAGCGGCAATGTGATCGGCGCCGGGAACAACAAGACCGTTATTGAAGGCAATATTATTACCAATGGCGGTATGGGTACAAAGGGCAGGGTCAGCATTGGCCTGAGTACGGCAGATTCCTACTGGAAAGGTGATTATACCGATGTTACCGGTTATGGCGTAACGCCAGGACAATTAGGCAATGTTAACCTGTTTATGTCGAACGGAGCTAACTGGACCGGCTATACCAAGGGCACAATGAATGTATCAATGGCCAGTGGCGCAGCCTGGAACGGTTATAACAATGGTGAGAACTTCGCTTTGAATTTGAGTGATGATGCTGTTTGGCACAATACCAACGCTACCGCTGATAACAGTAAGATAAAATACTTTACTGGCAGCACTGGTACTGACAAAACCGGGTATATTGATATGACAGCAACCGGTGCAGGCAATGTTGTAATTGATAACTATAGCGGCAATACTACTGTTCTTTACAACCATGATGGAACTACCCCCGCCAGCATCAGCGGTGGCGGCATCACCATCACCGCGGCTGATAAAATA